>JACCTC010000244.1 GCA_013812655.1 Deltaproteobacteria bacterium | reverse complement strand
CGTCATCGGCGGCCGCGACCAGCTGCTCGGGCTCGCCGCCACCGACCTCGAGAACCTCGGCGCTCTCGTCAACCTCGAGCCCGACGTGGACCGCCGCGCCCTCGACGCCCTCGCCGCCCGCGGCCTCGCTGACGTCGATCGCGTCCACCTCCGCCTCGGCAGGTCCCGACCCTTCCGCGAGGATCTCCTCGGGGACGGCGACCGGCTGCTTCGACGGTTGTTTCCTGTTCTTACCGCGCGACTTGCGACTCACGGGGATACCTCGGAAGCGCTTCTAGCACGCGGGTCCGACACTGCTCGCGGGCGCCCCTTAGCGGTAGTCATCGCCGCTTCGCGCCACGCCGGCTTCGACGCGGGCCCGGAGGTCCTCCCCGGCGCGCTCGATCATGATCTCCTCGTTCGGCTCGGGCTGCGTTAGGGCGATCAGCCGCAGCTTCGCCATCTCGAGCAGCGCGAGGAACGTCACCACGGCCTCGTGGCGGACCTCGGAGAGGGTCCGCGCGACGCCGTCGCGGATGAAGCTGAACATCGACGAGAAGGTGAAACGGCCCTCGGCCTCGAGCCGGTCGGTCAGCTCGGCGATCTTCTGGCTGAGCGTCAACCGATCGATCACGACGTCGTGGGCGACCTTGAGCTTGGCCTGCCGCATCACGCGGTCGAACGCCTCGATCAGCTTGTGCACCGGGAACGGCGCGAGCGGCGCGATCGCGTCGGCATCGATCCCATCGGCGATCGCATCCTCGGTCGGCGCGCCGCGGCTCCACACGTTGCGGCCGACGACGGGTTGCTGGCCGAGCTGATCGGCCGCTGCCTTGTACTTCTGGTACTCGAGCAGCCGCCGGATCAGATCCGCGCGCGGATCGAGCTCGGCCTCGGCGTCGCCGGCGTCGAGCTCGTCCTCGTCGACCACGTCGGGGGTCGACGGCAGCAGCTCGCGGGACTTGATGTGGCACAGCGTCGCCGCCATCAAGAGGTATTCGCCGGCGACGTCGATGTCGAGGCCTGCCATCGTGTCGAGGTACTCGAGGTACTTCTCGGTGACGAACGAGATCGGGATGTCCAGGATCGACAGCTCGTGCTTCTTCACCAGGTGAAGCAGCAAATCGAGCGGCCCCTCGAACACGTCGAGGGCGACCTGGTATCCGGCCTGATCCATCGCGATGTCTTTACTACGTCAGGCCGACGACCGCAGCGACACCGGCGTACAGCTTGCCCGCACACCAGATCGCAGGCGTCGTGAACAGCCAGCGAAACTGCGGGATCATGATGAAGCCGAGGATGATGAACGGACCGAACTTCGCGAACTCCTGAAACTTGGCGCGATGGCGGTACGGGACCAGTGCCTCGGCGACGTGACCGCCATCGAGCGGCGGTACCGGGAGCAAGTTGAAGAACATCAGCACGAAGTTCGTGACCACGACGAACTTCAGGATCGCGTGGACCTCGGAGCTCATGTCGAGCGCGCCGGTCTTGACGAGGATGACGTGCGTGGTCGCGACCAGCGTCGCCAGCAACAGATTCATGCCAGGACCGGCGATCGACACCAGGATGCTAGCGGTCGACATGCTGATGCCACGGCGGATGCGGTGCGGTTGCCACTGGACGGGCTTGCCCCAGCCAAAGCCACCGCCGCCCATGACACCGCCGACGAGCGGCAGCAGGATCGTCCCGATCGGGTCTGCGTGCGCGATCGGGTTGAGCGTGACGCGGCCCTGCCGCTTCGGGGTGTCGTCGCCGAGCTTGTAGGCGACGATCGCGTGCCCGAACTCGTGGACGGCGACCGACGCGACCAGCGTGAACAGCCCGATGAATATCCAGCGGATATTGTCTGCGCTCAGATCCATGCCGGTCGAGGGACTATGGCCAATCGAGACCCGGACCGCAACCCCCGAAAACTTGCGCGGATCCCCACATCATCGACGATTGCCCGATGGCGCGCCGCCTCGGTCTCGATGAAGCGGTCGACCTCCATCTCGATCACCTCAAGGTCGAGCGCGGCCTCGCCCGCCACACGCTCGAGGCATACGGCCGCGATCTCGCGCGGTTCGTCGGTTTTCTGACCGAGCGCGGGCGCGCGGACGTCGATGACATCACCGCACTCGACGTCACCGACTTCTTGATCGCGCTCGCCGAGAGTGGACTCGCCGCCCGCAGTCGTGCGCGCACGCTGGTCGCGGTCCGCGGGCTGTGCAAGCACCTGGTCGCCGAGCGCTGGCTCGAGGCCGATCCGGCGACCCTGATCGACAGTCCGCGCACCGCGAAGCGCCTGCCCGGCGTGCTCGGCGAGCAGGCCGTGACTCGCCTGATCGCGCAGCCTCCCGACACCGGCCGTGGCCGCCGCGACGCCGCGATGATCGAGCTCGCGTACGCCTCGGGGCTGCGGGTATCCGAGCTCGTCTCGTTACCGATCGCGGACGTCAACCTCAACGCCGGCTTCGTGCGGGTCACTGGCAAGGGCGGAAAGACGCGCCTCGTGCCACTCGGTGAGGCCGCGCGCGATCGGATCACGAAGTACATCGACGAGGATCGGCCCGCGCAGCTCCGTGACCCCGCCGAGCGCGCGCTGTTCCTGACCGACCGAGGACGGCCGATGACACGCCAGGCGTTCTGGAAGTTATTGCGCGCATACTCGATCCAGGCTGGCGTGCGATTGCCCGGCAGCGGCGTCTCGCCGCACAAGCTGCGGCACTCGTTCGCGACCCACCTCGTCGAGCGCGGCGCGGATCTGCGCGCGGTGCAGGCGATGCTCGGTCACGCCGACATCTCGACGACCGAGGTCTACACGCACGTCAGTCGCGCCCGCATGATCGAGCAGGCTCGAAAACACCCTCGCGCGAGGTGATATAGTTCGCCGCTATGGGGAAGACGCGCAGGGCGCTAGCGCTGCTCACGATCACGGTCGCGTGCGGTGGCAAGCAGACGGCGCCGACGCCAACGTCCGACGGCACCGCGCAGAAGGACTTCAAGCCGCTCACGATCAAGGCCGACGCGAAGAACGCGAGCCAGGCGGTCATCCTCGGTACCGACGACAAGAACGGCTCGACGATCGTCCCCTTGCCGATCGACGGCGACAAGGGCCTCGTCGACGCGATGTGGGTCAAGCTCGGGCCGCAGGTCTCGGGTGGCTCGTCGCCGGTCACGCTCAAGACGCGACCCAACAAGGACGGCACCGTCGAGGTCGGGATCTTCGAGGAGCTCGCGGGCGGCACGGGCTCGCAGTGGCGCGCCGGCGTCTGGGTCTCGGCATTCGTCGCCGCGAACACGATCGGCAAGGACCTCACCGACATCTCGTTCACCGCTTCGTCCGGCGGCTACATCGATGGCGCGTCGGCATCGGGCCTGATGGCCGGCGGCTTCCTGGCGACGATGACCGGCGAGAAGATCGATCCGACGGTCACGATGACCGGCATCATCAACCCCGACGGCACGATCGGTCCGGTCGGCGGGATCCCCGAGAAGTTCAAGGGCGCGATCGAGAAAGGCAAGAAGCGGCTCGGCTATCCCGTCGGGCTGCGCTGGGCGCGGTCGGCGGAGACCGGCCAGCAGGTCGACCTCGTCGCGCTCGCGAAGGAGCACGGCGCTGAGGCGGTCGAGATCTCGAACGTCTACGACGCGTACCGCCTGCTCACGCACAAGCGGCTGCCCGAGCCGGTGCCGGTCGCGGCCGCCGACATGGCGCTCGACGACGAGACGATCAAGGCGCTCGACGCGAAGTACAAGGAGTGGCAGCAGCGCCTCGCGAGCGAGTGGTCGGCGCTCCTCCAGCTCGAGCAGGCGGGCCGGCTACCCGCGACGCTGACCGCGATGGGGCAGCTCGCGCAGCAGCGCGCCGCCGAGGCCGAGAAGCTTCACAAGCAAGGGCTCGTCGCGGTCGCGTACATCAAGATGCTGTCGGCGTGGGTCTATGCGGCGAGCGCGACCGATACCTACGACGTGCTCACCAAGGTGCAGGCCGGTGACCTCACCGGTGCGATCAGCGCGATCGGCGCCCTCGACGCGCTCGACGAGACCACGCTCGACGTGTTCACCAAGATCGGTCAGGTCAAGCCCAACACGCTCGGCGGCCACCTGCTGATGATGGGCGCGTACCAGTCGGCACTGCGCGGTTGGGGCTTCAAGGTCTTCGCGAGCAGCTCGGTCGCGAACACGCGGCAGTTCCTCCGCATGCTCGGTACCGCTGACCGCGCGATGCTGACGTCGCCCGAGGTCGCCGACAAGATCGTCCAGCAGGTCGCGCCGACGGTGCTGCTGATCGGCAAGACGGTCGCCGACACGATCGTCGCCCAGCAGAAGCTCGAGATCGAGAGCGAGAAGAGCGTCAACTACATGTGCTCGCTGCCCAACGTGAAGCAGCTCACGACGTCGTTCCAGTCGGCGGCTGCCGCGGGCGTGCACTACTTCGACACGCTGCTCGTCGAGCCGCTCGCGAAGAGCGCGAACATGCCGATGGACTCGGCACGCAACCGGGTCGCGATGATGGAGCCCGATTACATGACGGCGTACATGCTGTCGCGCCTCCACCAATCCGAGGGCGTACTCTCGAAGCTGAAGACCCAGTGGGGCGAGAACTCGCTGCAGTGGAACCTGATGCTGCTCGCCGGCACCGAGCTCGCCTACTACAAGTCCGCCGAGCTGGTCGCGAAGTACTACTCGCTCAAGGTCAAGACGGACCCGACGAGCGGGCGCTACATCGCCGTCGAGCACGAGAAGGCGTTCGTGAACATGCTCGTCAGCGCGGAGCGCGCGGCGCGGGCGAGTGCACGCGCGGCCCGGATCGCGACGGGCGCGATCCCGGTGCAGGCCAAGATCGCGTATCAGATCGCCACTGCGCAACGCGACGGCGATGTCACCGACAAGCTCGAGGCGCTCGCGGGGTACTGGACATCGTCCTCGTTCTCGCAGACCGCCGTGATGCTCGCGCGCAACTAAGTCGGCTTCTTCTTGCCGCGGAAGATCTCGTCGAGCGACGCCTGCACGTCCTTCTTGATCGCCGCCCGCCGCTCCTCGTCCTCGCGCGCCGGGTCGTGACCGACGAGCGGTCCCATCGTGCGCTGCAGCTCTTCGACGAGCTGCTTGACCTGCGCCGCCTTGTCGTCGTTCGGGTTCTGCAGCCAGTCCGCGAACAGCCGCAGGCCATCGGCCATCTTGTCGAGATCGACGCCGCGAAACGCGTTCGCGATCGGCTCGCGTTGCCGCGCCAGCGCCTTGCCGGCCTCGCCGCCGGTCTTGACCACCGCATCGATCAGCTTCTCGACCTCGCCCGCGACGACCTTGCGCGCGACCTCGCCCTCCTGCTTGATCTGCACCTGCTGGACGAGCGTATCGACCTGCACCTTGACGGTCGCGACATGCTGGCGCAGCTCGGCGCCCTGCTTGCCCTGAAGCTCGCCGCTGACCTTGGCGAGCGCATCCATCAGGACATCGAGTGGAGCGTCCGAGAGCTCGTCGGCGGTCGGGACTTTCTTGGCTGGCTCTTTCTTCTTCGAGGTCATCGGATGCGGTCCCGGCGCAGGGTCACGGTGGTGGCCGTGGTGGGTTGGTCGAAGCCGGCGATCACGGCGCACTTGTACGCCGCGCCCGGCGCCTCGACGCGATACAGCACGCGCTGCGCGCCGGTCCCGAGCCGCGGCATCTCGAAGCCTTTGCCAAACCGCGCATCGAGGCCCGCGCGGGTCAGCGTGCCGGGCTCGACGACGAGGTCGAGCTCCGAGACATCACCGTCGCGCGAGCCGACCAGCAGCTTGCGAGTCCCCGGTGGCGGCGGCTGCACGGTGACGTCCGTGCCCGCGGCCGTCGGCGTCCCTGCGATGCAGAGCGTGTCGAGTGCCTGTGCCGGCGTGCCCGGCGGCAACTGGCACAGCGCGGTCGCCCACACCTGAAGCCGATCAGCGAGCTCGCGGATCTCGCCGCGAGGCACGGCCTGCCCGCCCGGCTTCTTCCAGGCCGGCGGCCACGCCTGGAACGTCTCGACCTCCTGATCACCGACGAGCAACGTGTACGTCGGCCCGCCCGGCGGATTCAGCCGCAGCGTGTACGACCGGCCGTTCCAGCTGGCGCGATACGATGGCGTCGGACCGGTTCCGATTTGCCACTCGATCGGCGCTTCGCGGCGACGCTGGAACGCGTCGTCCCGACGCTGCGCCACGATCCGCGCGAACTGCGCCTCGTCGAGCGCGTCGACGTCCTTGCCGGAGCCCGGCGTGACGTGCGTGAAGTAATCGCGATCGACCACGAACCCGCCCGTCGCGAAGTCGAACACGAGGCAGTCGCTGCTACCGTCGGGCAACGGCACGATCTTCACGGGCCGATCGTTGACGGCGTAGTACCTGGGCAAGAGCTGCGTCATCACCAGTTCGCGATCTGCTTGAGGTGGGCAGCGAACTCCGCGAGCGTTCGCATCTGACGATGCACGACGTAGTAGCTCTCGCGAAGATCGTGGGCTTTGTCGGCGCTGGTGCCGGGTGGCTCGCCGAGCAACGTGTCGAGTCGCGCGACGTCGAACGGCTCCTTGCCCACGGCGATCGCGTCGCGCTCCGCGTCCGCGAGCTCGCGGGCAGCCTGCTCGGCCTTGCGCCGGAACAGCTCGTTCGCGAAGTCGCTCATGGCGCCGACCTTACCGCGGGGGCGCGCTCGAGACGAAACCGGTAACGATACGCAGCCGATGTCCCTGCCGCTTCGACGTCGAGCGCGACCTCGTAAACGCCGATGCCGGGGAACACCATCGGCGCGTCACCGAACACGAAGTTGTGCTCGTCCGCCGCCGCGTCATGCGCCTGCTCGGCCATCGCCGGCGGCTCGATGCTCGCGTCGTCGGCGGCGCGTAACCACTGGCGAAACCGCAGGCGATCAGCGCCCGCGAGACCCCCGACCATCGCGACCACGAGCAACCGAGGCACGCGGATCTCGCCCTGGTCGACCGGTACGAAGATCCGCTCGCTGTGCACGCCGACCAGCGTGAACGTCCCGTTCTCCTCGATCCGGACGTCCTCGCAGACGTGCACCGCCTTCAGGAACATGCGCCCTCATGATATCCGGCACGCGTCGGCTCCAACGCGCTGACGACGATCGAACCGATCAGGCACTTGCAGTTCCCGCGCGATGCGTCCAGGATTAGACTGATCGGTCTAGCGAATGGCGAACGACACCAAACAGCTCCTGCTCGAGCAGGGCATGGCGATGCTGCTACGGCAGGGCTATCACGACCTCGGGGTCGCCCAGCTGCTCGAGGCGACGAGCATCCCGAAGGGGTCGTTCTATCACCACTTCAAGAGCAAGGAGGATTTCGGCCTCCAGGTGATCGACCGCTACATGGAAGAGGTGCACGGCGGGCTCGATCACTGCCTCGGCGATCAGACCCTGCCACCGCTCCAGCGCGTCCGCCGGTTCTTCGAGATGACCGAGGAGAAGTATCGCGGCGAGGGCTACCTCGGGTGTCTGCTCGGTGGCCTCGGCCAGGAGCTCTCGGGGATCAGCGAGGCCTTCCGCAAGAAGGTCGAGTGGTGCTTCTCCGAGATCGCCCGCCGCATCGCGTGCTGCCTCGACGAAGCGATCGAACGCGGCGAGCTCTCGGCGAACACCGACACGCACACGATGGCGCAGCTGCTGATCAACTGCTGGGAGGGCGCCGCGCTACGTACCCGCCTGCAGCGCGATCCGGCGCCGCTTCGCCAGATGCTCGACTTCTACTTTCGATCGACCTCGGCATAACACGCCGCTCTCAATCACGTTTTTACGCGTCACGGAACAAACCGACCGGTCTAATTTAGTCAGATAACCACGGAACAAGGAGCACTCAGATGCGAGTCACCAAGAACGATGTCGAAGTGAAGATGGAGATCCCCGGCGCGATCCTCCGCCAGCGGACGGACTTCGGAGACGCCACTGGCTACGGCAAGATCAGCGGCGAGTACTTCTCGCTCGCGGCCGGCGTCGACACGACCCCGTTGTTCCAGGGTCTGGCCGGCAACGCCTGCCAGTGCCCGCACTGGGGCTTCGTCCTCAAGGGCACGATCACGACGACCGACGCGGCCGGCGTCCAGGAGACGGTCAACGCGAACGACCTGTTCTACTGGCCGGGCGGCCACAACGTAAAGGTCACCGCGGACGCCGAGCTGATCATGTTCAGCCCGCAGCACGAGCACACCGTCGTGATCGACCACATGCGCGAAAAAGTGAAGAGCATGTGAGCTCCGCGGTCACGCGTGCCTCGATGGTTATGAGCTGACTCGAACATACGCCGGTCACGAAGTGCACCGGTTCGGTCACTCATGGAATGTGTTGCGCTCGAGCATGCTCTCGAAGCGATCGTCCTCGGCGAGGAGTGGACCTACACCGCGACGAGTACGTGAACGACACCCGGCGTGCGGCCCTCGATGATCTCGTTCGACGTCCACAGCGAATCCGCGATCCGGCGCGCCGCCGCTGTCGACCACTTTGGGTGCGTGGTCGAGGACATGATCCAATCGACGCGGCCGTCCGGGAGCGTGTGACACGAGATGCCGACGCCGAGTCGTGTCTCACGTCTTGCATGTGTCGGATCGGCCAAGATCGTTTCAGAGAGCGCGTCGATCTCTCGGAGGTGCGGCGGCAAGAACAGCTCGCGGTCGATTCGTCGTCGGACGAGGGCCACACATCCCGCGAGCACGACGATCGCCGCGGCAAACGTCCACCAGGTCGGGCGCGCGACCGCACAGACCACGGTCGTCGCGAGGGCGAACCATTGCGCTTCGCTGAGACCACGCGCGAACGGGCGCACCGGATCGCCGCGAACGAGCTCGAGAGCGAACCGCATGAGGGCGTAGCCCGTGGCGTAAACGAGGGCCGCCGTTCCAGGCGTACTCGAGAACACGAGCGCGAGGCCGACGAGCACGGCACTACCCGCGCTCTCGACGAGCTGGACCGGCACGAGCGGCCGACCCTTCCAGCGCTTCCAGAAGCCGACCGCAACGTGCTCGTCCGCGTACACCACCCCGCGTTCGCTCGGCGTTCCGTGACAGCACGCGACGTGGAAGCACCCGAGACGTCCGAACACGAGGAAGACGCCGATGCCGAGCACGGCGACGTCGAGCTGTCGCCATACCGAACCTCCGGCGAGTCGCCCGAGCAAGACAACCGCCGCTACCCCCGCGACGGTCGTTTGATAGAACACGATCCATTCGCGACCCTTCAGCGCGGTCGCGACCGTGATGACGGCGATGAACGCGAGCGGCGGCGCAAAGCTCACGACGAGCCGCATCGCGAGCGTGAAATCCCACGCGCTCGCGAGCACGGCAGAGAAGACGCTCGCCACGCCATACCCGAGGAATCCGAGCACCGTGTACGTGCTCCACTTGCGCGGTCCGAGTTTCGGCGTCGCGCACCGCGACAACGCGAACATGGCGCTACGTTACCGCCCGTCAACAGGCCCTTGCCACTATTCGAAGTGCTCGAGGTTCGTACCTTACTGGGCCCGGCCCCGGGCCCGAGGCTCACGCGAGACTGGCCTCAGAGACGGCCAAACGCTAGCCCGATCAGCGAACCGTCGGAGTCACTGATGCATCTCTGGAAAGACCGTACGCTGCGTGTCTTGATGGAGATGACCGCTCGCTCACTCCTAGCGGCGATCAGCGACACGGGTTCGTGAACGTCGAGACGCGAACCGGATCGGCTCCCGCGCCCGCGACGACGATCCGGCTATCGACGAGCTGGATCACGGCGCCCGAGACTCCCGATGCGCCTTCGCCGACATTGCGAAGCGCGTTGCCTTGCAAGCAGCCGACGCGGACGTTGCCCTCGAAGTCCACCGCGACGGCGCCCTTCGGCACCGGCACGACGTCGACCGCATTGACGTCCCAGGTGGCAACCACCACGCCGTCGGCCGGGCGAATCAGGGCGACATCGCCGGCAGCGCCCAGCGCGGCGAACATCCCGGCGCCCTCGCGCACGCGGGTTACCGAGAGCGGCATCGACGATGGCGTGGCGACGACGTTCGCATCGAGATCGAGCACGACCGGCTCCTTCGCCGCGACGAGCACGCGATCGTCGGACGCTATCAGCGCCGTGGCGCCCTCGAGCTCGCGTCGCCCGCGTTCTTTCCCGTCGGCGGCGCTGATCACGACGACCTCGGTGGTGCGCTTGCCCTGCGGCGTCCGGGTCTCGAGCAGGAGTGCGACATGCAGGGTGTTCGAGAACCACGCCGCCTCGCGCACTGCGGCCTGGCCCTGCGGTCCCGCTGCACCCCATGACGCGAGCGCCGGATCCGCGCGCCACGCACGAGACTTGAAATCGATCGTGCCGAGCCCGACACGTAGTGACTTCCCGTCTGCCGTCCAGCGCGCGCCGTCGACCGGAATGTTCGGCGGCAACTCGGCGGTCACCGGGCGATCGCCCTCCCACCAGGTAGCGCCCGCGCCACTGTTGAGCGTGACGAGTTGACCACCAGGAGCGATCGCCTGGCTGAAGCCTCCGGACAGTGACGTGAAGGCAGAGAGGGTCTTCGGCGCGGCGGACGACATCGGTGGCTCCCCTTTGCTGCAGCCGGTGCAGATGAACAGCGAGACGGCGAGTAGGACGCTCGCACGGATCGTGATCATGTGAGGTGCTTGCTGAACACGAAGCCGGTCTTACCGCTGAGGTCAACGAACGACCAGCCCGATGCAGTCTCGCCCATCACCCGCAGGACTGTACCAGCAACCACGGTGGCAACGACGGCACAGCTGTCATTCGCCTGGACGCGTACGTTCAGCTTCGGCACGGCCACGGTGGCTTCGCGCGGTGACACCGCGATGAACGTCTCGTTCTTGTTGTTGTGATTCGCGTCCACGTTGCCGTCGACGCTTCCGCCACCGGAGGGCGCCGGCGCGGACTTCGGCGCGAGACCGATGTTCTCGAGGACGCTGAGCTCGCCGGTCGGCGCGAGGATCGCGCCGGCATTGAGCGCCGCGGGGAACGTCGCCGTCGCGGTGCCGCCCGCCGCGGCCCGCAAGAAGTCGCGCACGGGCTTCGGCATCGCGGCGCCGTCCTTCGCCGCGATGGTGAGGGCGAGGATCATCTGGCCCTTCGTCGGCGCGCCCACGGGAAGCAGCGTCGCGAGCTTCGGATCGAGGATACCGCGTGCCGCAATCCGCTGGAACGTCTCGCGCGTCAGCGAGCTCGCCGTGAGCGCTGCCATGAACGGCGCCGCCTGGCCCGCGTCGTGCTGCAACCAGCCTTCGCGCGCGCCGACGGCGAGGTGATCGTTTGTGGCCCAGCTCGACGTCAGCATACCGGCGAACACCTTGGCGGCTTCCGTTGGCTTCACCGCGTTGGCCATCGCCTGGACATCGATCATCTCGGCCCAGCCCGCGAAGAACCAGTTCGAGATCCGGTGGCTGATGTCGAGGGCCAGCGCGATGTCGACCTCCGCCGGCGGCGGCGGCAGGCAGAGCTCGAAGCCGATCCGCGTGATCGTCTGCCACCAGCCCGTATCGGCCGCGAGTCCGGCGACGCGGGTCCGCATCTCGGCGGTGGTCTTTGCCGGCCCGATCGCCGCATCCGCGTAGCACTCGATGGCGGCACGCAGCGCGCCTTCCGGCTCGATGCCGGTCTTGACGTACTGCAGCTTGGTGCCGCTGATGTGAGGATCGTCCGGGTTGCTGAGCTTCGCCTTGCCACTGGCATCGACGTTGAACGAATCGAACGTCGTCGAGCCATTCGCCGCGTGGACCTCCCCCGTCACGCCCTTCGCGGCCATCCGCTGGCGGACGTAGTCGGCGAGGTTGGGATGCGCCGCGATCGCGGTCTGCAGATTCTTCTGCGCCGCTGCCGATCCACCACTGAGGTTCGTGGCCGGCGGGACGTCGTGCGAGCCGACGAGGCAGCCGGCGAACACCACGTTCGCGTCCTTGGGATCCATGCGATCCAGCACGGTGTCGATGAGCAGCTGGGTGCCGTTCTTCGTCGGGTCGCTGCTGTCGATCCCCTTTTCGTCGTACGAGACGTTCCGGTTATCGTTCTGGGCGGTCGGGTTCGTGCCCGGCGACGCCATCTCGACGCTCTGGTCGGAGCCGTGTCCCGCGATCACAACCTGGCCGAGGCGACCGGGGCTGTACTCGTACGCGAACTTCAGCCAGTTCCAGGTCTTGGTCCGCTGGCCGTAATCATCAGCGACGCGGTTGACCTCGGACGTCGCCTTCGCGATCGACTCGGGCCCTTGCACGAGGATCGCGAGGTTCTTCGGGTTGAGGATCGAGCTCTCGAGGTTCTTGGCCTGGAGGAACGCCGTGTTCCAGTCAGATGCCGACATCAGGATGAGCAACACCGGGCGCGACCGGCTCTTGTCCGCGACGTTCGCGATCAACCGCTGGCGCGTCGGCACGGTGATGATGTGCAGATCGTGGACCCACCCGACGAGGGCGGAGTACTTGCCGACGGTCTCGGTGAGCAACGTCTCGATGTGCTGCCACTCCTCGGGCGCCTCGAGCGTGGGCTTGAATAGCGTGTAGTACTTCTTGAGCTCGGCGAGCTTGCCCCTGTCGACGAGGTAGAGAAGGCCGCTCTCCGGGATCACGACGCGCAGCACCGCCTTCGGCACGAACGCCTCGAGATCGATGATCGCCTGGCCAAGCTGGAGCGCGCGACCCATGGTCGTCGCGGCCGTGTGGAGCTGGACCGTCTCGGTGGCCGTGTTGAAGCACGCCGCGTACTTCTTCAGCTTGTTGAGGTCGCCCGCAGGCAGCGCGGCCACCGCGGCCGTACGAAGCGATGCGAGGGCGACGCCGAAGTGCGGGCCCTCCTTCAGGAGCATCAACACCTTCCACACGGTGTCGCGATCGGGCTGCGTCAAGCTCGGCTCGCTGAACCAGTCCGCCTGTCGCCCGACGTAGGTATCGAGATCGCTGATCGTCAGGCCAGGGTTGCCTGGCGTGCCGTCACCGAGCAAGGCCGCCTTGTTGTGACGTGCCGATGCGACCGGGTTGACCTTCGTCTTGCGCTGGACGACTGCCGAGCCGGTGCCGCTCGCCTTGCCCTCGCCGCCGCCGAGCATTTCCTCTGCCGAGCCACCTGCGACGACGACATCCGCGACCGCATCGGCGTGCTTCTCGTACGGATCGCTCGCGCCACCGTCGAGACCACCATCGAGCTCGACGCCCGCGCGCTGCTGGACGACGTGCGCGGCTTCGTGTGCCGTGGTGTGAAGGTCTGGCTGCGACCCGAACGCGATGTCGTCGCCGGTCGCGTACGCCTGCGCACCGAGCTCGTCCGCGGCCTTTGCCGCTTCGTCGCCTTGGTGGGCCTTCACGTTACCAACGTCGTGACGCCCGAAGCTCGCCTGGATCTTTTCGAGATGCGGAAGCTGAGCACCCGTGCCGCGCGTGCCTTCGGCCGCGACCGTGGTGGCGGGACGCCCCATGTCGCTGTTCTCGCCGGGCGCTCCACCCCTGCCGGTGCCGTATCCGCCGCCCGTACCAGCACCGCCACCACCACCGCCGCCGCCCGGGCTACGCGGGTTCGAGGTCGCGTCGCCCTTGGTGACCGTGGTGCGGCCCGCGTGCGGTGCGCCTTCCATCGAGCACGTCTGGTTGAGGACCTGGATCTGGGCGCCATCTCCGCTCTCGGTGCGCAGCTTGTAGCGCTGGATGATCGGCCAGTGAAAGCTGCCGGCGGCCCACGGGCTCGGGAAGCCCTCGAAGCTCGCGTGATCCGACGGACCGGTGTTGCCGTCACCGATGCCGAGCCAGTTCGGATTGAAGTTGGTGTGCGCGGGCAGCGTGCGGCCCTCGAAGTACCCGCTCGCGCCGGCGGCTGCCTCGTTGCCCTGCTCCTTCCACTCGGTCGCGGCGAACGACACCGTGAGCGGGTGGAACGTCACGGTCGCGCGTAGGCCGGCGCCCTGCGTGCCAGCTGCGATGACGTCATCGGAGGTCTTCGCGAGCACCACCGACGACGGTGCCAGCACCGAGAACGTGCGGGTGACCGGGGCGCCGGTCGTCGGCGTGAACGTGATCGTCACGCTCGAATTCGCGCGTGCCGGCGCGGTCCAGTCGAACTGCTGGCCGCTGCCGCTCGCGGTACCGGCGGTCGCCGTCCACGCACCGTTGACGTCGGCCGAGAAGTACACGAGCTCGCCGACGCCGACGGTCGTGCGATCGTTGCCCGCGCCGGACGCGGTGTAACCGGTCTCGTGCGTGATCGTCGCGGCGGCGGTCTGCGCCTGCGCTGGCGCCGCGCCGGGTGCGTCGGGCGTTGCACCGGGCTCGCCTTTGCCGCTGCCGGAGCCGAAGCCCGCGCCGCCGCCCATGCTGCTCGAGTCGTTGCTCGAGCTCGTCGCGCTCGGGCCGGTCGCGGGCGGCGTGGTCGAAGGCGTCGTTGTCGTCGCGGGCGCGCCTGGCGTCGGCGGCTTGGCCTGCGCCCAGTCGGCGATCGCCTGCTCCCAGGTCTTGCCCATGTGGGGCTCGAGGCGCTTCGCGAGGCCCTCGCCGTACTTGCCCATCGGGCCCGTGATCTCGCGGATCGTCTGCGGCGTGAGCGGCTGGGCGCGGAGCCGGTTGATTTCGGCCTCGGCCTCGGCCTTGGTCTGGATCATCTGCTCGAAGCGCGTCTGATCGAGGATCGTCAGGCGCTGCATCGGATCGGCGGGCATCGCGCCGCCTTCGAGCGCCTTGACCTCGGCGACGAGCACCTTGCTGCCATCCGGGTTCGTCGCGAACAGCATGTACTTCGAGTTCGGATCCCGGACGACCTCCTGGATCGTCCCCATGCGATTCGCGCGCGCGCCGACGTAGCCCTCCGCGATCGCCGAGAACGGCGGAATCGGATCGCTGCCGCCGGGGACGCGGTCGCCGAGCACACCGGCGACCGAGTTGCCGAGCGGCGCGTCGACGTCGACGAGCGTGAAGCCGCGCCCGGTATCACCGGCGAGCTTCTGCAAGTTTGTAACGTCCCTGATCTCGCCGAGCCGCTTGTCGATCAGGATCGAGCCGGTCTCGCCGGTGCTCGTTTTCATCTCGGTGAGCGCCTGCGAGTGACGGTCCGCGAGGATCGAGGACTCGAGGTGGACCTGCTGGGACGTCAGACCCGCGCCGTCACCGCCGTAGAGCTCGACCTTGAAGTTGTCGGGGTTGACGGCCCGGTGACGCAGGTCATTCGTCGCCTGCACCGGCGCCTCGAGCTCGGGGACGAGACCTTGCTTCACGGCGCGCGTCTTGCCGCTCGCAGTGTTCCCGCGCATCGCGAAGACCTCGGGCTGATGCGCTTGGCCGCTGTCGGCCTGCGCCTTCGCGTGCGCGTCCGCAAACGCCTGGGCGTCGACGGCAGCACGCTCGAGGATCGTCGTGTGCAGCGCCTGCCGCTCGCCGACCCACGCGTTCGGATCGCGGAGCGCCTGCCACTGGGCATTCGGCCCATCCGGGAGATCGATGGCGGAGTACGCCTCGGCGGTCGTGCGCTTCGGATCTTCGGCGAGCGACTGCCGGCGCTCGGCGAGGCTCTTCGGCGGCTGGGGTGCCGACGCGTCGACATCACCAGGCTGCGCGACCTTGCCGGGACCGGACTGGCCGGGGCCGCTCTGGGCGGGTGCAGGCTCGGGCGTCGCCGGCTTTGCCGCGGGATCCTGTGTCGAGCGCGGCGCCGAATCCGGTGTGGGCGGAGGCGGTGGAGGCGGCGCATCGGTCGGCTGCCGCGGCGCGGTGCCGCCTGCGGACGCGGCGGCGAACGCGTCGTCGTACAGCTTCGTCATCTCCTGCACGAGCCGCGCGCGCTCGGCCGTCTCGTGCGGCGTCAGTGGCCGACCTTCGGTCTTCGCGGTCGCATCGATCGTGCGGACCTGCTCGTAGAGGTGGTGCCCCGGGCCGTTCTTGACGTCGAGGATCGCCTTGAGGTGCATCTGCACCTCGACGATGTGTCCGTTCGACATCCGGACATTCATCATGATGTCGCGGTACCCGTCGGCCGGCGTCTCGAAGCGATCCTTGACGCGCACGACCTCGCCCGCGGCGCGCATCTGCTCCACGGCGGCGCGGAGCTGCTGCGGGCTGTCGAACTCGATCGAGCTGCGCGCTAGATCAGTGATGCGGCCGGGATCGCCGCCGTAATCGGCGTCGATCTTCTGCTGCGCGCGCTCGCGACCCTTGAGCTTGTCGGGGATCATCGGACGGCCGCCGAGATCGCTGGCGATCGTGCGCGTGATGTTCGCGAGCTCCTGCTGCGCGACCGCAGCATCGCGATAGAGCTGATCGAGGTCATTCGAGCCCTGGCGCGGCGCGTCGCTCGCCGGCTTCGGAGCGGTCTCCGGAGATGCGGTCGTGCGATCGCCGGTCGCGCTCTGCTGACCGTCACTCGTCGTCGTGCGGTCGCTGCTCGTCGGCGTGCGATCGCTGCTCGTCGGCGTGCGATCGCCACCTGCCGTCGACGGCTCGTTCGGCGGACGCGGCGGCGTCGGACTCGCGGTGTTGCCGTTCGCGTTCCCCGCGACGGTGGCGTCGGGCGTCGCGCCCGCAGGTTGTGGCGTACGACCGGCGTTGATCGCGGCCTCCGCGGCGTCGCCCGCACGATACGCGTCGGCTTCCTCGGGCAGGCCCTTGTAGCCAGCCATCGCGGCCTCGTAGTCGCGGAACGCCTGCATCGCGCGGTCGTATGCGGCGACCTTGTCGGCGTGCGAAGCGGCCGGATCGTTATTGATGCGCTCGTAGTCGGCGTTGCGTGCGGTGACCTCGGTGCCGGCGTCGTACAGCCGTTGACGAGTCGCGCGGTTGCCCGCGCTGTTCGTGTACATGCTGTCGAAGTAGCTCTGCGCCTGTGCGCGTTGTGCCGGCGTCAGCAGATGCGGATCACTGCCCGCGTGCTGGATGATGTGATCCGGGATTCCGGTCTGCTGATGGATCGTCGCAGGATCCATGCCCTGCATGCGCAGCTCCTGCGCGATCCGGTAGAACTGCTCCATGTGGCGAATCTCGTGATAGAGCGTGTTCGCCACCTCGGCCGGCGGTGCGTTCGCGAGCCGGCCTTCGTCCATCCGCACCTGCCAGCTCGCAGGGTCGAACTCGCCGTTGTTGCCGTTGAGCGCCTGCTTCTTGACGGGCACGTCGGGTAGTCCCGCGGCCGCGAGCTCGGCACGTACGGTGTCCTGAAGATGCGCGGCCTTCGCATCGGGCGACATCGTGGCCCACTGCGCCTCGATGTCGCGCATCTTGCCGGCGAACCGATCGATCGCGCCCGGATCGGCGAGGCCCTCGCCGTTGTTGGGCAGCTTGCCCTGCTGCGGGCCTTCCGGGGTGCCATTCGCGGTCTCGCGCGGCGCGTTCGGATCCTGGTTCGCCTGCGCTGCGCGATCGCCGGCTGCCGGCGCCGTGCCATCCGGCGTCGTGCCGTCGGCCGGCTTGGTGGTCGACGTCTGGCCGTCGGCGGGCTTCGCGCCAGACTGCTGCGCCCTCGCTGCCTCCTGCGCCTTTGCCTCGGCCTCGGTACGTGCGCGCTGCTCCGCGACATCTCGCGCGAGATTGCCCGTGGGCTCTTCCTGACCGCGGAGCCGCTGCGCGAGATCACGCTGCGCCTGTGCGCGCTGCTCCGGCGTCAGCTTCGGATCGTTCGCGAGCGCCTCGAGATCGCGTAGACCCTGCTGGTTGGCCTCGGTGTCGCGAACCTGATCGCTCTTCGGCTTCTGGCCGCTCTCGATCGCGGCCGCCGCCTCCTCGCCCTTCGCTTTCGTCGCGTTCGCATATCCGAGATCGTTGAGCTCGGCGTCCTGCGCGCTCGTCGGCGTCGCGTCGTCGCCATCGCCGCGTGCGTTCTGCGAGTCGTTCCCGTCGTTGCCGCCGCGATCGCTGCCCGCACTCTGATCGTTGCCGCTGCGATCGCCGCCCGCGGGGCCGTCATCGTTGCCGCGTGCCTGGCCGCCCTGATCGTTGTTGCGTGCCTGGCCACCCTGATCGTTGCCGCGTGCCTGGCCACCCTGATCGTTGTTGCGTGCCTGGCCACCGGCCTGATCGCCATCGCCACGCGCCTGGGCGCCATCGCCTTGCGGACGCGGACCATCGGCCTGCGGACCGTCGGCCTGCGGACGCGGACCGTCGCCCTGTGCCTGCGCACCCTGCTGATCGCCGCCCTGGCGCGGCGTACCCGCTTGATCGCCAGCACCTTGCTGATCGTTTGCTGGCCGGCCGCCCTGCGGCCCATCACCCTGCGCGCTGCCATCGTTCTGCGGACGCCCGCCTTGTTGCTGACCGCCCTGCTGCTGACCGCCCTGCTGCTGACCGCCCTGCGCCTGCTGACCACCCGACGGTTGATCGCCTGCGGGCGCTGGACGCGGCGTCGGGCCACCATCGCCGCCAGCCGACTGGCCTCCATCGCCACCCGCGGGACGCGGCGTCGGACCTGCGCCATCGCCGCCACCCGGAGCCTGACGTGGCGCTGCGCCACCACCATCGCCACCCGATGGGCGTGGGGAGTTGCCCGGGGTCGCGCCGCCACCGCCGCCAGCGGATGGAGTGCCGCCGCCACCGCCACTCGCGCTGCTGCTGCCAGCACCACCACCGCCGGTGCCACCACCGCCACCACCACCCGTGTTGACGTTGATCGGCGGCAAGCCGACCGCGGCACGCACGCGTCCGCCGGCACTCTGCTGGACGGCTTCGAAGCGGCGCGTGCTCGTGATCGCGTTGGTGCCGATCGAGGTGATCAGGTTCTGCGTGCTGAACTCGTACTTGCCGGTGACGATCGCCTGCGCGGCCGCATCACTGACGAAGTCCGAGCCGACATTGACGCCGAGCCGGATGCCGTAGTTCGCGAGGCCGCTGCCGCCACCCATCGCTGTCGTGATCCGCGCGCCCGATGCTGCGAACCGTCCACCACCCGCGGCGAGCTGACCTGCGCCGGCCGAGAGACCGGCGGTGAGACCGGCAGCGACGCCGCCACCGATCGCGCCCATCGCGACCGATTGCCACGTCACGCCCTCCATGAGGCTGTTGCCGAGGACGAGGTTACTCGCCATCTGACCGGCGACACTGCCGAGCGCGCCTGCCGCTGCGCCGACGAGGATCGCGCCGACGGGACCTGTCGTGACGATCAGCGCCGTGATCACGACGACGACGACGATCGCGACGACGACGGAGACGACGAACGCAAGCGCCTTCTTCCACCATGGCTTGACCGCGTCCGCGGCCTTCTTCGCGTTGGCCAGGATGTCCGCGGTCTCCTTCGTCGGGACCGCCTCGTTGAAGCTGGTACCGACGCTGGTGACCGCGCCGTTGAGGCCGGTGCGCAGCTGCGTCGTCGCCGCGGTGTACGCGTCGCGCACGCCCTGCACGAGCTGCTTGAAGCCGTCGGTCGCGCCCTGCACGACCTGATCGGCGGTCTGCTTGTGACCCTGCGCGACCTGCGTCAGCGTCTGCTGTGCACCCTGCGCGGCGGCGGTCATCGACTGCTGCGCGCCCTGCCCCATCGCCGTCGCGCCCTGCTTCGCGGCAGCGGCAGTCTGCGCCATCCCCGACGCCGCGCTGGTGGCTTGCTTGGTCAGGCCCGCGGCTGATTGGTCTGCGTTCTTCTTGAGCCCACCGATGACCTGGCTCGAGCCCTGTTGCAATTCCTGCGCGCCCTGCGCGACCTGTGCGCGCGTGGTCTCGGGGTTCGGCGTCTCGAGGTTCCTCGCGCCGGCGACCACGCCCTGCGCGCCCTTCTCGATGCCGGATGCGGCAGCAGCCACCGCCTTGGCGACGCCGGCCTTCGCGGCCGCGCCCGCTTGCGTGATGCCTGCACGCGCGGCTGCGCCCTGCTGACGGATCGCGGCGACCTGCGAGGCACCGTGCGCTGCGAGCTGCGCGCTCGTCGATGACGCGACCGCGTCGATGCCGGCGAGCGCCGAGGTCTTGGTCTGATCTGCCGACTGCTGCGCCTGCTTGTCGGCTTGCTCGATCGCCTGCTTCGCCTGCGTGAAGGCCTGGTTCACGGCCGTGCGTTGATCGGAGGCGATCTTGCGAACGTCCGACTCGGTCTTCGGCTGCTCGGCGCCGAGCTGCTCGGCGGCCTTCGACGCCTCCTCGGGCATCGCCGACGCGTACGCGGCGGCAGTCTCCTTCGCCGCCTTCTGCGCCGCCTCGAGCTTCTCGCCGTCGTACGGGAGGCTGACCGAGCTCCCGAGACCCGCTGCCTCGCCGGCCTTCGCCGCGCCCATCGCGATGATGCGCGTCTTCGCGGACAAGAACTCGGCGGCGACGGCCGCGAGCTGCGCGGTCTCGGCCGTACCGATGTCCGTGATCGCCTGCGTCTTCGCCTGGACCAGCTTCTGGTTCGCCGCCTGCGTCGCTGCGCGGATCTGCGCGAGCGAGGCAGCATGCGCGGATGTGATCTGCCCCTTCATCGCCGCGGCATGCGCACGGACCTGGGCCTGCACGCTCGCGACGTGACCCTGCACCGCGGCGCTCTGCGCCGATTCCGAGGCCGAGACCTGACCTATCGCCGCGCTCTGCGCCCCCGCGATCTTGGCCTGCAGACCAGGCGCCATCGCGCGAACCGCACCGGCCTGCTTGATCTGCGCCTGGCGGAAGTGGTTCAGGATCGCGGCCGACTCGCGGCGATCCTCGTTGACCTTCTTCTCGACGAGCTTCTGGATCCGCTTGCGCTCGCGATCATCCTGATCGGGCAGCGGCTCGGGCATGTACGGCGTCCAGTCGCCAACCTTCTTGAACTTTACGGGCCCCTTCTCCCCGGTGCTGCTCGGCGACGCATCGACCTGCGGCACCGCACCGTCGTACTTCGCCGACGAGACCTTTGCCTTGGCCTTTGCCGCCTTCGCCGCCGCAGCCTGCTTCGCCTGCTGCGCCTTCTTGTCGTGAAGCTTGCCGGCCTCTCCGGCCTTCTTGCCCGGCGGGTTCGCCTTCGCGGCCTGGATGCCTTTCTTGAGCTGACCGAGCGACTGCTTGGTCGCACCGTCGACGCGCTTGGTGAGCTCGGCGCCCGCGCCCGTCATCCGATCGGTCGACTGCTTGGACTGCTTGGTCGCCTGCTCGACGGCGCGATCACGCGTCACCTGCGTCGTCGGCACGGTGCCGCGCGGTTCCTTGCCGGGAGCTGCGTTCGCGCCGCCGGCCTTGCCCTGCGGTGCGGCGTTCTGATCGCATGCCGCCTTGCGCAGTAGCGACGATGACCGGGCGGCGGGTGCCGCCGGCGATGCCTGCGGCAATGCGCGCGGCTCGCGCAGCGGCGTCTCGGCGCGGCGCGTCGCCTGCTCGGCCTGTTGACGCTCCGGGTGCTTGCCCTGCGTGCGACCGGTCGGCTGCTCGCCACGCCGATCGTCGCGCCGGTCGATGCGCTCCGCGATCGCCTCGGCCTCCTGCTCGAGCGCTTCGCCAGGACTGCTGACGTGCAGCGAGTCGCCGCCCTTGCGCGTGCGGCCTTCCCACGCCTGCACGACGTGCGCGAGCTCGTGAGCAATCAGCTTCTGGCCATCACGGCTCTCCGGCGCATACGCACTGTCGGCGAAGAAGATGTCCTCGCCAACCGTGAACGCCTCGGCGCGCACGGCACGAGCAGCATCGGCAGCGACGCGATCGGTGTGCACGCGCACGCGCTCGAGCGAGATGCCGAGCTCGGCTTCCATCTTCTTGCGAACCGCGGCGGCGAGCGGCTGACCGCTACCGCACCGCGCGAGCGCCTCGGCAACCACCGGGTCCTCGGTCGCGACCTCACCGGCATCCATCGCATTGCGATAGAGCGTCGCGGCGTGACGCTCGGAGGCACGCCACATCGCGCGGCCGTTCGCGTCCGGCGTCGCAGTGGCCCGGCTGCGCGTGGCGCGCGAGACGATCGCGGGATCAGCCGCGGCGATCGTCGTCTGCTGGAGGCGCCGCTTGCCGCTGGCGGTACCGAGCGTGTCGAGGACCTCGCGCAGACCCGTCGCGCGGTAATCGTCGAACGGCGAGCGCGTCTGAAACGGCACGCTGGCGAGCGTCCGCTGCGCTCGACTGACGGTTGCCTGGAGCGCCGCGAGCGCACCCTCGACGATCTCGTCGATCTGCGTCTGCTTCCCGGGCAGCGCAGTCACGTGCATGGCGCCGGCATCCGCGTCACGGTCGAGCAAGCGTCGCTCGAGCTCGGCCGCGAGCCGCTTGAACTTCTCGACGCGCGTCTGCTTGCCCGGACGCGGGACGTCCGCGTCCCGCTCGGGCTTCTTGGCTTCCTCGTCCGCGAGACGGGAAAGCTCGGTCGCAACGCGCTTTTCGAGGTCAAATCCCATTGATTACAAAGCCCCGAAGGCGAACGCGGGGCCCGTACTAAATACGCGTCCCACCCGACGATCTTCCCTCCAGCGTGCCTGCGAAGTGCTCGAAATACAAGACGGCCTGGGTCGTGGAGGCAGCACGATCCCTGACTCCGGATCGTCGGCGTCTCCGGGAACCACCGAGCCGTTGCCAGGCTCGGGTGGGCTATTCGAGGGTGCCGCTCTCGGCAAGTTTCCCGAACTCGCGGAACTCCATGCGAACCGCGCGTTCGAGGTGTTCGTGGGTGAGAAACGCACCCTCCTCGGCCGCCAGGAAGGCCGCGCGGAGGGCGGCATTCCGGATGTAGCCGCCCGACAGCGAGAACCGGCGTGCTAACCCCGCGAAGTCGATGTCGCCTTCGACCGGGACCTCCGGGGGCAACAGGGATCGCCAGAGCTGCTCGCGCATCTCCTCGTCGGGGAACGGGAACGTCACCCGGTAGGTGAGCCGGCGCTTGAACGCCGGGTCGATCGCGTTGCCGAAGTTCGTGGTCAGGATCGCGATGCCTTCGAAGGTGTCGAGCCGCTGCAG
>JACCTC010000210.1 GCA_013812655.1 Deltaproteobacteria bacterium | reverse complement strand
CCGCCGAGCAACGCCCACGCGAGCGGGATCCCGGCGACCGAGAGCGAGATCACCGCGCGACGCTCGCCGGGCGTGAGGACGAGCCGCACCTGGTCAGGCGTGCGCGCCGCGACGACCGGATCGGTCAGTCCCGCGAGCCAGCGGATCGCGCGCGCGAGCCAGAGGTCGCCGGCGGACGGGCCACCCGCGAGTACCGCGGTCGACAGCGACTCCGCCGAACCGGTCACGATCACCTTGCCGCTGCGGCCAACCGCGGCGAGCACGATCGGTCCCGCGAGGTCGGATTCCTGCTTCGCCGGCGGCGACGTCTGCAAGTCAGTCTCGCCCCAGCTCTCGGAGCTCGCGCGGATCAGCGCGGCGGCCCCGGGATGAACGAGCACGGGCCGCGGCTGGAACCACAGCGTCGCGCGCGTCTTCGCGAAGCCGGCGTTGATCGGGTGAGCGACGTAGCCATCGATCACGAACAGCGCGCCAGGGATCTCGCGCACCGCGAGCGCCGGATCGAGCGCGATCGCGGCCGGCAGCCCGAGCCCCTCGGTCGCGAGGAAGCCATCGAGGCCCGTCGTGCCGGTCATGCCGGCGCCGCCGGCGCCGCCGGAGAGTGTTCGCGTGGCCGCCGCGATCACGATCGCCCCACCCGCTTGCACGAACGCCTGCAGCGCGAGTGCTTGCTCGGGTGTGAACGCGGTCGCGGCACCGGCGATCACCAGGACGGTGCAGCGTCGCGGCACGTCGGTGGTGATCGCGACGTCCTCGAGCGTCATGCCTTCGCCCTTCAGCCGCTCCGCGATCAGGCTCCAGTCGGCCTTGTCGTCGCGCGCCGCCAGCGGGAGCTCGCCCTGCCCGGTCGACGCACACACCGTGATCGGCCGCGCGAGTGCGAGGGCCGCGAGCGCGCCGGTCAGTGCCTGCTCGATCGCCAGCCGCTCGATCGTCGGGGCACCGCCGGGGCCGGCGTCCACCTTCGCGAACGCGAACAGATCGATCACGCGCCGGCGGCCCGCATGCTCGACGACGACCGCGCCGCCGGATGCGAGATCCTCGGGTGCCAGCCCGGCCGCTCGTGCGACCGCCGCGAGCCCGCCGGGCGCCGCTGCGGGATCGACCCAGCGGATCGCGAGGCCGGGCGCGATCTCGCTCATCCGATTCACGACGCGGGCGACCTCGTCGTAGATGACGTCGAGCCCACCGAGGGTCGGCCGCACGATCGTCAGCGTGGCGGTGCCGGAGAGCCCGGCGAGCACACCGACCGTCGCCGGATCGAGCGTGTTGCGGCGATCGGCGCTGACATCGAGGCGCATGGGATGGCGAATCGCGAGGGTGCCGGCAGCGAGCGCGATCGCGGCGAGCGCGACCGTGCCGAGCGTGCGCGTGCGGACCTCACGAGGCCCGCGGCGCTCGGCGCAGGCGAGCGTGATCGCGAGTGACAGACCGACGGCCGCGAGGCCGCCGACGAAGATCACGCCAGCCGCGGCAAGCTCGCCGCGCGCGAACGCGAGGGCCGTACCGCGAACCGAGACGGCCTCGAAGATCGCGGCGATGCGCGGATGATCGAGCGCGAGATCGGGCCACAGGCTCGACAGCTCGCCGACCAGGAAGATGCCCATCAGCAGCGCGAACCCGAGCGCACCGGCGCCGAGCGTCGACGACATCGCCGCACTCGCTGCGATCGCCCACGCGAGCAGCGCCGCGCCGATCGCGATCGCACCGAGGTAGCCGCACGCGATCGCGGCGCCATCCCAGCCACCATCGTCGGCGCGATACACCGCGACCACGGCGAGGTACGCGAGGGTCGGGATCCACAGCGCGGCGTAGAGCGTCACTGCCGCGAGCCACTTGCCGACGACCGCGGCACCCTCGCCGACCTGCGCGGTCAGCAGCAGCTCCCACGCGCCGCTGCGCTTGTCCTCGGCGATCGCGCGCATGCCGAGCAGCGTCAGGACGACGAGCGAGAGCACCCACGTCAACAGCGTCCCGGCGAGCTGACCCTCGAGCAGCGCGCCGAGCGGTGCCGGCTTGCGCGGATCCGAGAGCGCGCCGACGAGGCCCGCGAACGCGACGCCCTGGACGACGAGGAACACGCCACCGACGACGTAGAGGATCGGCGCGCGCATCATGATGTGGAGCTCGCGCCGCCACACCCAGTACGCCGCGCGGATCGCGCCGGGCACGCGCATCAGGCCGCGGCCTCCTCACCGAGCAGCTTGACCACCGCGTCCTCGAGGCGGGTCACGCCCTGCGCCTTGCACAGCGCGGCCGGCCGGTCGATCGCGACGAGCTCGCCGTTGCGCAGCACCGCGACGCGCGTGGCGAGCGCCTCGAGATCGGCGACGGCGTGGCTGCTGACGAGCACGGCTCGATCGCGCGACGCGCGGATCAGATGCTCGCGCAGCTCCTTGGTCTGGATCGGATCCATGCCGCTCGTCGGCTCGTCGAGCACGAGCAGCGGCGGCGCGCCGAGCAACGCGTCCGCGAGCCCGACGCGCTGGCGAAACCCCTTCGACAGCGCGCCGATCGGCCGGTCGAGCTCGCTCTCGAGCGCCGCCGTCGTGACCACGGAGTCGACCGCAGCCGCCGGGTGACCCTTCTGGCGCGCGCGCAGCCGCAGGTGATCGCGCACGGTCATCTCGAACGGCGCCGGTGCGTGCTCGGGCAGATAGCCGAGCCGGGCCTGCGCGCGCGCTCGCTCGGTCAGCATCGAGATGCCGTCGATCGTGACCGCATCGGCGGTGGACCCTGAAGACTCGTCGGGATCGAGAAACCCGGTCGCGATCCGCAAGAGCGTGGTCTTGCCCGCGCCGTTGCGGCCGACGAGCAGCACCGCCTCGCCCGCGGTGACCTCGAGCGTCACGCCCGCCAGCGCGCGCCGCGTGCCGAAGCGTTTACCGATGCCGCGCAGCGCGAGCATGAGCCCTCAGTCCGTATCGGTCGTGCGCATCGCCGGCATCCGGATCGTGAACGCGGTGCCGGCCGGTCCGGTATCGCAGCGGATCGTCCCCTTGTGATCGTCGACGACGCGCTTGACGATCGCGAGACCGAGGCCGGTGCCGCCCTTGCGACCGGTCGCGAACAGCTCGAACATCCGCGCGTGCACGGCGGCCGGGATGCCCTGGCCGGTATCGGTCACGGTCCACACCAGATCGTCGCCCTCTCGATCGATCCGGACCCGCAGATGCCCACCGTCCGGCATCGCCTCGATCGCGTTGCTCGTCAGGTTGTGGAACACGCGCATCAGCTTCTGCTCGTCGAAGAACGCGACACCGTCGTACCGCGCCTCGACCTCGAACTCGATCCCGCGGCCGGCGACCGCCGCGCCGAGCTGCGTCGCGATCTCCTCGGCGAACCGGTTGACGTACACCTTGCGGATCACGAGGTCGCTGTCGCCGCGCGCGAACGCGAGCACCTCGCGCGTCATGCCAGCCATCAGATCGAACTGCCGCTGGATCTGCTCGACGTACTTCTCGCGCTGTGCCGCGTCGTCGGACGACGCCATCAGCTGCGCGTAGCCCGAGATGATCGTCATCGGCGTCTTGAGATCGTGCAGCAGGCCCCCGAGCATGAGTCCGATCGATGCCAGTCGATCGCGGTTGCTCTGCTCGCTGCGTCGCCGCGCCATGCCGATCGCGCTCGCGGTCTGTGCCGCGATCAGCACGAGCAGCTTGAGATCGTCATCGCCCCACGGACCGTCGCCGTCGCGTGCGGCGCGGCGCTGGTCGATGATCTCGATGCCGCCGATAACGTCATCGCCCTCGACGAGCGGCGCGATCATCAGGTGCTGCGGCGAGACCCCGCTCTCCTTCGCCACGTCGGCCGCGTGGCGCGGATCGCTCTGCGGGTCGTCGACGATCAGCGGCGAGCGATGCGCGATCGCCCAGCCGAGCAGGCCGGTGCCGTACGGCAGCGTGCGCTCGATCAGCTTCGGTGCCGCCGGGCCCTGGACCGTGCGAAACCGCAGCTCGCCGCCGGGCTCGCTCAGCGCGATCGAGCCGGCGCCGCCGCCGAGCACGTTGATCGCCTGCGCGAGGATGCGCGACAGCAGGTCATCGAGATCCAGCGCGGCCGACAGCTCCTTCTCGACCTCGTAGAGCGCGTTGAGCTCGCGGGTGCGGCGCTCGAGATCGCGGCGCGCGCGCGACAGCTCCTGGTTCTGCGCGAGCAGCGAGTGATAGAGCCGCGCGTTATCGATCGCGATCGCGGCCTGGCTCGCGAGCGCGACCAGCAGCTCCTCGTCGGGCGTCGTGAACGGCCCGTCCTGCTTGTTGAGTACCTGCAGCACGCCGACGAGCCCACCGAGCGCGCCGCGCATCGGCACCGCGAGGATCGAGCGCGTGCGGTAGCCGCTCTTGAGATCGACCGACGGCTGGAAGCGCTGATCTGCGTAGGCATCGGGGATGTTGACGATCTCGTGGGTCTGCGCGACCCAGCCCGCGATGCCGTCGCCGACCTCGAGCCGGATCTCGACGCGCTCGCCGCCCTGCACGACCTTCGACCACAGATAGCGGCCGTCGTCGGTGAGCAAGTACAGCGTGGAGCGATCGGCCTCCATCAGCTCCTGGACCTTCGCCATGATCAGCGCGAGCAGCGTGTCGAGGTCCCCCGCCTGCGACAGTGCACGGCTGATCTCCTGGACCAGCGCGATCTTCTTCTGCTCGCGGCGGAGCGCCTCCTCGAGCGATAGCTGGGTCGGCTTGGCCGCGGCCTCGGGCGCTACAGGAGTTGCCTCCTGCGCGCTCGCTGGCGCCAGCCCCTGGCCATCCGACATGACCAGCATCCTACCGCAAGCCCTGGGCTCGCACGTGCCCGAGGCACAGCAGACGAGCCAGGCAGACGAGCCGGGCAGACGAGCCGAGGTACCGGGGCGCTATTCCATGCCGCGGCGACGCAGATCGTCCTCGTCGAGACCTTCGAGGTGGCCGATCTCGTGGAGCAGCGTGTCGCGGATCTGCTCGGACAGCTCGCGCCGCGTCTTGACGGCGCGCACGAGGTTCTTGCGATAGAGCACGATCGATGGCGTCTCGCCGTTCGCGAGCGGCGCGACGTGCGCGCCCTTGCCGACCGGGCCCCGATACAGGCCGAGGATCGTCGGCGGAAATGGCGGCTTGACGGCCGCGAGGTCCAAGGGGTCGGGCAGATCGACGAGCTCGATGCGGATCGCACGGACCCGGGCCTGACGCTCGGCCGGCAGGCTCTCGATCACGGCATCGACCTCGCGCTGGAACTCGGCGGCCGTCACCTCGATCGGGCCGACCAGCTCGGTCGGCGCCAGCTCGCGGGCTCGCGCCAGCTCGCGCTCGGCCCCCGCGGTGTCGCCGAGCTGCTCGAGGGTGAGCCCGAGCATCTGGTGCGAGAACGGATCGTCGGGCTGGATGGTGAGCGCGCGGGTGAACGCGGCCTTGGCGTCGGCGAACCGCGAGAGGTCGAACAGCGCGACGCCCTTCTCGTGCAGCGCATCGCCGCGGCCCGGCGCGATTCGCAGCGCGACCTCGAGCCGGCCGAGGGCCTCGTCGCTGCGGCCGAGATCGTTGAGCGCCTGACCCTCGAGGAGCGCGAGGTCTGCGGCGAGCGGCGGATTGCGGCGGCGGCGGGCCAGCACGCGGCGGCTCCCGCGTTGCGCGAGCTCGAGCCCGAGCCGCAGCGCATCGCGGCCCCGCTCGCCCTTGCCGTTGATATAGAAGTCGGCGACCGCGCGCAGCGTCTCGGGATCATCGGGATCGAGCGACAGCGCGAGTGCATACGCGAGCTGCGCCTCGCCATCGCGACCGAGTGCCGCGAGGGCCGCGCCACGGAGGTGGTGCGCCTCGACCGAGGTCGGCACGAGATCGGCGGCGCGATCCGCGCACGTCCAGGCCGCCGCGAACGACGCCGCGACGATCTGCTTGTTCGCGGTGTCGAGCAGCACCGCGAGCTTGGCGTCATCCTCCATGGTCTCGTCGATCTCGCCCGGGCACTCGACGACGGTTCCCTCGTGGTGCGGCCGGATCGGGTGTTCGTGCAACGGCTTGGGTGCGGTCGCTGCCGCCGCGGCGAGACTGGCTGGTGTCGCCGCGCTACCTGCGAGCGGCGGAGCCGGCGTGGGCTCGGAGCCCTTGCACGCCGCACACAGCACGGCGAGGGCGAGGGCGCGTCGCATGGCCGTCTAGGATACCCGCTGGCGGCGGCGAACGCGAAACCCCAGTTGTGAGGAGCTTGCGAGGTTCGCGTAGTACGGTCGCAGGATGCTGACGCGACGCGGGTTTATGGCGGGATCGCTGTCGGCGGTCGGTGCCGCCTGCGTGCGCGGACCGGCGATCCACAGCCCCGCTCCCGCGGTCACCCACGGCGTGCAGGCGGGTGATGTCGGGTTGGGGGCGGACGGCGGCCAGGCGCTGATCTGGGCCCGCGCGAGTGAACCCGCGCGGATGATCGTCGAGTGGGACACCACCGATCGATTCGCGAGCCCGCGCCGACTCGTCGGTCCCCTCGTCACGCCCGCCACCGATCACGCGGCGACGCTCGCGGTCAGCGGCCTGCCGGCCGGACAGACGATCGCGTACCGCGTGCGGTTCGAGCGCGAGGCGGCGCGCGGCACCGGCGCGTGGGCGAGCGGACGGTTCGCGATGCCGCGCCCCGACAGGTTCCGGGTCGCGTGGACGGGCGATACCTGTGGCCAGGGGTATGGCCGCAACCCCGAGTGGGGTGGCCTCCGCGGGTTTGCGGCGATCCGCGCGGCCGCGCCGCAGCTGTTCATCAACTCGGGCGATCTGATCTATGCCGACAACCCGATCCTCCCCGAACAGCGCACACCCGACGGCCGGATCTGGCGAAACATCTCCAACGATCACGTCGCACATGTCGCCGAGTCACTCGCCGACTTCCGCGCGCGCTTTGCCTACAACCTCGACGACGAGCACGTGCGCGCGCTCGCGGCGGAGGTCCCGGTGATCGCGCAGTGGGACGATCACGAAACCCACAACAACTGGTGGCCCGGGCAACAGCTCGACGACCCGCGCTACCGCGAGCGCGACGCCTCGAAGCTCGCCGGGCTCGCGCGCCAGGCGATGACCGAGTGGACGCCGTTGCCGCCGGGGCCGATGCATCGCGTGATCGCGTACGGCGCGCTCCTCGACGTGTTCGTGCTCGACTGCCGATCGTTCCGGACGCCGAACGACACCGGCCTCGGCACTGCGATGCTCGGTGCGGCGCAGGCGCGGTGGCTTGGCGATGCGCTCGCGGCGTCGCGCGCGACCTGGAAGCTCGTCGCCTGCGATCAGCCGATCGGTCTCTTGATCGGCGACGGCCCCGACGGGACGCGGCGCGAGGGCTTCGCCGACGGGAACGGCGGACCTCCGGCAGGCCGCGAACGCGAGCTCGCCGCGCTGCTCGCGACGCTGAAGGCACGCGGCGTCCGCAACGTGGTGTGGCTCACCGCGGACGTGCACTACGCCGCCGCACACCACTTCGATCCGGCGCGTGCGCAGGGCCCGGTCTTCGATCCGTTCTGGGAGTTCATCGCCGGGCCGATCCACGCCGGGACGTTCGGGCCCGAGCCGCTCGATCCGACGTTCGGTCCCGAGCTGAAGTTCTCGTGGGTACCACCTACGGGGACCGGCAACCTCGCGCCGTGGGATGGCCTGCAGTCGTTCGGCACCGTCGACGTCGCCCCCGGCGCCGCGACCGTCACCCTGTGGGGGATCGACGGCCAGCCGCGCTATCGTGTCGAGCTGCCGTATCGCGGGTAGGCGGCGCCGGCCCGAAACGGACGACAACTGCGATACGGTAAGGGCATGGCGAGCGACCCAGAGGTCTGGCACCTCGTCGAGGCGCGGCGCGACGACGGCTCGCCGACGATGTTCCGCATCCGCGAGCTCGAGCCGCGTCTCGATCAGCCACGGATCTTCGTCGTCGAGCTCCCCTACCCCGCCACCGAGCTGTCGCGGATGCCCGACGCCAGCGCGTACCGGCGCTTGACGATCTTCGAGGAGCAATGGCTGGCGCCCGCGTGCAGCGCGCTCGGCTGGACACCCGTCGCCATCAAGATCGCTGACGGCTCGTTCTTCGTCTACCTCTACGGCAACACCGACTCGCTGCCGATGATCGAGCGGCTCTCGCCATTCGACGGCGGCCTCGGCTTCTTCGAGGAGGCCGATCCTGCGTGGGACGAGTACGCGGCGCTCAAGGAGCTGCTCGACGAGGCCAAGGCGATCACGCCCGATCCGGATCCCGAGCCCGATCCAGAGCCCGACGGATCTGGGTTCGACGCCGACACCGTGCTCCAGCACTGGACCGATCAGGCAGTCCCCGACGCCGTGCCCGTCGATGCCGGCGACCACACCCAGACCACGGTGCCGGTCGCCCGCAGCCGGAGCGCCCGCCCGACGACCGCCGCCAAGCACGCCGCGAAGCAGCCCGCCGCGAAGCAGCCCGCCGCGACAGAGCCCGCCGCGACAGAGCCCGCCGTGACAGAGCCCGCCGCGACGCTGGCGCCGAAGCAGCCCGGGACGAAGACAGCCGCGAAGAAGGTCACTGCGAAGAAGCCCGCGGCGAAGAAGTCGGCCGTGAAGAAGCCGACGAAGAAACCGGCGGCGACGAAGCCCGCGGCAAAGAAGCCCGCGGCAAAGAAGCCCGCGGCAAAGAAGCCGACCAACAAGCCGACCAAGAAACCCGCGAAGAAGCCTGCCGCGAAGCAATCGACCGCGAAGGGCCGGCGCTAGGCGTCGGCCCAGTTGTCGGCGATGCCGATATCGACCTCGAGCGGTACGTCGAGCTTGTAGACGCCCTCCATCTCGGCCTTGATCGCGGCGCCGGCTTCCTCGGCCAGCTTCGGCGGCGCCTCGAACACGAGCTCGTCGTGGACGGTCAGCAACATCTGGATCGGCCACTTCTCGCGCTCGACAAGCTTGGTGGTCGCGAGCATCGCGAGCTTGATGATGTCGGCGCCGGCGCCCTGCATCGGCGTGTTCTGCGCGACCCGCTCGGCGGCGTGGCGCGCCTGCGGCGACTTCGACATCAGATTGGGGATCGGGCGCCACCGGCCGAGCAGCGTGCGGGCTCCGCCCTGCGCGCGCGCGAGCGTGACGATGTCGTCCATGAACTTGTGGATCGTCGGGAAGCGCTGGAAGTAGCGGCGCGAGTATTCGGCGGCCTGGTTGCGCGAGATCTCGAGCGTGCGCGCGAGCCCGAAGTCACTCTGGCCGTATGACAGCCCGTAGTTGACGGCCTTCGCGATCCGCCGCTGCTCCTTGGTGACCTGCTCGCGCGGCACGTCGAACACCTCGGCCGCCGTCTGGGTGTGGACGTCGACCTTGTCGCGGAACGCACCCATCAGCTTCGGATCACCCGACAGGTGCGCCAGGATCCGCACCTCGATCTGCGAGTAGTCCGCGGCGATCAGCACGTGGCCTGGCGCCGCGATGAAGCCGCGCCGGATCTGCTGGCCGAGCTTGCTGCGGATGGGGATGTTCTGGAGGTTCGGATCCTGCGAGGAGATCCGGCCGGTCTCGGCGACGACCTGGTTGAACGAGGTGTGGACCCGGCCGGTCTTCGGGTTGACGAGCGGTGGCAGCGCGTCGAGGTACGTACCCTTGAGCTTGCTGATCTCGCGGTGCTCGAGGATCGGCGCGATCACCGCATGCTTGTCGATCAGCGCCTCGAGGGTCTCGGCCTCGGTCGACCACCCGGTCTTGGTGCGGCGCACGCCCTTGGTCTCGAGGCCGAGCTTCTCGAACAGGAGCTCGCCGAGCTGCTTCGGCGAGCCGATGTTGAATTCCTGGCCGGCCGCCTGAAAGATGAAGCGCTCGAGCTCGGAGAGCTTCTCGGCGATCTCGCCACCCAGCTTCTTGAAGTGGCCGACGTCGACATGGATGCCGACGCGCTCGACCTGCGCGAGGAGCCTGGCGACCGGCAACTCGATATCGCGGTACAGGCTCTCGAGCCCGCTCGCGGCGAGGCGCTTGGGTAGCTCGTCGGCGATCGGCAAGAGCGAGTGCGCGATCGCCCCCGCCCACGGCGCCGCACGCTCGACCTGCACGCTCTCGAGGCTCGCCTTCACGCTGCCCTTCGCGCGGCCCGCGATCGTCGCGCGCGTCGGCAACACCACGCCGCCGAGCCGCTGCACGACCGCCTCGCCGGCCTCGGCCTCCGCCGTCGGATCGAGCAGGAAGGCGGCGAGCATCGTGTCCTCGACGATGCCCTTCACCTCGACGCCGATCGCCGCGAACATCCGGGTCACGGTCTTCGCGTCGTGCACGATCTTCGCGACGCCAGCGTCCGCGAGCAGCGCGTAGACCGGCGCGAGGTCGCTCGCCGGCGGGGGCGCGGGCGCGCCGATGTAGCGGTGGCCGACCGGGATGTAGGCCGGCGCCTCGTCGGGGACCGCGATCACGATCGCGACGAGCCCGGCGACGTCGATGCGCGTCGGATCGAGCTCGACGGTGATCGCGAAGCGGCCGGCGGTGCGTGCCGCGGCGACCAGCTCCGCGAGCGCGTCGGCGCGCAGCACGATGCGGGTGTCGGGCGCGGTGGAGACCGCGGTCAGCGCGGTGACCTCGGGTGCCGGCACGACGACCACGTGGTCCTCGGGCGCCATCCGCATCTTGACCTTCTCGACGAGCACCTGGAACTCGAGCTCGGTGAACAGCTGGTGGAGGCCCGGGAGATCCCACTCGCCGACGACGAGCTCCTCGAGCGGCACCGGTAGCGGCACGTTGCGGCGGAGCTCGACCAGCTGGCGCGAGACCTTGATGCGCTCGAGCTGCTCGGGGTCGCCGAACGGTTGCTTGATCTGGATCCGCGGCACGACCGGGTTCGCGGCGATCAGCGCCTCGAGCGAGCCGTACTTCTCGAGGAGCCCGGCGGCGGTCTTGTCGCCGACCCCGCGGATCCCGGGGATGTTGTCGCTGGTGTCACCGACGAGCGCGAGGAAGTCCGGGATCTTCTCCGGCGGCACCCCCATCTTCTTGATGACCTCGTCGCGCGTGTACGTCTTCTGGTGGAGGGCGTCGATCATCGACACGCCGTCGCCCACCATCTGCATGATGTCCTTGTCGGCGCTGTAGATGATGACCTCCCAGCCCTTCGCGCGCGCCTGCTCGACGAGCGTCGCGATGACGTCGTCGGCCTCGACGCCCGGCACCGTGATCACCGGCCAGCCGAGGCCCTGCACGATCCGCGGGAAGTACTCCATCTGGACCTGGAGCTCGTCGGGCGGCGCCTTCCGCGTGGCCTTGTAGGCCGGGTACATCTCGGCGCGGAACGTCTGCTGGCCGCCCTTGTGATCGAACACGACGGCCATCCGCTTCGGCGCGTTGTCCTCCTCGAGGCGCATCAGCATCCGCGAGAACACGTAGAGCGCGCCGGTCGGCATGCCCTCGCTCGTCGACAGCCGAACCTCGCGACGCTCGCCGCGCGACACGTTCATCAGGCCGTAGTGGGCGCGGAAGATGTATCCGTGCCCGTCGACGATGTAGAGCCTCTCCGCCACGCGGCGCACTCTAGCTCACCCTGGCTCTTACTCGCGCGCCGAACCACGCTCGGCTGCGACTCGTGGCAAGATGGCGGCCATGCACCGCATCGTCGTCGACGCCATGGGTGGCGATCACGCTCCCGACGAGATCGTCCAGGGTGCCGCCGAGGCGTCGCTGCAGCTGTCGTCGGCCGAGATCATCCTGGTCGGCGACGCCACCGTGCTCGGCCGGCTGCTGCCGCGGATGCGCCACGACGGCGCGCGCGTGCGCGTCCACCACGCGCCGACCTACGTCGAGATGGACGAGAAGCCCGCCGAGGCGCTTGCCGCGAAGCCCGAGGCGTCGATCATCGTGGCCGCCGATCTGGTCGCCCGCGGCGAAGGCGATGCGCTGGTCTCCGCGGGCAACACCGGCGCCAGCGTACTCGCGTGCGCGCGGCGGTGGCAGCTACTCGAAGGCGTGCGACGGTCCGCGCTCGCGGCCGTGTACCCGACCGAGTTGCGGCGCGGCGAGAAGGACGATCCGTTCTCGCTGATCCTCGACGTCGGCGCGACGATCGACGCGACCGCCGAGGATCTCGTCGGCTTCGCCGTCATGGGCTCGTCCTACGCGAAGCTGGTGTCGAGCAACCGCCGGCCGCGCGTCGCGCTGCTGTCGAACGGCACCGAACCTGGCAAGGGTCCGCCGTCGATCATCGCGGCCCACGCCGCGCTCGTCGAGACCACCGAGCTGAACTTCATCGGCAACATCGAGGGGCTCGACATCCCGCGCGGCGTCGCCGACGTCGTCGTGACCTCGGGGTTCGTCGGCAACGTCGTGCTGAAGATGCTCGAGGGCGTCTCCGAGACCGTCGTCCGGCTCGCGCGCTACGCCCACAAGGAGCGGCTCGCGTGGCGGCTCGGCCTGGTCGCGCTGTCTTCGGCGATCGATCAGCTCAAGTCGATCACCGACTGGCAGCAGTACGGCGGTGCACCGCTGCTCGGCTTCACGCACCCGTTCATCAAGGCGCACGGCCGCTCGAACGCGCGCGCGATCACGAACGCGGTCAAGGTCGCCCACAAGGCGCTCGCCGGGAACCTGTGCGGCAACATCGCGCGCACGATGGCCGAGCTCGACGAGCGCTCGCAGCGCCGGCCGCGTGCGGGCACCATCCCTCCGGCCGTCGGGTCGTAGTCGATGATGCGGTCGCTCCTGCGTCGGGTCTCGAAGCTGTCGAACCTGCCGATCCGGGTCGGCGAGCGGATCGGCCTCTTCGATCACATCCCGGCCGGCCTCGCGGATGGCGCGCCGGCGCCGAAGCACACGTTCCGCTGGGACCTCGACAAGACCTACCTCCGCACCGAGTTCGACAGCTTCGTCGACCTCGCGAAGAGCGCGATCGAGACCGCCGCCGACAAGCAGGCGTACCCCGGCGCCACCGCGCTGCTCCGCGCGCTCCGCCAGGACGGCAACCGGATCTGCATCGTGTCGGGCAGCCCGACCCAGATGCGCCAGGTGCTCGCGACCAAGCTGCGGCTCGACGGCGTCGAGTACGACGAGTTCGTCCTCAAGAACAACCTGAAGAACATCCTGCGCGGCCGGTTCCGCGCGCTGCGCGCGCAGATTCCCTACAAGCTGCCGGCGATGCTGCAGTCGCGGATCGGCGCGCCCGCGCCCTTCGAGACGCTGTTCGGCGACGACGCCGAGGCCGATGCGATCATCTACTGCCTGTACGCCGATCTGCTGTCGGAGCGGGTTTCGCTGCAGGACCTCGAGCGCGTGCTCGTCGCATCGCGCGCCTACGACGACGACGCGAATCGGATCCTCGACCTCGCCGCACGGGTACCGAAGGGCGAGACGGTCCGCCGGCTGTTCATCCACCTCGATCGCCGCTCGCCATCCCTCGGGTTCCGGCGGTTCGGGCCGCGCCTGGTGCCGGTGTTCAACTACTTCCAGGCCGCGCTCGTGCTCTACGAGGACAAGGTGCTCTCGGCGCGCCAGGTGATCTTCGTGGCACTCGAGATGATCGACTCCGGGCAGTACGAGCTCGGGCACCTCGCGACGAGCGTCCAGGACGTGATCCGGCGCGGCCGGCTCTCGCGCGAGTGCGCGCTGCAGCTGACGACCGAGTCCACCGAGGCCGCGAAATCCGGAGCGCTGTCAGGCCGCAGCGACCTGCCGCCGTTCGAGGAGATCGCCGAGGCCTTTCGCCATCGTGTCCGCGAGCTCGGCGGCACGAACCCGGTTCCGTGGGAGGCCGACGAGCCACTCGACTACGTGCGCCTCGTCGACGAGGAACACGAGCATCGCCGCCAGCGCCGGCGCTCCGGGCATTAGCCACCCGGCGCGTGCTAGAAGGAGGTGCGATGTCCACCGAGCGGGCTGCCTCGATCCTGGTCGTCGAGGACGACGAGGCGATGCGCGACCTGCTCGCCGAGGAGCTCGAGGACGCGGGCTTCGACGTCGAGGCGACCGGCGGGGCGTCGTCCGGGCTCGAGCGGGCACGCGCGCGGCGCTTCGATTTGATCATCACCGACCTCCGGATGCCCGAGATGGACGGCTTCGATCTGATCCGCGGCGTGATGGCGATGCCAGAGCCGCCGCACCTCGTGATGATCACGGCGTTCGGCTCGATCGAGACCGCGATCCGCGCGGTCAAGCTGGGCGCCTACGACTACATCACCAAGCCGTTCGAGATCGAGGAGCTGCTGCTGGTCGCCGACAAGGCGCTCGGCGAGCGCTCGCTGCGCAGCAAGGTCGCGCGGCTCCAGCGCGAGGTCGAGGAGCGGTTCGGGCTCGGCAACATCATCGCGAAGAGCCAGTCGATGCGCGATGTCATCGCGATGGTGCAACGGATCGCGAGCTCGACCGCGAGCGTGCTGGTCACCGGCGAGAGCGGCACCGGCAAGGAGCTGATCGCGCGCGCGATCCATTACAACTCGACGCGAACCAACGGCCCGTTCGTCGGCGTCAACCTCGCGGCCGTGCCCGAGGGCCTGATCGAGAGCGAGCTGTTCGGCCACAAGAAGGGCGCGTTCACCGACGCACGCGCGGATCGCAACGGCCTGTTCGTCGAGGCCGACGGGGGCACGATCTTCCTCGACGAGATCGGTGAGCTCGCCCTGCCCCTCCAGGCCAAGCTCCTGCGCGTGCTCCAGGAGCACGAGGTCCGGCCGCTCGGCGCGACCAAGAACCAGCGCGTCGACGTCCGGGTGGTCGCCGCGACCAACAAGAAGCTCGAGGAGATGCTCGCCGACGGCAGCTTCCGCGAGGACCTCTACTACCGGCTCAACGTCATCCTGATCGATCTGCCGCCGCTGCGTTCGCGCCCCGAGGACATCGTGCCGCTCGCCGAGCACGTGCTCGAGAACCTCGGCGCCCGCCAACACCCGCCGCGCCGGATGCGGCTGTCGCCGGAGGCGCAGCAGCTGCTGCTCGCGTATCACTGGCCCGGCAACGTGCGCGAGCTGATGAACGTGCTCGAGCGCGGCGTCGCGCTGTGCCAAGGCGAGCTGATCGCCGACGACGATCTTCCGCCCCAGGTGCGCGAGAAGCGGCCCTCCGACTTCCTGGGCGCCGCGGTCGCGCGCCGGATGACGCTCGCCGAGCTCGAGCGCGAGTTCATCGAGCGCGTGCTCGAGGACGAGGCCGGCAACAAGACGCGCGCGGCGCAGCGGCTCGGCCTCGATCGCAAGACGCTCTATCGCAAGCTCGACGAGTACGCGAAGGCGAGCGGTGTCCCGACGCGTCCCTCCGCGCCGTCGACAGAAGGCGAGTGATGGCCGCGCGACGCCGACCAGCCGCCAGGAAGCCACGCAAGCCGAAGCGCCGAGCGAAGGCGAAGCCACGCGCGAAGCCGAAGGCCAGGCCGAGATCCAAGGCGAAGCCACGGGCGAAGCCGGGCTCGACGACAAAGCTGACCGGCCGGCGTTCGCCGAAGCTCGGCCAGCGCAAGCAGCCGGTGATCATCGCGCAGACCGTACCCACGTCGTCGTCGCAGAGCGGTCCAGGCAAGAAGCTGCTCGACGCGATCGGCCGCGATCCCGAGCGACCTGCACGCAAGCGTCGCTCGCGCTGACCTGTCAGCGCCGCGTCGCCACCCAGGCGAGTTGCGCCGTCAGCTCGACGTCACTCGTAGCGATCGCGGTTCTTGCTGTCCTCCCAGCGCTTCACCTTCTTCACGCGCTCGTTCGCCACCTTGGCCTCCGCGTCGCCGAGCCTTGCGAGGTAGCGCGCGAGCAGCGCGTAGTCCGGGGAATAGGAGATGTGGCGGCCGTCGCGGGTGACGACCTTCGCCTGCTCGACCGCGAAGCGCGCGCGCAGGACCTCGAGCACCCGCGGCTCGGTACGTCGCTTGCGCAGGATCTGCTCGGACACCGGGTGCTGCTCGCAGAACCAGCGCAGCGCGGCCTCGAACACGCGGTCGTCGGCACCGCGTCCCACGAGCAGCCGGAACGCGACCGCGCGCAGCAGGTTGACGCCGAGCTCGTCCTCGCGCGGCTGGTGCCGCACCTGCACCGTCGCGTCCCGGACGAGGTAGGGCGCGAACTCGTCGACGAGCGGCTTGGTGACCTTGCCGAGCGCGACGTACGCGTCGGCGAGCTCGAGGTGTCCCCCGGTTTCGCCGGGCGTCGGCTGACGGAGGATCGACAGCAGGAACGGCGCGGCCGCGCGCGCCCCCGCGCTGACCAGCAC
>JACCTC010000227.1 GCA_013812655.1 Deltaproteobacteria bacterium | reverse complement strand
CTCCACCGCGCGAAGTCGACCCACAGGTACGATCCGCCGGGCGGGCACGCAACGGGCGCGACGAGCCGGGCCCGCGCGCGATCGCGGGCGTCGCGGTAGCTCTGGCGTGCGGATGCGAGGAACGGCGCGCCGGCCGTCAATGCGCCGAGGGCCGCGCGCTGCATCGCGACCGGCACGTTGTACACCGAGTGGTTGACGAGCTTCTTCAGCGTCGCCGCGATCGGATCGGGCGCGAGTGCGTAGCCGACCCGCAGCCCGGCCTGCGCGTAGCTCTTCGCGAACGAGAACACGGTGACCGTGCGTTCGGTGCCGCCCGCCAGCGACGCGATCGACACGTGCTCGGCGTCGTAGCCGTAGTCCTCGTAGACCTCGTCGGCGAGGACCCACAGGCGATGGCGCACACAGACCTCGGCGACCGCCGCGAGCTGCGCGGCGTCGAGCATCGCGCCGTCGGGGTTATTTGGCGAGGCGTAGTAGATCGCCGACGTGCGGGGCGTGATCGCGCGCTCGATCGCCGCGGCGAGCTCGCCGGCCGGCATCGTCATCACGAAAGGCACCTCGACCGGGACCACGCCGAATCCGAGCGCCATCCCGCGAATCAGCGGCCAGTGCGGCGTCAGCAGGATCAGCTCGTCACCGGGATCGCAGAGCGCCTGCACCGAGCACGCGAGCGCGTGGGTCGCGCCGCACGCGACCTGCACGCCGGCCGCCGTGATCGGGATGCGGTTCTGGCGCTGCGCCTTCGCGGCGATCGCGTCGACGAGCGGCGTCCACCCCGCGGGGTTGCCGTACGCGTAGAGATCGGCTGGGGCATGCGCGGCCCACGCGAACTGGTCGAGCGACGCCGCAGGCGCCAGGTGGGTATCCCCGATCTGCAGCGGGATCACGTCGCCCGGAAACTTCGCGAGGTGCTCGCGCAGCCGGGCGAAGATCGAGGCCGGGACCGCCGCCCCCGCCGTCGAGACATCCGGGAACCTCGACACGCAGCCAACCTAACATGCCGTGTTAGGTTCGCGCCGCGCATGTCGCTGCCGCTCGCCCCCGCAGAGATCGTGGAACCTCGCCGCCGTCCGCTCCGCGTCGAGCTCGCCCTCGTGGTGCTGGTCTCGATGCTCACGTTCGTGCCCGGCATCTGGAGCTACTCGCTCGTCGATCCGTGGGAGACCCACTACGGCGAGGTCGCGCGGACGATGCTGCAGGACGACGATCTCGTCCACACCAAGTGGGTCGGGACGTCGAGTGGCAGCCCCGGCGACAACGAGGGGTTTCGCAGCAAGCCGGTGCTCGCGTTCTGGCTGATGGCGGCCGGCATGCAGGCGGTCGGCGTCGGCGACGGCGGCGGCTACTCCGGCGAGATGGTCGCGAGCGGGCGGACGATGATCGGGATCCGCCTGCCGTTCATCCTGTGCGCGATCGCGGGGCTCACGCTGATGTGGTGGATGCTCGCGCGGCTGGTCAATCGCCGGCTCGCGTGGCTCGCGCTGCTCGTCGTCGGCTCGACACCGATGTTTTGCATGATCGCGCGCAACGCGATCCCCGACATGCCGATGGTCTCGTGCACGATCGGTGCGATCGCGTTGTTCGCGATGGCCGTCGAGGACGGCGCGCGTCCGATCGCGCCGCTCGGGTACTTTTGGCGGCGGCGGATCGCGTACGACGCGCGCCACGTCGTGCTCGGGATCGCGGTCGGCTTCGTCCTCCTCCAGGCGACCTACTACGCGTACTACTTCCTCCGTTACCCGCAGCTCGCGATCCGCAGCCCGATGCCGACGCCGGCGATCTGGCTGCCCGCGCTGATGCTGCTGCTCGTCGGTGGGCTGTCACGCGACGGCTGGCTGATCGTTCGCCTGCCGTTCGTGCTGGTCGGCGGCATCATCGCCGCGATCCGCGACGTGCCGATGCCGCACCGCCGGCCCGGCCAGTCGATGTGGCGCCACGTGTTCGACGACATCCTCGGGCCGTGGGAGCGCTACTCGCTGGATCGCTACCTCATCTACGCGCTGCCGCTGCTCGGCATCGTCGGCCTCGTGCTCGCGAACCTGCGCGCGCCGATCCCGTTCGCGACGAACCTCCTGCTCGTCCTCGTGATCGCGACGATGTCCGTGATCTGGACCGTCACGTTCCTGTCGCGTGGCTGGGCGGGGCTCGCGTTGATCGCCGAGCACGCGCTGCGCATGGGGCAGCTCGCGACGATGCGGCAGATGTATCTGCTCGGCGCGTACTTCCTGCTCGGGGTCAGCATCCTCGCGAAGGGCCCGCCGGGCTTCACCGTCGTCGTCGGCGTCGTCGCGTTCCACGTGATCATGTTCTGGCGGTGGCGCGCGGTCTGGGACGGCGCGTTCGACATCAAGCGCGGCCTCTTGCTGATGACCGCGGTCGCGCTGCCGTGGCACCTCGGCATGTACCTCAAGGAGGGCGTGCGGTTTGTCGACGAGTACTTCTTCACGCACATCCTCAACCGCGCCGCGACCGGCGTCGACAGCTCGCCCGGCACGTTCGCGTGGCTCGCCACCGGCGGCGGCGGCTACACCGCACAGATCGGCCACGGCATGTGGCTGTGGGCCGCGCTGCTGCCGGCCGCGCTCGCTGCCGCGTTCCTCCGCGCGAGCCGTGCGACCCGCGAGGGCCGCATCCGCTTCCTCGTGACGCTGTGGGCGATCGTCGCGATGTTCGTCTTCTGCTTCGTGCAAACGAAGTTTCACCACTACATCCTCCCGGTGATCCCGCCGTTCGGCCTGCTCGTCGCGTTCTACATCGACGACCTGTTCGCCCGCCGCGACCGCATGCACCCGGTCTATGCCGTGATCGCGATCGGCATCGTGCTGCTGATCTGCCGCGATCTGATGTTCGAGCCGGATCGCTGGATCGAGATGTTCGTGTTCCGCTATGATCGGCCGTGGCCGTCGGCCGAGCCGTGGCAGGTCGATCCGTCGGACGGCATCCTCGGGCTCGGCATCTTCGCGGCCGTCGGGGTCGCGTTCCTCGCGACGCGGTTCGTGCGGCTCGGCGTCGCGCTGACCGGGACGGCGGGGATCGTGATCGCGATCTGGGCGCTCCAGGTCTACATGCCGATCGCCGGCAAGCACTGGGGCATGCGCGAGGCCGTGCGCACCTACTACGAGCAGCGCAACATCTACGGTCACAAGCAGGTGTTCTTCGGCGCCGGGCAGTGCGCCGACGAGCTGCGCGAGCACGGCGACCTCGACACCTGGCGCTTCGAGACCTTCATCCCCCAGACCCTGCAGCTCGGCCAGCCGATGACGATCAAGCTGCAGCTCAACAAGGCGACGGACGAGCGGATCATGGAGCAGGAGGTCTCCGCAGACGGCACGGTGACCCGGATCGGCGATCACGACGTCACCGTGAAGCTGTTCCCAGGTGCGCGTGCCCCGATCGATCAGCTGCTCGCCGACTGCGAGCGTCGCATGACCGAGTACGCGCGCGCGCTGGCCGCATACCGCAAGGTCTCCAAGAAGGATCGGGAGAAGCGGAAGCTCAGGCCGCCCGAGGTGATCCGTGGCCGCAAGCCGGTGCGTGCCGTCGACGCCGACCGCCTGATCGCGTGGCAGCTCTACTGGCGGGGCGAGAATTTCTGGTCCGGCGGCGAGATCTGGTCGTGGCTGCCCGAGATGAAGACCTCGCTGGTCGCGACCAACAACGTCGAGTTCAACAAGTACATCAACGACCGCACGCGAGCGCCGCTCGGCCGCAAGTACTTCCTGATCACCGAGGCCGGTCGGATCTCGAGCGTGAAGTCGCTGTTACCGACGCCGCGGGCCCGGGAGACCTACGAGGTCCTCGACACCACGAGCAACAAGTTCTCGCTCGCCGCCTTCTGGCTGTGACCGAAGGTCCCTCGTTGATCGGGTAGGCCGATGTAGGCAACGCGCGAGCGTGTCGACGGCAACCCGATCACGCGAGCCGGTGTCGCACGAGTCGCGGGCCAGGCCAGGGGAGTTAGACCTCAAGTCGGGCTGGCACGTGGAATGTTGGTGCTAACCTCGATCGTTGACGGCATGGATCGGAGCCCGACCTGCGGGTGACAGGAGCCAGTGTGCGAAGCCTTCATGACACCTCGGCAATCCAGCGCCTGATCGCCCAGGCGCGGCTACGGATCCGCACCCAGTGGGCTCTCGAGGGCGCGGCGACCGCCACGGTCCTGGCCGCGGCGATCGCGCTCGCCGTGATCTTCGCAGTCCGCACCGGAGCGCTCGGGACCACGACCGGGATCGCGATGGTCATCGGCGCGGGCCTCTTGATCGTGATCGGCGCGGTCGTCAGCGCGCTGCGCCCCCTCGATGACGAGACCGTCGCCCGCCGCATCGATCGCGCGTCGAACCTCTCGGACCGGCTGTCGACCGCGATCGCGTTCCGCCGCACGATGGCGACGGCTGGTACTGCACCGACGCCCGACGACGAGACTGCCGACCTCATGATCGCGGCGATCCGCGACGGCGTGAAGGCCGTGCCCCGCGCGAACATCCGCGCCGCCACCCCGTTCGCGTCGCCACGGGATCTGCGCGCCGCCGCCGGCTTCCTCGTGGTCTCGGCGCTCGCCGCCGGCCTCGCGCTGCCGACCGTCGATCGCTCGCCCCGGCTGTCCCACGCCGACCCCGACCACGCCCCGCCGGGCGCCGAGGTCACGCTCCACGGCGACAACTTGATGATGGGCGTTGCCGCGCCGGTTGCCCACCTTGGCGGCACCGCGCGTCACGTGCTCGGTGCGCCGAACGTGCCTGCCGAGGCTGCCGCGCCACCGATCCAGACGTCGGGCTTCGTCCCCGAGGGCACGTCGGTCTATCTCGGCCAGGCCGCGAAGGCGCGCCCGGTCGTGATCCTCGACTGGACCCGCGAGTCGATCCGGATCCGGCTCCCCGCCGACGCGCCGATCGGCGACACCGTCCTCACCGCTCACATCGGCAGCCGCACCGTCGGCCCCGTCGCGTTCACGGTTGTCGATCCGAAGGACGCGCGGTTCCACAGCTCCGAGGCGGTCACGCTCGATCCCGACGAGCGGGCGTACGTTGATGCCATCCTCGGCGAGCTCAAGCGGATCGCGCAGCGCGACAACATCGAGGACCTCGACAAGTTCGCGAAGACGATCGAGCAACTCCTCAAGGACGCCGAGGAAGGCAAGATCACGAAGGAGCAGCTGCTCGAGGCGCTCCAGAAGGCCGAAGATCTCATGAACCAGGGCGCCGAGCCCGATCAGGCCGAGCTCGCGAAGCAGATGGCCGAGATGGGCAAGGAGCTCTCGAAGAACGAGCAGACCAAGGAGCTCGGCGAGGCGCTGAAGCAGAACAACCTCGAGAAGGCGAAGCAGGAGCTCGAGAAGATCGCGAACAAGCTCGATCCCAAGGGCCTCGAGCAGGAGAAGCAGGAGCTCGAGAAGAAGCTCGAGCAGGACAAGTCACTCTCCGAGCAGGACAAGCAAGATCTCCAGAAGAAGCTCGAGGAGCTGAAGAAGCAGCAGGCCGAGAACGACAAGAAGCCGATGACCGAGAAGCAGAAGCAGGAGCTGGCGAAGAAGCTCGACGACGTCTCCAAGCAGATGGAGAAGCAGCAGAAGGATCAGAAGCAGAAGCTCGACCAGCAGCAGCAGAAGCTCGAGGAGCAGGTCCGCCGCCTCCAGAAGGAGAAGGAGCAGGCGAAGACCGAGCAGCAGAAGCTCGACGCCGAGCGCCGCCTGCAGAAGGCGAAGGACGAGCTCAAGAAGCTCGAGAAGAAGGAAGACGAGAAGAACCAGTCCGCGCAGCGCGAGGCCGTGAAGCGCCTGCAGAAGGATCTCGAGAAGGCCGCCGAGCAGCTCCAGAAGCCGAAGGACAAGCAGGAGAACCAGGAGGAGCAGGAGGAGCGCGAGAAGCAGGCGTCGCAGAAGCTCAAGGACGCCGCGCGAGAGACCGGCCGCGTCGATCAGGATCAGCGCAAGCAGGCGACCCAGAAGAAGATGTCGTCGCAGATGGACGACCTCCGCGAGGCGATGCGGCGCGCGAAGCAGAAGGGCAACAAGGGCCCGCAGGATCCGTTCGGCAAGAACGGCAAGAACAAGGACTTCCAGGCGCGCGCACGCGGCAAGAAGGGTTCGGGCCAGGCGTGGAAGCCCGGCCAGCCCGGTCAGGGTCAGCCCGGGCAAGGTCAGGGCAACCAGCCCGGCGGTCCCGGCCAGGGTCAGGGTGGCGACTCGTGGGGCACGGGTCACGATCCGAACCTCACCGGCGATGCGACGGACAAGGGCGGCCATACCAAGGATCAGGACCTCCAGGGCAAGGCGGGCAAGGAGGGCGGCTCGACACGCCAGACGATCCTCGCGGCCGCGCAGAAGGGCTTCGCCTCGAAGCGCTACCAGGAGGTCTACGCGGACTACCAGCGCATTGTCGAGGAGGTCATGCGAACCGAGAAGCTGCCCTCCAGCTACAAGTATTACGTGAAGCGTTACTTCGCGAAGATCCACCCGAGCGGTGCACCCGCCGCCGACGCGGCACCCGACGACGCGGCACCCACGACTGTTCCGGCACCTCCTGCACCGAAGGCGAATCCATGACCCAAGCTGCTGCTGCGCCCGCCATGAGCCGTGACGTCGAGTCGACGGTCACGGGCTTCACTGCTGACCTCCGCCTGCTCCGCGAGGAGATCGGCAAGATGATCGTCGGCCAGGAGGAGATCGTCGAGGGCGTGATGATGTGCCTGCTCGGCGGTGGCCACGCGCTACTCGAGGGCGTCCCCGGCCTCGGCAAGACGATGCTCGTGCGCACGCTCGCCGAGACGATCCACGCGACGTTCTCGCGCATCCAGTTCACGCCCGATCTGATGCCGGCCGACATCGTCGGCACGAACGTGATCACCGAGGAGGGCGGCCAGAAGCGCTTCGAGTTCCAGAAGGGTCCGATCTTCGCGAACATCGTCCTCGCCGACGAGATCAACCGCGCGACGCCGAAGACGCAGTCGGCGCTGCTCGAGGCGATGAGCGAGAGCTCGGTCACCGTCGCGAAGCAGACGTACAAGCTCGAGAAGCCGTTCTTCGTGCTCGCGACCCAGAACCCGCTCGAGATGGAAGGCACCTACCCGCTTCCCGAGGCGCAGCTCGATCGGTTCTTCTTCAAGCTGATCGTCCAGTACCCGAAGCGCGAGGCGCTGCACACGATCCTCGATCGGACGACGACCGACGACGTCCCGCAGCCCAAGGCCGTGATCGACAAGTCGCGAATCGTCGAGATGCGCGACCTCGTCCGCAAGGTGCCGCTCGCCCGCCAGATCCAGGACTACGCGGTGCGCGTCGTGCTCGCGACCCATCCCGAGAATGCGGAAGCGACCGGCATGAGCAAGCAGTTCATGCGCTACGGCGCATCGCCGCGTGGTCTCCAGGCCGTGATCCTCGCCGCGAAGATCCGCGCGCTCCTCGAGGGCCGCTACGCCGTCTCGATCGACGACATCCGCCACGTCGCGGCTCCGGCGCTGCGCCACCGCATGATCCTCAACTTCGAGGGTGAGGCCGAGGGTGTCGAGTCCGACGCGATCATCTCGGAGATCCTCAAGGCCACGAAAGAGACGTAGTGGCTCCCGCTGCCTCCGCATCGCTGTCGTCGATCAAGAAGAGTGCCGTCGCGCGCGACAACCGCGTAGCCGATCGCTCCGAGCTGTTCGACGAGCGCTTCCTGAAGACCCTCGAGCACCTGCACATGGTGTCGCGCAAGGTGTTCGCCGGGAACATCCGCGCCGAGCGCCGGACGCGCAAGGTCGGCTCCGGCATCGAGTTCGCCGATCACCGGACGTACTCGCGCGGCGATGACTTCAGGTACATCGACTGGAACCTCTACGGCCGGCTCGACAAGATGCTGCTGCGGCTGTTCGAGGAGGAGGAGGACCTTTACATCTACATCCTCGTCGACGTCTCGGACTCGATGGCGATCGGCTCGCCACTGCCGAAGCTGCACTACGCGATGCAGGTCGCCGCGGCGCTGACCTACGTCGGCCTCGCGAACCTCGACCGCGTGGCGATCATCCCGTTCGCCGATCGCATCATCGACCGGCTGCCGCCGTCGCGCGGCAAGAACCGCATCCACCGGGTGTTCGAGTTCCTGCGCTCGTGCGACCTCGGCGGCAAGACCGAGCTCGCAGGCTGCATGAAGGACTTCGTCGCCCAGAACAAGCGGCGCGGGCTCGCGGTCGTGATCTCGGACTTCTACGACCCCGAGGGCTTCGAACAGGGGATCAACACGCTCCGCTACAACAAGTTCGAGCCGTTCGTGCTGCAGGTCTACGACAAGCGCGAGGCCGAGCCGCAGCTCCACGGCGATCTCGCGCTCGTCGACTGCGAGACCGGTGATACCCGCGAGGTCACGGTCAGCAAGTCGCTGCTCGAGCAGTACACCAAGGCCCACGAGGCCTACTGCAAGGAGCTCGAGGCGTACTGCACGAAGTACGCGCTGCCGTTCTTCCGCACGCACACCTCGATCCCGTTCGATCAGCTCGTGCTCAAGATCTTCCGCTCGGGAGGGTTTTTGCGGTGAGCCTGCTCGGTCCCATCCCGCTCGCGATCTGGGCCTGGATCGCGTTCGGCGCCGCGGCGCTCGCGATCGGCGCGTACGTCATCAAGATGCGGCGCCGCCGGTTCGAGGTGCCGTTCTCGACGCTGTGGAAGCGCGTCCTCGAGCAGAAGGATGCGAACTCGCTGTGGAAGCAGCTCAAGCGGCTGATGTCGCTGCTGCTGATCCTCGGGATCCTCGCGATCGTGCTGATCGCCGCGCTCGACCCGACACTCGGGGCGGTCGATCGCAAGGCGCGCAGCGTCGTCGTGCTGTTCGATGCGAGTGCGTCGATGAAGGCGATGGATGGCGACGAGGCGGGCAAGCAGAGCCGGCTCGATGCCGCGAAGCAGCGCACCAAGGCGCTGATCGACTCGATGGGCGGCGGCGACCTCGCGATGATCATGAAGGTCGATGGCCAGGCCACCCCGATGTCGCGATTCACGAGCGACGGCCCGGTGCTGAACAAGGTCGTCGACGGCATCACCGCGAGCGACACCCCGGCCGATCTGACGCGTGCCCTCGGCGCCGCTGCGGATGCGCTGCGCGACCGGCCGAATCCGTTGATCGTCGTGGTCTCCGACGGCGCGTTCCCCGAGGCCCAGCTCGGGCTCGTGAGCTGGGATGCCGGCAAGCCGGTGCCGGCGACCGACCCATCCGCCAAGGCGACCTCGGCCGAGTGGAACGCGAAGAACCTCGCGGCGATCGATCTGTCGAACGTCGACGTCCGCTACCTGCCGGTCGGGCGGCGCAGCGACAACGTCGGCATCGTCGCGTTCAACGTCCGTCGCTACATCGCGAACAAGGCCGCCTACGAGGTCTACATCGAGGTCCAGAACTTCGGCCAGGAGCCGGCGCATCGCCAGCTCGCGCTCTACAACGGCGACACCGCGGTCGACGTCAAGCGCATCGATCTCGCGCCCGGCCAGCGCATCAAGCAGATCTACGCGAAGTTGCCCGGCAGCGCCGACAACAAGCTGCGCGCGTCGCTGCGGCCGCTCGAGGGCGCGGGCGGCTCGGACTCGTTCGCGCTCGACGACCAGGCGTTTGCGCTGTTGCCCGCGCGCAAGAAGCAGAAGGTCCTGATGGTCACCGAGGACAACCTGTTCCTCGAGGGCGCCCTGCTCGTCTACGACAACGTCGACCCCACGAAGGTCACGCCCGCCGAGTACACCGCGCGGCCGACGGTGGCTGATGGCATGGACGTCGTGATCTTCGACGAGTTCACGCCCGACGTGATGCCGCCGGCGCCAGCGAGCCTCTTGTTCTTCCACCCGACCGGCCCGAACAGCCCGTTCAAGGAGCGCGGCAACCTCGCGTTCCCACGGATCACCGAGATCGACGAGGGCCACCCGGTCATGCGCTGGGTGACGCTGTCCGACGTCTACATGGACAAGAGCGCGGTGTTCGCGCCCGATCCGAAGAAGGGCGAGTCGACGATCGCCTACTCGGTGCGCGACCCGATCATCGTCGCGAAGCGTGATGGCCGCCGCAAGGTGCTCGCGTTCGGGTTCTCGCTGCCCTCGGAGGGTCGCGACGCCGGAACGGATCTGCCGATGCGCGTCGCGTTCCCGATGCTGCTCGTCAACACGCTCGACTGGTTCGCTGGCGATCAGACTGATCTGCTCACCACCTACTCCACCGGCACCCGCGAGCGCGTCCCGCTCGACGGCGTGGTCGGCGCGACCGAGGCCGAGGTCAAGGGACCCGATGGCAGCCTGACGAAGACGCCGATCATCGACGGCCTCGCGACATTCTACGGCGCGCGCGTCGGCTACTACGACGTCACCGCGAAGGACGCCAAGGGCAACCCGATGGCGCAGATCGAGCTCGCCGCGAACCTCGCCTCGCCCGCCGAGTCCGACATCGCGCCCTCGACCGAGCTCACGCTCGGCGGCCAGCAGCTCGAACCGCCCGAGGCCTTCGCGATCACCCGCAGCAAGAAGCTGTGGATCTACCTCGTGCTCCTCGCGATGGCGCTCATCGTGATGGAGTGGGTCACCTACCACCGCCGGATCACCGTCTAGTCATGCCCAGTGCTCTGAAATCGATGCTGTCGCCCCCGGCGCTGATTCGCCTCGGGCTGACGATCGTCGCGTCGGTAGCGCTGTGGTTCCTGATCACCTGGTGGATCGGCGATCGCACGAGCATCCACATCGACTGGTTGCCGATCGGTTCCGGCCGCGCGATCGATCTGCTCGC
>JACCTC010000196.1 GCA_013812655.1 Deltaproteobacteria bacterium | reverse complement strand
TCGTAGAAGTCGTAGTTGCCGGTGTAGGTCCGGAGGTCGCCGCCGTCGATCTCGACGATCTTGTTCGCGACCCGGTTCATGATCTCGCGATCGTGGCAGGTCATGATCACCGCGCCGGCATAGTCGCGGAGGAAGCCCTCGAGCCAGATGATCGACTCGAGGTCGAGGTAGTTCGTCGGCTCGTCGAGCAGCAGGATGTCGGGCCGCGCGAGCAGGATCTGGGCGAGCGCGACGCGCATCTTCCAGCCGCCCGAGAGCGTGCCGACATCGTTGCCCATCACCTCGTCGCCAAAGCCCAGGCCGTGGAGGATCGACTGCGCGCGCGCCTCGAGCTCGTAGCCACCGAGGTCCTGGTAGCGCGCCTGCACCTCGCCGAACTTGGTGACGACCTCGTCGAGATCGTCGCCCGCAGCCTCGAGCCGGACGCCGAGCCGCGCGAGCTCCTCCGCGAGATCGGCGACCTCGCCGGCACCGGCACAGGTCTCGGCGAGGATCGTGCGGCCCTTGAGATCGCCGACGTCCTGGCGGAAGTAGCCGAGCGTCATCTTGCGCGGGCGCTCGATCTGGCCGTCGTCGGGCTGCTCCTCGCCAGCGATCAACCGGAACACGGTCGTCTTGCCGGCGCCGTTGGGCCCGACCAGGCCGACCTTCTCGCCGGCGTTGATCTGGAACGACGCGTCGACGAACAGGATCTGGCCGCCGTACTGCTTGCTGACCGAGCTGAACGCGATCACGGGGGGCGATCTATAGCAGCCCCAGGGCCCGAGCGTGGGGCGATCCGGCGAGGAGCGCCAGCGCGGATCGCCAGGCCAGATCTCTCTAGGCTGGATCGGGCTTGCGACGTGCCCGCTTGCGCTGGCGGCCGACCCGCCGCGTCTCGGCAAGCTTCTGGGCGGTCTCCTGGCGGGCCGCGCTCGCGATCCGCTCGTCCGCGAGCTTGTGGAAGCTGGCGAGGCGGCCGGCGGGGACCTTGCCGCGCACGCCGCACCCGGGCTCCTCGCGGTGGCGACAGTCGCGAAACTTGCAGTGCTCGGCGGCCGCGGTGATGTCGTCGAACGCGGCCTCCTCGCCCTCGTCGATCCACTGCGCGAGCTCGCGCATGCCGGGCGTGTCGATCCACAGGCCGCCGTCGGGCGCGACGAACAGCTCGCGGTGCGTCGTGGTGTGGCGACCTCGCTCGTCCGCGCGGATCGCGCCGATCTCCTGCGTGCTGCCGACGAGCGCGTTGAGCAGCGACGACTTGCCGACGCCGGAGCTGCCGAGCAGCACGCAGGTCCGACCCTCGCCGCCGAGCGCGCGGACCTCTGGCATCCCGTCGCCGGTCACGACCGACAGGCAGACCACGTGCGGTGCCACCGCGCGCGCCCCCTCGACGAGCGCCGCGCGACCCTCGGGCGCGAGATCGATCTTCGAGATCGCGATCACCGGCTCGATGCCGCCGTCGCGGAGCAGGCCGACGTAGCGATCGAGCCGCGCGGGCGACAGGTCGGCGTTCGCCGACGTCATCACGATGCCGATGTCGACGTTCGCGGCGAGCGGTTGCGGCACGACGGCCTCGCCGGCAGCCCGGCGGACGAGAAAGGTCCGCCGCGGCAACATCTCGCGCACGGTCGCCGCGCCGCCGCCCGCGATCGCGCGGGCCCAGCTCTCGACGAGCACCCAGTCGCCGACCGTCGGCAGCTCGCGCTTGTCACCCGCGGCATGGAACGCCTTGCCGGTGACCTCGACCCACGCCGTGCCGCCGTCGCCGATCGCGTGATAGGCGCCCCGGTGCTCGGCTGCGATCCGCACGGCCGCCAGGACGCCCTCGGGATCGACGGCGCGCCGCGCGGCTTCCCAGCCGGCGTCCCAACCGAGCACTGGCCCGCCGAGCATGCCGGTGTCGTACCACGATCGCGGTGGAGCGCCGTCTCGGGTACCGTCGCGCGATGCCCGCTGACGACGAGCGCGACCAGCTGCGACTCGAGCTCGTGCGCGGGTTCTCGGCGAACGTGCCGCACAACCGCGCACTCGGGATGATCATCGAGGACATCCGCTCGCAGGAAGCCGTGTTCCGGCTGCCCTACGACGCGAAGCTCGTCGGCAACCCCGACACCGGCGTCATCCATGGCGGTGCGATCACCGCGCTGCTCGACGGCTGCTCGGGAGCCGCGGTGTTCGCCGCGCTCGACGACCTCGTGCCGATCGCGACGCTCGATCTCCGCATCGACTACCTGCGCCCCGCCGAGGTCGGCAAGGAGGTGGTCGCGCGCGCGACTTGCTACAAGATGACCCGCAACGTCGCGTTCACGCGCGCGGTTGCCTATCACGACGATCCAGACGATCCGATCGCTCACTCGGTCGGCACCTTCATGGTCTCGACAAAGACAGGCAGCTCGCTCAAGTGACGGCGCCGCCGCCATTGCCCGTGCCACTGATCGACCGGCTCGCCGAGGCCAAGCGCGCGGGTGACTACCAGGCGTTCATGGACGCGATCCCGTACGCGCGGTTCCTCGGACTGTCGGGCGGCAAGATCGGCGACGAGCTGATCACGACGATGCGCTATGGCGATCAGCTGATCGGCAACCCGGCGCTCCCCGCGCTCCACGGCGGCACCCTCGGTGCGCTCCTCGAGTCCGCCGCGATCTTCGAGCTGCTGTGGCGCGCCGAGACGATCGTGCTGCCGAAGACGATCACCGTCACCATCGACTACCTCCGCTCGGGCGCCGCCGTCGACACCCACGCGCGCGGCATCGTCACCCGCCACGGCCGCCGGGTCACCAACGTCCGCATGGAGGCGTGGCAGGCCGATCGCGCCACGCCGGTCGCGACCGCGCACGCGATCTTCCTCGTGATGCGAAGCTAAGGCCTACTGCGCGACCGCCGCGCGGTCGACGCCGAGGCAGTAGAGCCGGAGCGTCAAGCCGCAGTCGCCAACGTCCAGCGCGACCGCGCTCGAGCTCGTGCTCGTCACGTCGCCCGCCATCGCCGTGCCGGAGGTGCCGCCCCACGGGATGAACGCGGTCGCGGCGGAGCACGTGCTGTCGAACGTGCCGCTCGTGGTCGTCCCGGTCCACGCGAACGGCAGCTGGCTCGTGCCGGCATCGACGCCACTCTCGGTCAGCCGCGGTGCGTTGAATAGCGCCCCACCGGCGAGCTGCCCGATGTCGTTCATCACCGGCGCGCCGTCGACGCGGACCCAGCCGCTCGCGCCGCCCATCCGCGACGGCGCGGTGATCTGCGTGTTGCCGTCGAGGCTCGACAGGTACGCGCGGTAGGTCCCGGGGAGGTTGGCGCTCGCCGCCAGGTTCTGGCACCGCGCATCGGCGCCTGCGAGCCCACCGAGGTCGCCGGTGAACAGGCTCGAGGTCACGAACATGAGGTTGGGCGCGAGCGCGAAGCTCGCGGTCACGCTCGTCGAACTGGTCACCACGACCGTGCACGTCGTGCCGCTTGCGGCCGCGCACGAGCCCGACCACCCGAGGAACCGCGAGGCCGTCGCGTTCGCGCTGCTCGGCGTGGCCGTCAACGTGATCACGGTGCCGTGCGGGACGCTCTCCACGCAGTCGGCGCCGCAGTTGATCCCGTTACCCGTGACGGTGCCGGTACCGGTGCCGCCGCGGAAGACCTGGACGGTGTGGTTGACGACGTTGAACGTCGCGGTCACCGACCTCGCGGCATCCATCGTCACCGTGCAGCTGCCGGTGCCCGAGCACGCGCCACCCCAGCCCGCGAACGTCGAGCCCGTCGCGACGCTCGCCGTCAGCGTGACGGTCGTGCCGTGCGTGAACACCTCGCTGCAATCGCTGCCACAGCTGATCCCGGTGCCGGTGACCGTGCCGTCGCCGGTGCCGGCGCGCGTGACCGAGAGCATGTGCTGCGCCAGCGTGAACGTCGCGACGGCGCTCTTCGCGGCATCCATCGTCACCGTGCAGCTGCCGGTGCCGATACACGCACCGCTCCAGCCGACGAATACCGATCCGGTGGCCGCAAACGCCGACAGCGTGACGGTCGTGCCGTGCGTGAACAGCTCGCTGCAGTCGCCGCCGCAGCTGATCCCGGTGCCGCTGATCGTACCGCTGCCGGCGCCGGACTTGCCGACGGACAGCAAGAAACTGTCGAGCGTGAACGTCGCGGTGACGCTCTTCGCGGCGTCCATCGTCACGCTGCAGCCACCGGTGCCCGTACACGCGCCACTCCAGCCCGCGAACGACGAGCCGAATCCCGGTGCCGCGGAGAGCGTGATGATCGTGCCGTGACCGACGGTCTCCGTGCAGTCACTGCCGCAGCTGATGCCGTTGCCCGACACCGTTCCGATCCCGCTCCGCGACACCGTCAGCGTGTGCTGGTCGAGCGCGAACGTCGCGGTCACGCTGCGCGCGGCGGTCATCGTGACGACACACGCGCCGGTGCCCGAGCACGCGCCGCTCCAGCCGGCGAACGTCGAGCCGGTCGCGGGCGCCGCGGTCAGCATCACCTGCGTGCCGAAGTTGTAGACCTCGCTGCAGTCCGCGCCGCACGCGATGCCAGTACCGCTGACCGTGCCCGCGCCGGTGCCGACGCGGTTGACCGCGAGCGCGTGGGTGTCGAGCGTGAACGTCGCAGTCACGCTGCGCGCCGCGGTCATCGGCACCACGCATGCGCCGGTGCCGGTGCATGCGCCACTCCAGCCCGTGAACGTCGAGCCCGTCGATGGTGCGGCCGCCAGCGTCACCGACGTGCCGTGGTTGTAGAGCTCGCCGCAGTCCGCGCCACACGCGATGCCGCCCGGCGTCGACGTGATCGCACCGCTGCCGTTCCCGGCGCGCGTCACCGCGAGCGCATGCATCTCGAGCGTGAACGTCGCGGTGACCGTCGTCGCGGCGGTCATCGTGATCGTGCACGGTGCGGTGCCGCTGCAGCCCGCGCCGGTCCACCCGGCGAACGTCGAGCCCGCCTCGGGCGTCGCGGTCAACGTCGTCGCCTGACCCGCGGCGTACGTCTGCTCGCAATCGGCCCCACACGAGATGCCCGCCGGTGTCGACATGACGGTGCCAGTGCCGGTACCGCCGCGCGACACGAATAGCGTTACGTCATCGAGCGCGAAGCTCGCGGTCACCGACGTCGGCGCGGTGACCGTGAACGCACACGCGTTCGCGCCGCTGCACGCGCCGCCCCAACCCGCAAACGTCGACAGTGATCCCGGCGTCGCGGTGAGCGTCATCACCGTTCCGTGCGTGACCGTCCTCGTACACGTCGCGCCGCACGCGATCCCGTCGCCGCTCACCGTGCCGGTCCCCGCACCCGCTCGCACGACCGTGACCGTGTACGTCGCCCGCGTGAACGTCGCGACCGCGCTGGCCGCATCGGCGAGCGTGACCTCGCAGGTCGGCGTGCTCCCCGTACACGCACCGTTCCAGCCACCGAACACCGAGCCGGTCTGGGGCACCGCGGTCAGCGTGACGATCGTGTCGCGCGCGAACGCCGACGTGCACATCGCGCCGCACGTGATCCCCTCCGGCGACGACGTGATCGTGCCACCACCATCCCCGGCGATCATGATCTCGAGCTCGACCTCGTCATCGCCGCCCGGCGCGTCTTCCGCCGCATCGATCCCCGCATCGATCCCCGCATCCGGCGCGAGCGGCGCATCGGGCAGGTGGTGAACGCGGTCATCGTCGCTACAGGCGGCGGACAGCGCGAGGGTCAGGACAAGGAGCGCACGGATTCGCATCACCGGGGTAGATGCAGCTGCCGCCGGATGTGACAGCCCCCGCAAGTTCCCGGATTCGTCTGATAAACGCCTGCCTGCCTAACGGACTACCGACGGACGTCCATCGGTAGCATTGGTACCGGCGTGATCGGAGTGTGCCCGGTGCCTGACGTTCGACCCGGACATCCTTCGGTAGTCCATTGGTATACCGTCGCGACCCCGTGCGTGACGGGCTACCGATGGACGTCCGTTGGTCGTCCGTTGGTACACCAAGCCACGAGATGTCCGGTGATGGGACAGCCGTGGACCAGCACGTTCCCGCGGGAACGCCGGTGCGCCTGCGCGCCGGCTACGGGTACTTCGCTTCGCGGACGAGGCGCTCGGCGAAGGCGTCAAAGGGCATCGTCTCCATCTTCTGCTGCTCGGCGGCGCCGAAGGTCCGGACGCTGACCGAGTCGGACGCGACTTCCTTGTCGCCGATCACGATCGTGTACGGGATCTTCTGCAGTGACGCCTCGCGGACCTTCGCCTGCATCGTGCCGTTGCTGTCGTCGAACGTGACGCGGACGCCGACGGCAGCGAGCCGGTCCATCACCTTGCGGGCGTGATCGTTGACGCGGTCGGTGACGGTGACGATCGCGACCTGGAGGGGGGCGAGCCAGACCGGGAACGCGCCGGCGAAGTGCTCGATGAGGATCGCGATGAAGCGCTCGAACGAGCCGTAGATCGCGCGGTGGAGGACGACGGGGCGGTGCGGCTTGCCGTCCTCGCCGACGTAGGTGAGATCGAAGCGCTCGGGGGCGGCGTAGTCGAGCTGGACGGTGCCGAGCTGCCACTTGCGGCCGATGCTGTCGGAGACGTCGAAGTCGATCTTCGGGCCGTAGAAGGCGCCGTCGCCGGGCTTCAGCTCGTAGGCGAGGCCGAGCGCGTCGAGTGCTGCCTTGAGGGATCCTTCGGCGCGATCCCACATCGCGTCGTCACCGATCCGCTGCGGTGGGCGCGTCGCGAACTTAGCGGAGTACTTGAGGCCGACCGCGTTGTAGACGTGATCGAGGAGCTTCACGAAGCTCTTCACCTCCTCGGCGATCTGATCCTCGCGGCAGTAGATGTGCGCGTCGTCCTGCGCGAACTGGCGCACGCGCGTCAGGCCGCCGAGCGAGCCCGCCGCCTCGTTACGGTGAAGCACGTCCTGGGTGTGGAGGCGGAGCGGGAGGTCGCGATAGCTCTGCTTGCGAAACGAGTAGTAGATGTGGTGCGACGGGCAGTTCATCGGCTTCAGCGAGAAGTGGTGCGGGTCCGGATCACCGGCGGCCTTGGCCTCGCTGTCCTCGACGAGGAACATGTTCTCCTTGTACTTGCCCCAGTGGCCGGAGATCTCCCACAGACCCTTGTTGTAGAGCAGCGGCGTCTTGATCTCGACGTAGCCGTTCGAGAGCGCGAGGTGGCGCATGTACGACGAGAGGACCGTGTAGATGGCGGTGCCCTTCGGGGTCCAGAACGCCGAGCCCGGCGCGAACGGGTGGAAGTGGAAGAGATCGAGATCCTTGCCGAGCCGGCGGTGGTCGCGCTTCTCGGCCTCCTCGCGCTGCTTGAGCCAGGCGTCGAGGCCCTTCTTGTCGAAGAACGCGGTGCCGTAGATCCGCTGCAGCGTCTTGTTGCGGTGATCGCCACGCCAGTAGGCCGCGGACGAGCTCAGGATCTTGATGACGCCGACGCGACCGGTCGACGGGCCGTGCGGACCCTCGCAGAAGTCGATCCAGTCGCCGTGGCGATAGAGCGAGAGGACCGTCGCGCCCTTGCCGACGATGTCCTGGATGATCTCGACCTTGAACTTCTCGCCCTTGTCGCTGAACAGCTTGATCGCCTCGTCGGGCGAGACCTCGGTGCGCGCGAACGGGATGTCAGCCGCGATGATGCGGTTCGCCTCGACCTCGATCTTCGCGAGGTCCTCCTCGGTGAACGGCTGGCCGCGATCGAAGTCGTAGTAGAAGCCGTTCTCGATGCTCGGGCCGATCGTGACCTGGGTGCCGGGGAAGAGCCGCTGGACGGCATCGGCGACGATGTGCGCGGCGTCGTGGCGGATGGTCTCGAGCGCCTCGGGAGCCTTCGTCGTGAAGATCTCGAGCTTGGTGTCGCGATCGAGCTTCTGCGACAGATCGACGAATGCGCCGTTCGCGCGTGCGAGCACGGCCGCCTTCGCGAGGCCGGCGCCGATCGAGTCGCGCACGAAGTCGCCGATCGGCGTGCCCGCAGCGGTCTGCTTCTGGCTTCCGTCGGGCAGGGTCACGGTCACGCTGGCTTCGCTCATCACTTCAGGCCTTTCCGGCACACACCATACGGGGCAGCCGTCGGTGGAGCCAACCCGAACACGGTTCGAACTCGGTTCGAGCTCAGGTCGCCGCGGGCGGCAGGCGCATCGTGATCACCGCGCCGCCGCCTTCACGGGGCGCCAGGGTGACCTCGCCGCCGAGGGTGGCGGCGACCGAGCGGGCGACTCCGAGGCCGACGCCCACGCCAGCACCACGGGCAGGGGAGCGGAAGAACGGGTCGAAGGCGCGGCGGGCTTCCTCGGTCGTGAGGTCGCGCCCGTTGTCGGAGACCTCGACGAGCACCTGGTTGTTGCGCTCCTCGACGGCGACGATCACGCGGTTCTTCGTGTGAGGTGACTCGCTATCGAACCCCGAGCTCGAGAACAGCATCATCGCCAGCACGGCCTGGCCGACGCGCGACTCCTCGCCGGTGACCGGGCGGACCGGGAAGATCTGGCGGATGACGTGGGCGCGCGGCTCGATCGTCGGCGCCACGAGCCGGAGCGCGGCGGAGACCACGGCCGCGAGGTCGAGGCACTTGGTCTCGCTGCGCGTCGCGAGGGTCTGGAGGGCGCGGACGTTGTTCGCGATCCGCTCGGCGCCGACGGTGATGTCATCGAGGCAGCGCATCGCCTGGGGCCGCGACGGCGTGGGCAGGCTCGCGGTCAGGTGCTTGCGCAGCGAGCGCAGGTTGAGCAGCACCGAGGTCAGCGGGTTGTTGATCTCGTGCGCGAAGCCAGCGGACAGCGCGCCGACGAGGCCAATGCGGTCCGCCTCGAGCAGCGAGAGCTGCGAGGACTGGTTCGCGCCGATGTCACGCATCACCATCACGTAGGCGATACCGCCCTCGATCGTGTAGTGGCCCATCGCGAGCTCGACGGCGACGTACGAGCCATCCTTGTGCAGCGACGTGAACTCGAGCATCGGCGGGATCGGCTTGCCCTGGCGGAAGCCCTCGGAGAGCTGGGCCACGAGCGAGCGCTGCTCGGGGACGATCATGTCGATCGGCGAGAGCTTCTGGAGCTCGTCGAGCGAGTAGCCGAGGAGGGCGGCTGCCGGTTCGTTCGCGTACCAGCGCTCGAAGCCGTGGCCGCGGTCGGCGATGACGATCGCACCGACGCCGGCGTAGCCGAGCGCGTCGAGCAGCGCCGGAGTCGCCTCGGCGAAGCTGCCAACCGTGTTGATCACGTGGCCACCTTCACGAACGTCCCGCGATCGCGATCCTTGCGGACGCCGGGGAACTGCAAGACCTGGTTGTGCATCGCGACGTAGACCCCGGGGGCCACGAGCTGGACGGCGAGTAGCGCCTCGGTCAGGTTCTGGAGCGCATCCGTCGAGCGCAGCTCGTAGGGCCGCATCGCGCCGGTGAACACGATCGGCGAGGCGGGCGTGCCGACGAGCTCGACGACGCGCTCACCGGACTCGGCAAGCCGGTCGGTGCCGTGGACGACGACGACGCCGGCCATCGCCTCGGCCATCCGCCCGGCGGTCTCGGCGATCAGCGTGTGATCGGCCGGGGACATGTCGAGGCTGTCCTTGTTCATCAGCTGCATGCGCTGCACCTCGACGCCGCGCAGCTCGAGTGAGACCAGCATGACGTCGAGCACCGAGACGTGGTTCGAGAGAACTCCCGACAGCTCGTCATACGTCTTCTCGATCGTGCCCCCTGTCGAGATCAGGGCAATACAGCGTTTCATGCTCGGAACCAGCCGTCAGATACCACAGTCAGCGAACGTCGACTGCCGGCACTATCGCTTCGTGAAGTCGACCTCCGTCGCCTTCGCCGGCGCAGAACGGGCCGAAGCGGCCCGGCGCGAGCACTCACTTCTTCAGGGTAGCCGCGACCTCGGCGATGATCGAGATCGCTCGCTCGACCTCGTCCGTGGTCGTGTCGTGCCCGAACGAGAGCCGGCACATCCCGACATCTTGCGGTAGCTCGATCGCCGCGAGCACGGCCGACGGTTTCTCGTCGCGCTCCGCGCACGACGAGCCGGTAGAGAGATAGACGCCGCGGCTCGACAAGACGGTGCGCAGCGCGGCTGCCGGCACCCCACGAAACCCGAGCGCGAGGATGTGTGGCGCGCGGCGCTGATCCGGCACGAGCTGGCGATACTCGAGCTTCGCGGCGTCGAGCTTCGTGGTGACGATGTTCGCGAGCTCGAGCCAGCGCGTCCGCGCGTGCGCGAGCGTCGAGACCGCGCGCTCGGCGGCGAGCCCGAGGCCCGCGGTGCCCGGCGCGTCTTGCGTGCCGCCGCGCAGACCACGCTGCTGGCCGCCGCCGACCCACAGCGGCTCGACCTCGACGCCATTGCGCAGCCACAGCGCGCCGACGCCTTTCGGACCGTGCAGCTTGTGTCCGGCGATCGCGATCGAGTCGACATCGAGCGTGGCGGCATCGATCGGCACGTGACCGAACGCCTGCGCGGCGTCGACGTGAATGTGGCAACGCGGCGCGCGCTTCCGGATCGCGCTCGCGATCGCGGCGACCGGCTCGGTGACACCGATCTCGTTCTGCACCATCACGATCGCGACGACCGCGGCACCGACCGCCGCCTCTGCCGCCACGTCCGGATCGACGAGCCCATCACGGCCGACCGGGATGGTGACGATCCGACGGTTGCCCTCGAGCTTCTTCGCGGCGGCCGAGACCGCGGGATGCTCGACGGCGGTCAGCACGATCGAGCCTTCGCGTACACGCGCCGCGCCAAGCACCGCAAGCGCATCGGCTTCCGTGCAGCCGCTCGTCCACACGATGTCGCCGATGCCGTTGTCGCCGAGCGCGGCGAGCATACGCGTGCGCGCCGTGTCGATGAATGCGCGCGCTGCCGCGCCTTGCGGATGCGCCGCACTCGGGTTGCCCCATGCACTCCGCATGACCTCGGTCATCAGCGCGATGACCTCGTCGGAGACCCGGGTCGAGGCGGCATTGTCGAGGTAGATGGGCTGCATCGTTGAGCTATGCGTTTACCTGGATTTCCCGTGATGCCGCAACCTGTGCCCGTACTGCGACTTCGCGGTCGGGCTCGGAGGAAAATTCGCCCCTCCGGCCCCGGCGCCTGAGTACGATGAGTCACGTATGGCCACGAAGAAGCCCACCAAGCCGGCTGCCGCCGCGAAAGCTCACCCGAGGACGTCCCCGAGGAAGCTCGAGAACCTCGCGGCCCGGCCGCCGACCTTCGACGACACGCTCGACGAACAGCTCGTCGACCATAGCGGCGTGTTTCGCGTGACGAGCGCGATCGCGAAGGAGCAGATCGGCCACGACGATGGTGCCACGCCGCGGTTTCCGAACGAGAGCCTCGTGATGGCCGCGCAGCGCGACAGCTTTCGCGAAGAGCCCGAGAGCGTCGCCGACGATCACGTGATCGACGACGAGACCACGGTCGCCGCCAAGCGGCAGCGCCTCGCCACGCTCGCGGCGCTCGCCGAACGCAAGCCGCGCCGCTGAGTGCGCCCGCCTTTCAAGATCTCGATCGAACGCAGGCATCGTGAAGATGCAAGTGACGGCGGACTGCGCTACGACCGCACCCATGAAGCGATTCGTCTTTGTGTTGCTGCTCGTCGTCGCCTGTTCGAAGAAGCAGGAGGCGCCGCCGCTCGCAGGTTCGGGCTCGGGCTCGGGCTCGTCGGTCGCAGTTTCACCTTTGGATGCGGCACCGGCACCGCCTGCTGCGAATGCCGAGCTCCTGCCCGCGAAGCTCGCCGACAAGCAAGGCGTCGTGTTCGCGGAGAAGCAGGGCGACCAGGTCACGGCAACGGTGAAGGGCCAGACCGTGTTGATCCCCGATGGGACGAAGGTCGAGATCGCGGCTGAAAAGGACGTCGGGGTCGGCGGGGGGGACGAGGCGTCGGTCACCGTGAAGTTCGGGAGCCAGGAGGTCGAGCTCAAGGCGGATCGCGTCCTGGTCGAGGGCGCTCTGAAGCGCTCCGCCGACAGCAAGCACGCAGTCTTCACGATCGTCACCGGGTGCGGCGATGTCTGCCACACTGCGATCTACCTGCTCTCTGTCGACGGCAAGCGCACGAAGCTCGGCGAGGGCGGTCCCGACACAACAGTCGCGTGGACCGCCGACAAGGTCGCGGTCGGAAATGGCGATCTGTACATCGCGACGCTCGCGAATCACGAGGTGAAGTCGCTCCCGGAATACACGTCGCCCGCGTACTCGCCCGAGGGTGTCTTGTACGCGCGCAACCACGACGGCGCGGCGTTCAAAGTCGAGGGTGACAAGCCGACGCAGGTCTGGAAGCCGAAGCAGAAGCGGAAGATCGCCGACGACGGAGAGGGCGACATGATGCAGGAGGATCCGGCACCGGTCCGCTTCGAGGGCGGCAAGCCGAAGTTCGACC
>JACCTC010000127.1 GCA_013812655.1 Deltaproteobacteria bacterium | reverse complement strand
CGCCGGCCATGCTCGCGCCAGCCGAACCGGACGATCTGCACCGAACCGGGTACCGGCGTGTCATCGATCTCGAGCTGCCCGGTCACCGCGATCTCGGTCGGCGGCGTCAGGACCACCGCCGGGGGCGTCACGACCACCGCGGTCGCCGGTACGCCGGGCGCGCCGCCACCACCGCGGCTCGCCGCGAGTCGCTCGGAGATCGCCGCGACACAGCGCGCGTTCGCGGGTCGGCCGCCGACCTGCCCGGTCCGATCGAACACGGCATCGCGCTTCGCGACCTCCTCGCCGTCCGCGATCACCACGGCAACCAGCTGCACCGGGCGCGGCGTCGTCACCCGCAGCTCGAGCTCCTCGCCCCAGCGCGCACCCGCCACCGGCACCTCGAGCTCGTACGGACCCTGGCCGCACAAACTCGGCGATCGATACCAGGCCTCGGCCGTCACGGTCGGCACGAGCTCGTACGCGCGACCATAGGGCGCCGTACTCTTCGGCGCGCTGCCGCCGCATCCGAGAATCAATCCAAGCGTGACCAGCCGTCTCATGTCCGCGCTCCTGAAGCACGCCTCGTACCACGGCGACTGCGCGGGCTTACGACTCGCGGCGTGAACCGCCAGTCACAACGACGCCGGTTCAGCCCTGGGGACGGTGTCAACTTTGACAACCTTGCGCGGCTCACGCTGCAAGGTCCTCAGGGCCTGCCGACCGACGGACCCACCGAGCTGCGGCGCGGCGCACACGGCCGCTTCGAGCGCCTCATCAGCTCGCCGACGTGAGGACTTCTTCGAGGCGCGCGAGCAGCTCGTCCGGCGGCATCAGCGACGCATAGCGCTCGAGATGGATCAGCAGGCGATCGGTCAATTGATCGCGGCCGCGCAGGCGCTGGGCGGATTGCTGCGCGCGATCGATCATCTCGTGCGCCGTACGTGGGCTGAGATCGACGAGCTGTCGCGCACTCGCGATTGCCTCGCGCATCTCGTCGAGCGCGCGCTGATCGTGCTGCACGAGCACCTCGCGCTGGTTGATCGAGCGCAGCGAGTCGAGATACTTCACGAGCCCCTCGGCGGTCTGGCGCGCGGCGCTCGTCGACTGCTCGGAGAGCTCGCGTTCGAACACGACCATCTGCCAGCGGTCGGCGGCACGCATCGCGCGGCACACCACGGAAGCAACGAAGTTTCGCATGACGTCGCGGATCGTCCCGAGCACGAGCTCGTAGCGATCGCGGTCGTCGCTCTGCAGCACGTCGTTGTTGGGCCCTAGCGTGGTCGCGAGCTGCGCGAGCCCACGCCGGACGACGAGCGCGCGCCCGAGCGCGGTGAAGTAACCGGGCACGACGGTGGCGACGTTGATTTCGGGCAGGAACGTCGCGTAGACGGCGGACACCAGCGCGTGGACGCCCTCGCTCGCCGAGCTCTGGGTGTCGTCGAGGAGCCCGAGGACCTGGTTGACCTCGCCAGCCGCGAGCGCGACGTTGAGCCGCGCGGTTGCATCGGCATACTGCGACTGCAGACCGTACTCGATCGAGCTGATGGTCTCGAGCGCCTTGCTCCAGCGGTGCGCGTCGTCCTCGCCGAGGTGCTCGTCGATGCCCTCGAGCAGGTCGCCGATGTCACTCGAGCCCAGATCGAGCTCGGGCTCGCGCTCCACTGGCGGGACGCTCTCGAGCTCGCCGAACTCGAAGCTCATCTCGGGTGATGGCTCGCTGTCCTTGCGCTTGCCCTCTATCGAGCGGCAAAACGCGAGCAGGGCCATCAGGCCGCCGAACGTCCCCTCCCATAGCTTGCGCAGGCCAGCGTTGCTGGCAGCAGGCGCCAGCGGTGCGATCCGGTTCGCTACGAATCGCTCGTAGAGGCTCTCGTCGAGCTGCTTGAGGTCGTCGAGCGCGCGCAAGGCGAGGGTGACCAGCTCGCCAGCCTGGCTCTGGATCCTCGGATTGCCGATGGCCGCTTGGAGTCGTGGGTCCACCGAGGGTGCAGCTTCGCATGCCCCGTCGACGTCGGCCAATTACCGCCGACGCCGGCGCACGAGCAGGAGGGCGAGGCCGAAGCACATGCCCAGGCCAGACGGCGCGGTCGACGAGCAGCCACCGGCCTGGCCGGGCTCCTCGACATCGTCGCCGCCCGCGTCAGACCCGCCGATTTCCTTGCCGAGCAGGACGGTCAGCGTGGGCTGGTCGGGGTCGTTGGTCGACAGCGTGATCGAGACCGGGCCATTCGCGAAGATGCTGTCGTCCGCGGCAACCACGCGGAGATGTCCCTCACCGCCGGCGCTGATCTCGAGGCCGGTGACGACCACGCCCGCAGGCGCGCTCTTGACCTGCGCGGCGAGTGGCGCCTCGCCAGCGTTGCGGAGGGCCAGCTGCTGGGTGGTGCCACTGGCGAAGTCGAGCTGCGCGCCATCGCCGGGGCCTTCGAGCACGGGCAGGCCGATGCGCGTGATCTCGCCGGTCAGCTTGATCGGGCGCTCGAGCGCGGGGAGGGTCATCGGGATGCTGAACAGCTGCCAGTCGACGACGCGGATCCCGAAGATCTTGACGTCGAGGCTCGCGTTGAACTTCAGCGTCGGCTCGTAGCGAATCAGGCCCTGGGCCGTGACCGGCAGATCGAGCGTGGCGCCAAAGCCGCCCTCGCCCGGAGTGATCGAGACGAGGTCGGTCGAAGAGTCGACGACGGTCGTGCCGATCGTCGCGGTGCGGGTGCGATACGACGTCGCCATCACCGGCGTGACGCTGACGCGGAGGCCGCCGGAGATTCCGGAGATCGAGATGAAGCTGCTGATCACGTCCGTCGAGAGCAGCGTGATCGCGCTCGCGCTATCGGTGACGCGCGCGATCTTGGTCGGATCGATCGCGGGGTTGAAGGCGGTCTCGCCGGCGAGCAGCAGATCGTTCGGGATGTACGGGATCGGGATGTTGCCTTCCCAGTCGATCGATTTGCCGAGCACCGAGGTGTGGATGCGCGCGCGCAGCTTGATCTCTGCGCCGTACGCGACGTCGAGGTAGCCGGTGCCGGGACGGCCGGTGACCTTCGCCTGCATGGTCTCGTCCCAGCACGACGTGGTGCGCATCCCGGCGTCGACGGCAGTGTGGCCGACGACCCGGCCGGTCAGCCGGAGCTGGGCGACCGAGCCTCCCGGGAACCACCCGGTGTCGCCGGCGATCTCGGCGAGGTCCGTACCGCGCCACGCCAGCTCGGTGTCCGCGCCGGCACAGCGATCGACGTCCGCGGCGGCAGGTCCGGCGGTGAACGCGATCAGGAGGGAGGCGGCGAAGGTTTGGCGAAGCACGGGCTCTGCGAAAGCACGCGTCGTGCCCCCCTGATCGAGAGATCGCGTCGAGCGATTCCACGGATCTCCACGCGGCGTCGGCCATGACGCGCCCGGACGGCTGATCGTGTCGCCAGACGCTCGAGAAGCCAGCGAGTCCAGGGTGTTGCACACGCCCGTGCGCAGCTGGAACGCACGCTCCCAGGCGCGGCCGGGGGCCAACCGGATCGCGACCCGGATCGTGACAGTATCCAGGCGTGAACACGCCCCTCGTGATCCTCGGCTGCGGCTACCTCGGCGACCAGCTCGCGCGGGCCGCGATCGCTGAAGGTCGGGTCGTCCGGGTCTGCGCGCGGTCCACGGGCCGGCTCGCACCGCTCGGTGCGCTCGGCGCCCAGGTCAAGTACCTCGATGCCGGGATGCCCAAGCAGCTCGGCCCGGCGCTCACCAGCTTGCCCGGCGCGACCGTGATCTACGCGATCCCGCCGGTGACCTCGCTGCCGCCGGGGCAGGCGATGCAGGCCGCGATGCAAGCATCCTACGCGGCCGGCGCCGGGTGTTTCATCTACTTCAGCTCGAGCGGCCTCTACGGCGAGCAGCCCGACGACGACGCATGGATCGACGAGGATACGCCGCTGTCGAATGACGATCACGCGATGCTCAACATCCGCACCGATCAGAACACCGTCGCCAGCAGCAGCTTCGAACGGCTGCGCACGGTGATCCTGCAGCTCGCGCCCGTCTACGGGCCAGGCCGCGGTGTGCGCGCGCGGCTTCGCAAGGGTCAGTACAAGCTCCTCGACGAAGGTCAGCACGCGATCTCGCGGATCCACGTCGACGATGTCGTGCGCGTCGTGACCGCCGCCGAGGAGCGCGCCGAGCGCGGCTCGCGCTACCTGGTCGCCGACGACGAGCCGACGACGCAGCTCGAGTACGCGACGTGGCTCTGCCAGCGGATGGAGCTGCCACTGCCACCGTCGCGCCCGATGTTCGATCCGGGCGGTCCGCGGCTCTCCCATCGCAACCGCCGCATCCGCAACGCGCGCATGAAGGCCGAGCTCGGTGTCGAGCTGCGGTATTCGACGTTTCGGGACGGCGAGGCAGCCATCGAGGCAGCAGAAGCGGCGGCGACCGAGTGACCGCGTGAGCTTCCAGACCCGGGCCCTGCTGCGCGTGGTGGCCATCGTGCTCGTGCTCGCGAGCTGCGCCGACCGCAAGCCACCGCCGCGCACGGCCGGCGCGGTGATCGCGATCACGCTCGAGCTCCCCGGTGCGGATGTCGCGACCATCGAGCGCGAGCTCGTCGCTCCCGTCGAGCACGCGATCTCTCGGCTCACCGGCGTGCACGCGATCACGTCGCGGATCGAAGGCGCTCGCGCGACCATCGGTGTCGAGCTCGAGCCAGCGCGCGATTCCGAGGCCGCGCTCGTCGAGGTCCGGAAAGCGCTCGTGACCGTGCAGCGCGTGCTGCCCGCCGGGTCGACACCGCCCATCGTGCAGCGCGCTTCGCAGCCGCCCGTGCTGTGGATCGCGGTACGCGGATCGCAGCCGAGCGCGCTGCTCTCCGAGATCGCCGACGAGCTCGTGCGACCTCGCCTCGAGCGCGTGCCCGGCGTCGCGCAGCTCGAGATGCACGGCACGCAGCGTCGCGTGATCGCGTTCGCCCTGATCTCGCGCGGCTTGCCGCCGCGGGCGTGACGCTCGGCGAGCTTGCCACTGCGATCCGCGAGCAGGCGAGTGACGTGCCCGCGGGGCGCATCGACGGAGCGCGAGCCACGATCCGCGTCGTCGGCTCGATCACCGATGTCGAGACGCTGGGCAACCTCGTCGTGCGCGTGCACGACGGCGGGCACATCCGCGTGCTCGACCTCGCCCGCATCGAGGATACCGTCGACGACGACGCCGACGATCGCGGGTTCCCGCTCGTCGGCATCCGGCTGCAGGCGCGCGCCGATGCGATGGCCGCGATGGCCGCCGTCCGCCAGGAGCTCGCCGAGCTTCGCCGCGCCGTCCCCTCCGGCATCACACTCGCCGAGACCACGCCGCCACCGCCCGCGGCCACACCGCCCGCGCAGCTCGTCATCGTGATCGCCGGTTCAGACCTCGAGATGCTCGAACGGATCGCCGACAACCTCACGACCGAGCTGCAGGGCGCCGGTGCGCTCGCGGTCTACCGCGATCCTCCGCCCGCACAGCCCGAGCGCATCATCGTGCCCGATCGTGCACGCGCGGCCGCCCTCGGCGTCGCGTTCAGCGATCTCGCGGACACGCTGCGCGTGCTCGTCGCCGGCACCCACCTCGGCGAGCTTCGCGCCGACGGCCGTGATCGCGAGATCGTGCTGCGCATACCGCCGGAGGCTGCCGCACTCGACGCGCGCATCGCCGACGTCCAGGTCCGCACCCGCGACGGCGGCCTCGTCCCGCTCGCCTCGGTGGTCGCCGTCACGATCACCGCAGCTCCGACGATCACGCGTCGCGATCGCCAGCGCGTCGTCACGCTGTCGGTGCATGCGACCGGCAGCGCGCTCGCCGCGGTCCGCACGCGGTTCGCCGCACTCGCCGGGACGCTGCCAGTCGGCTACCGCGCGACTACTTCGCCTTGAGCGTGGCCGCGCGCTGGTTCGCCTCGTCGAGGCTCATCTTCGAGTATCCCTTCGACTTCGCGGGCGTGCCGTAGCGATCCCATTCCTCGGCCGAGATCGGCGCTGCCGCTGCCGCCGCGGGCTCGAGGTCGACGCCGCGTGACTTCGCCTCCTCGATGCGACGCTGCGTGACCTGCTGGATCACCTGCAGCATGGCCTCGTCGACGGCGAACATGCCTGCAGCCGGCGAGTAGTCAGCGCCACACGAGCTCGCGCCGCCCATCACCGAGAGGCCCTTGCTCGAGCGCACGCGGAACAGACCGACGCCGGGCGCGATCTCGTGGCCCATGCCGGTCTGCAACGTGCCCTTGTAGATCTCGACGCCCGCCATGTTCGTGACGGTGACGGCGTTGTCCGCGAAGTACGAGAACATCCACAGCCCGCCCGACGTCGTCACCGAGAAGTCGTTGTCGATGCCGCCGCCCTCGCGGCCGGTCGCGAAGTGATGCTCCGCGTAGCCTGATCCGAGCGTCTCGAACGCGGCGACCACGACCTGGACATCGCTGTCGCTCTGCACGCGGACGTAGCGGTTGGCGAGGCTCAGCGTCTTGATGCCGCGCGCCTTCACCGGACCGGTGAACAGCGCCTTGCCGGTCTCGACGTCGGTGATCGTGACCTTCGCGTCCTGATCGAGCGCGATCACGTCGAGGTCATTCGAACCGGCGGTCAACGCGCCGACGAACGTCAAGAAGTCCTTGCCGGCGCCGCGGCCGTTGCTCGACGGCACGATGAAGCCCTGGTCGTAGTAGACCTGCACGGCGACGGTGCTCTGGCTCGAGACGATCTCGAGCACCTGGTTGCCGAGCTTCTTGATCACGTCATGATCGAGCTCGAGGCGGCCGCCGGCCGCGAGCGTCTTCGACGCGAGCACCTCCTGCGTCTTCGGGTTGCGGATCGTGACCTCGGCGGGCTCGTAGGCCCACACGACCATCCGCTCGCTGCCGAGCGCGGCGCTCGACGGCAGCTGCGTGAAGAACCGGTTCGAGCGATAGCGACCCTCCTGATCCTTCACGAAGTAGCCGACGACCGCGCAGCTCGACGGCGTTCCGGCAAGGATCGCGGCCTTCTTGTCGGACAGAAAGCCGAACACCCCGGCGCCCGTCGGGACCGTCTTGGTCTCGCCGGTCCCGACGACACCTTCCCAGATCGTCCCGCCCTTGCGCTGGGACGCCGCGTCACCGAGCGCGACGATCCGGACCTTCGTGCCGTCCTCGTAGCCGTGCACGACTGCCTCGGCGGCCGTGTAGAAGTACGTCGTGTACATCCGCGCCGGCTCGGCCGGCTTCGGGAGCGGCCGCTTCGCGACGCCGGGCCCGGTATCGACCACCGGCGTCGGAGCCGGCTTCGGCGCGTCATCCGCGCGCTTGCAGGCGGCGAGGGTGGTCAGCGTCGTCAGGAGCAGGGCGGTCGTTCGGCGCACGGGGAACCTCCGCCGCCTGCAAACGCTCGACAAGGCGTTTGGTTCTGCCGTGTGCACGACCCAAGTCCTGGCTCGCGCGGGGTGTACTGCCGCTCACCAGGCGTAACGCTTGCCCGTCCAGTTCAAGAACTCGCCGGAATCGGCCAGCGTCGCGCCGTCGACCTCGCGCAGGATCGCGCAGACCGAATCGGTGACCGGCGTCGGCGCGCTCGGGCCACCCATGTCGGTCTGGACCCAGCCCGGGTTGATCACGTACGACGCGATGCCCTCGCCGCGCAGGTCGATCGCCAGGGAGCGCGACATCATGTTGAGTGCGGCCTTCGACATCCGGTACGCGTAGTAGCCGCCGCTCGTGTTGTCGGTGATCGATCCCATACCCGAGGTCACGTGGACGAGCTTCTTCACGGAGCCGCGACGGACGTGCGGCAGCAGCGCGAGCGCCACGCGCAGTGCGCCCGTCGCGTTGACATCGAACGTCCGCGCGACATCGTCGAGCGCGAGATCTTCGGCCATCTGGCGCAGGCTCTGGTGAGCGCCGCCGTAGACGCCCGCAACGTTGAAGACGATGTCGATCGCGGCGTCGCCGAGCGCAGCGGCGAGCGCGCGCACGCTCGCGGGCTCGGTGACGTCCAGGCGATGGATCGTGACGCGATGACCGGCGAGCTTCTGTAGCGCGTCAGCGGACTCGGGTTCGCGCGCGCAGGCCTCGGCGGTGTCGCCACGTGCGTGCAACTGGCGGACGAGCTCGAGCCCGATGCCGCGATTCGCTCCGGTGACGACGGCTCTCATGGCTGAACGGTCGCACGAAGCGTCGACTGCCGGTATCGCCAGGCGAACCAGCCGAGCGCGGCGCCGATGATGATCCACCCGATCATCCGCGTGGTCCCGGCGATCTCGAGGTCGCGGTGCAGCACGCCCCAGCGCGTGAAGATGTACTCGAAGTCGTGCTCGCCGCCACCCACGAGCGGGAGCTCCTGTGCGCGCGCATCCGCCATGTAGCGGCCGATCGAGAAGAGGTTCTGGGCAGCCCAGATCACGCCGACCGCGACGCCATGAGCCTCGCGCCGGATGAAGAACACGACGATGACGACGAGCGGGAACGTGAGCTGCCCGAGCAAGCCGCCGTAGAGCGCGGCGGTCTCGCCGAACACGCCGTACACCATGTGGCCGGCCTCGTGAAACGCGAGGTTCGCGCTGTCGAGGATCGGCGTCCAGCCGGGGTCACCGGCGAGCAGCAGCACGACGATCACGGCGGTGAACGCGACCACGCCGATCAGGTGGTGGCGCTCGACTGGCTTCCAGGGTTCGAGTTGGATGCGAATGAGCGATCATACAAACTTCCAACATGCAGCGCGCGATCACCGGCTTTCATCTCGACGAGCATGGCGACTGGGTCGCGGAGCTCGCGTGCGGTCACGGCCAGCACGTCCGGCACAAGCCGCCGTTCCAGCTGCGGCCGTGGGTCGTCACCGCCGAGGGTCGCGCGAGCCGGATCGGGGTCGAGCTGACCTGCGTGCGGTGCGATGACGCCCCGGGGTAACGCTGCCGTTTCGGCACGGGGTTCGGCGTCGAGGTCCAAACTGGCAACTGTGCCGGCGTGCCAACCGTGCAACCTCGCGCGCGGCCCCGACCACGTGCGGGCACGATCGCTGCACCACGAGGTGCATGGCATCGCGGCTGGATGACATCCGGAGACGGTGTCGCCGGGTTGGCTTCACCGTGCCCGTCGTCGTCGCCGTCGCGGCGGTGGGGATCAGCGGTCGCGCGACTGCGCCGCGGCCCAGCCCGGCGAACACGCCTGCGCCCCGCACAGCCGCGCCACCACAGCCCGCGATCGATCCGCCCGTGGCCGCGCCGGTCGCCCGGCGTCCGCACCTCACCGCACGCGTGATCGCGCATGGCGCGCCGCTCGCCGGTGCCGAGGTCTCGATCACCGATGGCAGCCGTCCGGCGTTCGTCACCGCGCGCAGCGATCGCGATGGCGTCGTGCAGTTTCTCGATCTCGCGCCCGGCGCATACGAGATCTGGGCGACGGCCCCGACGGCCGCGTCGCCGATCTTGCGGCTTGCCGAGCTCACCGCGGACGTGACGACCGAGCTCGTGCTCGGACCGGCGAGCCGCGTCACCGGTCAGCTGATCGTCGACGGTCCAGTGCCGGCGGGCTCGACCGTCCAGCTCGTGCCGCGCGATCTCGATCATGTCGTTCACATCGCCGGCGTCGACGAGACGGGAGCGTTCGTGCTCGACGGCATCCCGTATGGACACTGGCGCGTCGAGAGCACGGTGCCGGGCTTCGTGCAGGCGGCCGATCAGATCCTGCACGTCACCGACGACGCCAGCGCGCTCGCGATCCGCACCGTGCGCGCGGGCAGCGTCAGTGGCACCGTCGTCGACAGCGCGGGTGCACCGGTGCCGAACGCGACCATCGTGCTGCGCGAGCAGGCCGGCAGCGCGTCGACGACCCAGCGGCCATTCAACCTCGGCGCCTCGGAGGTGCGCTGGGTGCACCCGCTTGCCGGCACGCGCCTGCTACCCGTCAACGACTCGTCGCGGTTCGGCGCGCCGCGCCCGGGCTCGCGGCCGGCGGAGTGCGGGCGCGGCCATTGCGGCCTCGATCTCGGCCGGATCCGCGGCACGACCGTGCACGCGATGGCCGATGGTGAGGTCGCGACGATCTTCGCCGAGAGCCGCACCGAGGCAGGCCGGGTCGTCGCGATCGAGCACGGCGGCGGTCTCAAGACCTTCTACATGCACCTCGACGAGATCCGCCCAGGCCTCGAGGTCGGTCAGGCGATCCGCGCCGGCGATCCGGTCGGCACGCTCGGCTCGACCGGGTTCACGCGCTCGCTGCCTCACCTCCACTTCGCGCTGACCCACGAGCGCGGCGGCCGCACCTGGTATCTCGATCCGGAGCCGCTCTTGCGCCACGCGGTCGTGCTGCCGGTGCAGCGCGAGGTCGAGCCCGTCGACGCAGCCCTCGCGACGAGGCGCGAACCGCTGCGCACGCCGCCTGCGGTCAGCCGGTTCACGACCGACGCGAACGGCGCGTTTCGCATCGACGGCGTCGCGCCGGGCTCGTTCGTCGCGGCGGCCTTCGGTTCCGAGCTCGCACCCGGTGCGAGCGCTGCGTTCGTCGTTCGCAGCGGCGAGGCGACGACCGGCGTGACCATCGCGCTGCGTGCAGGTGTGCTGCTCACCGGCCGCGTGCTCGGCCGCGATGGTCCGATCGCGGGCGCGACGATCCTCGCGAGCGCGGGGCTTGGCGAGACCGCGCACAAGGTCGCGAAGGCGATGACGGATCGCCACGGCGAGTTCACGGTGCGATCGCTGTCGGGGAAGATCACGCTCGGCGTCACGGCACCGGGCCACGGCGAGACCTCGCGCACGATCACGCTCGGCGAGGCACGCACGCAGCGCCGCGAGGAGTTCAAGCTGACGATCGAGAACGCGCAGCTGCGCGGTCAGGTGCTCGATCCCGAGGGTGGCGCGGCGGGCGGCGTCACGGTGCGCGTCGTCGACGGGCCGACCCGGCGAACCGCGATCACCGACGCGCAGGGTCGCTTCGTGCTCGAGCGGATGGCGAATGGCCGCTACGTCGTCGAGCTCGCGTCGGCGAGCTTCCCAAGCAAGCGCGCGACGCTCGAGAGCGATCGCTGGTCCGAGCTCCGGCTCGACGCCGGTGGCGGTGCTCGCGCGATGATCCGCGATGCGCACAGCGGGGCGGGCCTCGCGGCGGTCCGCGTGGAGCTCGTCGGTCCCGACGGCCAGGCGCTCGCGCGTACGACCGACGCGCGCGGCACCGTCGAGCTCCGCGGGCTCGCGGCGGGCGAGTGGAAGCTCGCCGCGACCGCGACGGGCTACGGCCGCGCGCAGAAGACGGTGACGATCCGGATCGGCCGCGTGCTCCAGGATGTCGCGCTCGAGCTCGCGCGCGGTGCGACCCTCGCAGGCGTCGTCCGCGATCGCCACGGCCGGCGCGTCGCCGGCGCGAAGGTCCGGCTCGGCACCGCCTCGACGATCACCGATGCCGACGGCAACTTCCGGCTGACCGACGTACCGACGGGGCGCGGCATCCTCGAGGCCGAGCACGCGGAGCAGCGCGGCGAGCTGACGCTCGATCTGGCACCAGCCTCCGAGCGGCTGTCACTGGCCGTCGAGCTCGCCGAGTAGCCAGCAACTCGCGACACGTTTGGGCACGCGCTACCGTGCCGCCATGAAGCGCTGGTTGCCCGTCGTCTGCCTGACCGCCTGGCTCGTCATTGCCGCGAGCGCGTGTGGCCCGAAATCACCATCGACGACCACGACGAACCCGAGCGGGCCGTCACCCGCCGCGATGCTCGGCCCCAGCGGCATGCACTTCGCGACCGAGCGCGTGTACATGGGCGACTGCGCGCCGGCCGGGAGTCGCGGCGGCTGTCACTCGATCACGTTTCGCGCCGACGGCACGTATCGCAACATGCTGTACGACGCCGCGATCGACGGCACGTACAAGGTCGCCAGCCAGGCTGGCGGAACGACCGTCATCATGACCGCGAGCGATCCGGACATGACCCAGGAGCTGGCGCTGACCGAGGGCGGCACCAAGCTCGGCGCGCTCGTGCTGAAGCGCTGAGCCAGCGCTCGGGTTAGGTTCCGGGTCATGAAGCAGCTCATCTGGATCGGAGTCGTGGTGGCGGCGTCGTCGGCAACCGCGTGCAAGAAGAAGGAAGCCGCGAAGACCGAGGTCGTGGGCAGCGGCTCGGCGGTCGTCGCTCCGACGGCGGCCACGCCCGATGCCGAGGCCGGCAGCGCGACCGGCTCCACGGCGGAGACGGGCTCGGGCTCGGCGGCAGATTCGGCGGCAGACGGTGCGGACCCGACCGCGAAGCTCGTCGATCCGGGCGAGCTCAAGACGCCGGAGTCCGTGCTCTACGACGTCGGCCGCGACATGTACATGGTGTCGAACATCAACGGCACGCCGCTCGAGGCCGACGACAACGGCTACCTGAGCGTCGTGAACCCTGACGGCTCGAACGAGCGCAGCAACGCGAGCTGGCTGTGGATCAACGGCTCGGCAGCCGACATCAAGCTCGACGCGCCGAAGGGCATGGCGATCTCGGGCGACACGCTGTTCGTCGCCGACATCACCGTCGTGCGCCAGTTCGAGGCCAAGGCCGGCGTGCAGAAGCCCGACATCAAGATCGAGGGCGCCACGTTCCTCAACGACGTCACGCCCGACGGCAACGGCGGCGTGTTCGTCACCGACAGCGGGCTCGACGCGAGCTTCAAGCCGACCGGCACCGACGCCGTCTATCACATCGCGAAGGACGGCAAGGTCACGCCACGGATCAAGAACAAGGATCTCGGCGCACCGAACGGCGTGTGGGCCGGCGACAAGGGCTCGATCTGGGTCGTGACCTTCGGCTCCGGCGAGATCTACGAGGTCAACGCGAAGGGCAAGAAGCTCGCGGCGCAGAAGCTGCCGAAGGGCCAGCTCGACGGCGTCGTCGGGATCGAGGGCGGCGAATTTCTGGTGTCGAGCTGGGAAGGCAAGTGCGTCTATCGTGGCAAGCCCGGCGGCGAGTGGAAGGAAGTCGTCAGCGGCGTCGAGTCGCCCGCGGACATTGCCTACGACCCGAAGCGCAAGCGGATCCTGATCCCGGGCTTCATGACGAACAAGCTCGGGATCTTTTCTCTCTAAGCTGGCCGCTCTAGCTGCGTCGCTTGCGCGGCCGGCTGCGCTCCTCGTACGGCGCGTGGCGCTTGACCGGTCGCTCGCGTCGCACGTACGGCTCCTCGCGCTTGCCGAGGTACACGACGTACGCGCGACTGCCGCCCGGATGAGACACCGTGGTCGAGAAGCCAGCGTCGATCATCCGCTTCTTGAAGACGGAGTTGACCTCCTCGGACCAGATCGAGAGCACGCCGCCGATCGACAGCGCGTTGTAGCTTCGCTGGAGCGCCATCCGCCCGTAGAACGGATCGTTGAGCCGCTTCTGCGCGGCGTGCGGGCCCTCGTAGAGATCGAGGATGATCGCGTCGAACGATCCGGGACGTGCGTCCTCGATCACCCGCGAGACATCCTTGATCACGACCTTGACGCGGCGATCGAGCGCGGCGCCCTTGGTCAGTGGCGCGAGCGGCCCGCGGCACCAGGTCTCGACCTGTGGCGTGAGCTCGGAGACCACGACCTGTGCCTTCTTCGGCAACGCATCGAGCGCCGCCCGCACCGTGTACGCCATGCCAAGCCCGCCGATCAGCACGCGCGGCGACGGCCGGTCGGCGATCTCTATGCACGCGAGCGTCGCGACCGCCTCCTCGGACCGTCGCTCGCTGCTCGTCATCAGCACGCGGCCATCGATCATGATCAGGAACTCCCGCTCCCCGCGCTGGCGGAGCTGGAGCTGCCCTTCTGTCGTCGAGACCGTTTCGAGCACCTTCCACGGAACCATGGTGCGGGACCCTACTGCATGGGCCCTCCCGCCGAAACTGCCCAGCGCGCGCGCTGTCTATGACGGGCGAACTCGCCCGCGCGAGCGTAACCGCCGTGAGACCGCGGTCAGGAGCGGCCCGGTGGCGCGTTTTCGGCCATGCCGTACCCGTGCGCCGACGGCACGCCGGATGCGTAGAGCCTCGTCATGATCGAACACAGCGCGCTGCCTCTCACCGACACGACCTCCGACGAGGCACCACGCCACGTCAACAGCTCCGATGCCACCGTGGGCAAGCCGATCGCCGCCCGCGTCATGGCCCGCAAGCAGGAGCTCGAGGGGTTGCTCGCAGGGCTCGCGGAGAACGACGTCCGCGCGCGATCGGACATCGAGCTCGCGCTGTCGACGGTCGAGGAGCTCCTCACCGGTGACCTCACGAACATCCCTGCGGTCGTCGCGAGCGATCTCAATCGCTGGCTCGAGCACAACAAGCACCTCGCCGAGAGCGCGCTTGCCGCCGCGCCCACGAAGGACGGCGCGACTGCACCGACCATCAGCCCGGAGGAACGCGAGAAGCTGCGTACCCAGGTCGAGCCCGGCATCCCGGGCAACATGGTGCCGCTCGGGAATACCGATGACGAGCCGGCCAAGGACGCGCCCCGCAAGGACGCGCCCTCCGATGACGACTCGTCGGCGTCGTGATCGCCTAGGCGGGTCGCGCCGAGCGCACGATGCACGCGAGCAGGGCCTCGGCACTCGCGCCGATCGTCGCTGCGGCCGCGAACAGCTCGCCATCGCCGAGTGACGGCAACGGATTGATCTCGAGGAACACGACCTCGTTGGGTGTTACCCGGAAATCGGCGCGGCCGTAGCCCGAGACCCCGAGTGCAGCGAACGCGCGGGTCGCGGCGAGCTGCACGCGTGTCAGGACCTCGCCAGGGAGCTCGGCGGGAATCTCGACGCGGACGCGCTCGGGCTCGAGGTGCTTGAGCGCGTAGTCGTAGACCGCGTGGCGGCCGCGCCGCTCGTAGCGATACGCGATCGCCGGCAGCCAGCCGAGACCGTCGACCCAGCCGACCGCGACGTCGAGTCCGTCGACGAAGTGCTCGATCAACACGCCCTCGGGATGGCGCGCGAGCGACCCGCGGATCGCGTCCACGAGCAGCGCCGGAGCGTCGACGACGCTCGCCGGCGTGATGCCCTTGCTCGAGCCTTCGTAGTTCGGCTTGACGATCCACGGCGGTTCGAGCGGATGTCGCACGAACTCGGCGAGGTCGCGCTCGCTGCGGACCACGGTACCGCCTGGTACCGCGACGCCAGCCGCACCGACGACACGGCACGCGAGGGCCTTGTCGAGGCACAGCGCGCGCGTGCTCGGCGAGCTGCCGGTGCAGGCAAGCCCGAGCTGCTCGAAGAGCGCGGGATAGAACGCCTCGCGAAATGCGCCGCGCTCGCCCTCTGCGAGATCGAACACGACATCCGGCGCGACCCGGCGCAGCCGATCGATCAGCCGTGGGATCGAGTGGTTTGCCAGGCCCCCGACCTCGAGCGCCGTGACCTGATGGCCGAGCCGCCCGAGGCGCGCGCTCAGCGCGTCGATCGTGGCGCGGGTGTCGAACTCGGCCTCGGTCTCGGTGGTCGACCGCTTCTCGTTGTAGGTCAGCGCGATGCGCATGCACGCCTCCACAGCTCGTCGGGGACCTCGCAGGTCTCCTGCCATGCGTCGACCATGCCGGCGATCACCACCTCGCGGCTCGCGGACCCGTAGATCGCGAGCACGTCGATGACAGCGTCCGCCATCCAGCGCGCGTGCTCGTCGCTGTCGACCGCGACGTGCTCGGTGAAGTAGCGGGTCTCGCAACCCGCGATCCGCTCGTAACAGGGCGCGACAGCGGCGAACAGCTGGGGCACGAGCGTCTCGGCGACGAGCAACCAGCCCGCGATCTCGGGCTCGCGCTGGCCGACGAACTCGTCCGACAGCCACAGGGTTGCCGAGCGCCCGAACGTCGCCGTCGGGAACGCGTCGAGCGCGCGCACGCCGAGCGATCGGATCATCTGCACGGCGAGCGTGACGTGCGAGGTCGATCCATCCCGGCCGATGCCCGCCTCGTGCGCGATGTTGTCCTCGATCGCGATCTGCAGGCGACGCGAGCGCACGGCCCCTTGCTTCATCTGCGCCAGCATCGGGATCCACAGGATCGAGTCGCTGTACTGGTGAAACGCGAGCTCGAGGAGAATCTCCGTCGAGAGCTCGTGGTGTTGCGCGGCGACCAGGAATGGGTGCTGCGCGAGTTGAGAACGGTAACTGGCTAGCAAGTCGAAGATCGGCTGGATGTCTCGGCTCGAGATGGGCTCGGTGTAATCGTGCTTGTAGGTTTGCATCGGGGTGTCCTTTCGCCGGTGTTGAACGGCCATTCGAATGTGCGGGCCGCGCGCTGGCGGTGCAACAGCTTTCCGCGCCGCGCTCGATCGCTGACGCCGGCCTGACGCGGTACGATGCGCGCGATGGAACCGCAAGACCACGACTGGGAGGCGCTGATGGAGAAGCTGCGGCTCTTCCAGAGCACGTGGCCGTCGCCGACGTGGGAGTGGGATTCGCGGTTCACGATGATCGCGTCGGCGTTCGACAAGGCCCAGGAGCTGGCTGCGCGGGAGAGCGCCGCGACGCTGCTGACCTATGCGTGGACCTCGGCGACGCTTGTCAATGCGCCGACCGGCCTCCAGGAGATCTGCTCGCGCAGCGGTGGGCTTCGCGGGGGCCAGATGCTGATGGCAGGCAAGGCCGGTGGGCTCGTGCTCTACGGACTGTGGTGGCCGTGGGGCGGCGGCAGCAAGATCACGTTACGGCTCGGCATCGGCGAGTGCGAGGTGATGGAGCCGCCGTTTCCGCAGGTGCGCCACATGTTCAACGTCCGCATGTAACGCGCGGCGTGGTGCACGCGCGCTGCGCGACAGCTCGCGCTCGACGTGCGCTACCGGACATCGACCGCCTCAAAACGCCCCTGGGACCGGGTTTCGGGTAGGCACGCGGGTTGCTCTACCCTTCGTCATGACCACAATCCTCATCATTGTTCTCATCGTTCTTCTCCTCGGCGGTGGCGGCATCTTCCTCGGTCGCCGCTAGCTCTCCACCACAGCCAGCCCACGCCATGCCCTCGTGCGTGGCGTGATGCGTTTTCGGCGAGCCGCTAGCGCGGGCGCGGAGGCGTCGCCGGGATGCCCATGTCGTCACGGACGCGCTGGAAGTCGGCGGTCCACACGCTCGCTCGATCACGAACGACGAGCGAGTGTGTCGCGGCGGTCGCGGCGGTCGCGGTCAGCACGTCGACCATCACGAGGACGTCCTTGCCCTCGCGCGGCACGATGTCCCAGTGCTCGCGCACGCTCAATTCGCGCTCGTGTGCCGCACGCTCGACTCGCTCGCGTTCGAGCGCGGACGTGCAGACGACGATCTCGCCGCCGGACGCTAGCAGGCGCTGCGCAGCCTCGAGGTACTCCTCGATGCCACCGCGCACCTCGAAGCGGCACGGCATCGCATGCGGCTTCGCGGACTCGGTACCGGTGCCGCGCGGAAAGTAGGGTGGGGTGCCGGTCACGAGCTCGAACCGGCCGAGCTGCTCGCTGGCCTCGCGCAGATCACCGTCGATGATTCGGCAGCGCTCGGCGACGCCGTTGTACTCGATCGATCGCCGTCCCATCGCCGCGCGATCGGCCTGTGCCTCGATGCCGAGCACCTCGGCGTGCGGCAGCTTCCAGGCGACCATCAGCAGCACGCTGCCGAGGCCGCAGCCCAGATCGAGTGCGCGTAGCGGACGCGTGGGATCGATCCGGCGGGTCGCGATCCACGCCGTCACGAGATCATCGAGGCTCCAGCGATGACCGTCCTGCTTCTGGAACAGCCGCCAGTCGCCAGTCAAGAAGCAGAGATCCTCGTCGGACTCGGGCTCGAGCTCGGGGCGTCCTCGCGCACCCGCCGGCGCCGGGCCGGGCGCGATCCAGCCGGTAGGGCGGCGCGCCACGCGCACGATCCCTCGACCCGTCGGCTTCGCCATCGCCACGGCATGGCATGCCCGCGCGCCGCGTTCAATGATCGCGCGGGGCGCAATGCCCCACGCGTCTCGGTCAATGGCTACGGCGGCCACGCTCCGCAGACGACGTACGCGCGTGTCCGCGGCGGCGTACACAACCCTCGTTGCAGCACGCGCACGCCTGGCGCGACACTGATGCGAGCGCTCATGGGGACTCGCACACCGACACCGCCGGCGGTTCCGATCGCGACCGCCGCGCCCGCCGAGGATCGCGGCACAGCAGTTCCCGAGGCGATCGTCGAGTCTCCACCGCGCGCTCGTGGTACGCGCGACGACGTCAGCGGCATGGTCCCGCTCGAGCGACCAGGGGACATGCACGAGAAGATCGCGCTGATCGCGCACGATCTGAAGACACCGCTGAACATCATCGTTCTCGAAGCTCAGATGTTCGAACGTCACGTCGCGTCGAGTGAGCTCCCCGGGTTCAAGCGCGGCCTCGAGCGGATCGAGCAGAACGCGGCCTACATCGATCGGCTGCTCGCGGACCTGCTCGATCTCGCCTCGCTGGAGGCCGGCCAGCTGCAGCTCCGGCTCGAGCGTATCGATCTCGAAACGCTACTCGGCGATGCGCTCGAGCGCGCGGTCTCGACCGTCGACCGTGGCCGTGTCCACCTCGAGCTCCGCAACCCGGCGATCGTCGACGCCGATCGCGGTCGCCTCGAGCGCGTCGTCGCGAACTTCATCAGCAACGCGTTCAAGTTCAGCCACTCGACGACACCCGTGATGATCGCGCTCGAGGTCGACGACGGCCATGCGTGCGTCTCGGTCACCGACCACGGTCGCGGTCTGTCGCCGGACGAGGCGCGCACAGTCTTCGAGCGCTACCGCCGCGTCGGCGACGCCAATCGCGACGGCCACGGGCTCGGGCTGTACATCAGCCGGCGGATCATCGATGCCCACGGCGGTCGCATCGGCGTCCGCAGCACGCTTGGCAAGGGCTCGCGATTTTACTTCGAGCTCGCCGTCGCGAACCGGTGACGCAAGCAGCTTGAATCAGGACTGAAACAAGCGTCAGTGGCTGTCATCGCTCGACCGCCGACAGCCGGCGGCGCACCGGCATACTCGCGCGCCATGAAGCGCCCCCACGCCGTGCTCGCGTTGACAGTGTTCGCTGCTTGCGGCCCAGGTGCGCGGTCCGGTGGTGGTGGTGATGATGTCGAGGTCGACGCCGCACCAACGGTCGACGCCGCGCCGTGCGAGGACGTCGTCGATGTCGTGTTCGTGCTCGACACCTCGAGCTCGATGGGCTTCGTGCTCTCGCAGCTCGAGATGCAGATCGCGCAGGTGGTCAGCGCGAGCAACGCGCTCGCACCCGACGCGCACTTCGGCCTGATCGTGTTCCAGGACAATCACTTCGTCGACAACACCGGTCCGCTCGAGGGCGGCAAGGTCCACACCGCAGCCGCGACGCTGCAGACCGCATTCCGCAACTACCGCGACAACTATACGAACAACAATCGCAACCCCGGCGACGGGATCAGCGGGCCGACGACGCAGAACCCGATCTGCGAGGAGAACTCGCTCGACGCGCTGTACGCCGCGACGGACTCGTTCCCGTGGCGCACCAACGCGACCCGCGTCGTCATCCTGGCGACCGACGACACGTTCCTCGAGCGGCCCGACAACTACGGCGATCGCGACGGCGACGGCATGACCAACAAGACCGACTTCCCGCGCGAGGGACACTATCCGGCGTTGCGCACGCTGACCGAGACCGTCGGCGCGCTCCGCACCGGCCGGATCCGCGTGTTCTCGTTCTCGCGGATCACGCAGCCGAGCTTCCTCGATCGCTGCGGCACCGGTCGCCGGCTGCCGTGGGCCGACATCACCGACGGATGGTCCACGCCTTACAAGACGGAGATGCCGATCCCGGTGCAGACCGACGGCGACAATTTCGATCTCGACCAGGTCAAGTCCGGATCGCTCTCGCTCTCCGCGACGATCAACAAGGTCGTGCTCGACAGCTACTGCACGCCACCGCTGCTCTGAGCGTGCGCCCCGGCATCGTCGACCTCCGCGACCTCTGTTCGGAGACTTGCGCCACGCAAACTGACGACACGGAAGATCAGGGCGTCGCGACGCCTGCTGGCTTGCCGTGCTGCGTGACCAGCCCGGGCCAGTTCGCGTCGGCCTTCGCCTTGTTGCCGGCGGGGTCCTTCTGGAACATCTCGAGAAACTCCGCGTTCGTGAACATCAGCAGCTGACCATCGAGCACGAGGAACGCCGTCGGATCGCTCGGCGACAGCCGGTTCTGCGACGCCGCAAACGCGCAGTAACCGCCATACGCAGGCGCGTGCTTCGCGCGATCCGCTTCGAACGTCGCCTGGTGCTCTGCGGTCGCAAAGTGATAGACCGCGCCACCGTGGCGGGCGACGTGCGCGCTCGAGCCCTGGACCGGCGCACCGTCGGTCGTGTACGCGATTGGATCGTGACCGTCGAGGGCCACGCCATTGGCGTCGACGTTGACGAGCACGCGGTCGGTGACCACGGGCTTGGGACCCTCGGGTCGAGCGGGGCCACCACCACCGCAGCCGAACATCGCAGCGATCACGAGACCGATCAAACTTGGCTTGCGCATCGCTGGACCCTACCGCGCCGGCAACTGCAGTCGCCAGCACGCGAGGTAACCCACTGTGGCCGTGCGGGTGTCGTTCTTGCAGCCTTCCGCCGGTGATGACTCGCGCGGTGTGGATCCTGGCTACTTGTGTAGCCTGCGCGACGTCGCCGACCGACGACGACGCCACCGGCACCGACGGCAAGGATGACCGCGGGACGAGCCGGCGGTTCGTCGAGGTCAACCCTGACCACACGAACCTGACGTTCCGGACCTACATCCATCGCGCGCTCGACGCACTCGAGACCCACGACGAAGAGCTCGCGAACCTGACCGCGCGATCGATCGCGGCCGGCCACGTGCGGATCGACGAGCTCGCCGACCTGACGTGCGCCGACTTCGAGCGCGTCCGCCGCGACCTTCCAGACCTCGCCCTGACGGCCGATGACTATCCGCGCCTCCGCGAGCGCGGCAGCCCGGTGACCAAGGCGATCGCCGAGCAGGTCGACGGCTACATGTGGAGTAACCGGATCTATGTCAGCCGCAGCCAGGAGCCGCTGCGCCTCGCCGCCACGCTGGTCCACGAGGTCAACCACGTCATTAATCGCTCCGAGGTCGGCTACTACGACAACCTGCCGACCTCCGCGTTCGTGCACGAGTACCGCGCGTTCCACGCCGAGCGCGTGATCGATCCGGACTTCTACGAGGGCGTCAACCTCGTCGAGCACGTCCTCGTCAACTACGAGCTCGACCGCGCGCAGGTCCCGGCGAACGTCCTCGACCAGCCGCTGACGCCGCGGCTGCTGCCCGATGCCGACGCCTGGCGCAGCCGCCGCGTCGCAGATGATCCCGCCGATGACCACATCACCGCCGACTGCATGTGATCGCTGATAGACCTGTGGCGATGGACAGTCATGCGGTGAAGGTCGCGCGCATCGCGAGCCAGCTTCGCGCGCACACCGGCACGACTCCGCTCTCGCTGCGCAAGAAGGCCGTCTCGCACCAGGTGCCGAAGGCCGGCGACCTCCGTCACCGCGACGACAAGATCGACATCAGCGCGCTCACCGACGTCATCGAGATCGATCCGGTGCGTCGGATCTGCGTGGCCGAGTCCGGCGTGACGTTCGTCGACCTCGTCACCGCCACGCTCGCGCACGGCCTCGTGCCGATCGTCGTCCCCGAGCTCAAGACCATCACGATCGGCGGCGCGGTCGCGGGTTGCTCGATCGAGTCGATGTCGTTCGTGCACGGCGGTTTCCACGACACCTGTCTCGAGTACGAGGTGATCACCGCGAGCGGCGACGTCTTGATCTGCACGCCCGATAACGAGCACGCGCTCGTGTTCCAGATGATCCACGGCGGCTTCGGGACGCTCGGTATCCTCGCTCGGCTGACCTTCCGCCTCGTCCCGGCCAAGCGCTACGTCAAGCTCGTCTACGAGCAGCACGCGACGCTTGCCGCGTACCAGGCGTCGATCGCGGCTCACGCCGAGCTGCGCGACCTCGACTTCATGGATGGCATCATCCACTCGCCGTCGCTCTACGTGCTGTGCGTCGGGACCTTCGTCGACAGCGCGCCCTACACCAATCGCTACGACTGGATGAAGGTCTATTACAAGAGCACCGCGACCCGCCGCGAGGATTACCTCGAGACGCCGCACTACTTCTTCCGCTACGACCGCGGCGTCACCAACGTGCGACCGAGCTCGTTCCTCGGGCGGCTCTTGTTCGGCAAGCTGATGGCGTCGTCGCAGTGGCTGCGGCTCGCCGAGAAGGTCCACTGGCTGCTGCCGCGCGAGAAGCCGACGATCACCGTCGACGTGTTCGTCCCGGTGTCGAGGGTCGCCGAGTTTCTCGAGTGGTACGAGCGCGAGCTCGGCCACTTCCCGCTGTGGTGCGTGCCCTACAAGCGCGTGCACGACTACGAATGGCTCGCCGACGACTACTGGAAGGCGCTCCCCGACGGCATGTTCCTCGACCTCGCGATCTACGGCATGAAGCAGCGCGGCGATCGCAACTACCACCGGATGATGGAAGAGAAGCTGCGCGAGCTCGGCGGCATCAAGACGCTGATCGCGCACAACTACTATCCGGAAGCCGAGTTCTGGACGATCTTCAACAAGCCGAACTACGACGCGGTCAAGGCGATCACCGACCCGCACAACAAGTTCCGCGACCTCTACACGAAGACCTGCAAGGCGGCGATGGGCATCCGTTGAGCCGGCCGCCAGCTCGACCACCAGAACTGTGACGACGGTGGCGCGATTCCGTCGCGGACCTCCGAGCTGGCGCACGGCAAGCCATCGAGATCGCTCAACGACCATCCGGCCTGGTGGGTGCACAGCGATGGCCCATGCGCCACCTCGTGCTGCTCGCGTGCCTCACTGCCTGCGACCTCTATGTCGGCTCGGGTGACACCCCGCCCGATCCGCCGACCGATCCGGACCCGCCAGACCCCGCGGCGGCGACCTTCCGGCTCGTCCTCGATGACTCGATGGCCGGCGAGCGAACGATCAACGGCATCGACTCCGACGGCGCGGGCGGCCTGTGGATCCTCTATCGCGATCCGACCGCGGGCTACGACGACCTCGCGACGCTCCATGTCGTTCACCTCGACGCGCAGCGCGCCAAGCTCTCGGAGTGGGTGCTCGAGGACGAGTACGCGTGGACCAGCGGCATCGCCTACACGGGCGACGCCGTGTGGATCAACTACAGCGGCGTCGACCAGAAGTTCTTGCGCAAGCTCGATCCGATCACCGGCGCCACGCTCGGAACCTTCGCGATGACCGGCGCGATCACGGACATCTCGGCGGGCGGCAGCGACGAGCTGCTGCTATCGGTCGCGCACAATCAGGTGATCGCGATCGATCGCACCACCGGTGGCCAGACGACCCAGACCGCGGTCGCGGCGCCGTTCACGTCGAGCACGCAGCGCGGCATCGTGCGCGTCGCCGGCCGGTCGTGGGTCGCGTCGTGGACCACCGACGACATCTATGTCGTCGACGACGCCGGCACGATCACCGACATCGGCACGACCGACGTCCGCCCGGGCCACGTCGCCGCCGAGAACATCTACCTCGCGTGGGACGGCACGCGCCTCGTCATGTCGGCGCGCAACCAGATCTACTGGCTCGCGATCGATCCGCTCTAACCGTACCGGACCTGCACGTTCTGGATCAGCGCGCGCAGGGCACGCTTCACACCCTCGGTCGTCGCGTCCTTGACGATCGCGAAGCCTTCGCCTTCATACGTGTCGACGCGCTGCTGGCCGACCTTCGGCGTCCGCATCTCGACCAGCGCGTCGCCACATTCCTCGACGGCACGCTCGACGCCATCGACCGCGACGATCCGGCGTCCGCCACCCTGGCCGCGAAAGAACGCCGAGCCGGCCGCGCAGACCCGTGGCCTCGGCGTGAACGTATCGAGCGCCATCAGCTGCGCCCAGCCCGTGAACATGTCCATGTCGTGCGTGATGTTCATGAGCGGCATGATCTGGACGCCCGGCGGCCGTGCGCCGACCTCGTTGACCATGCTCGAGCCGTCCTCGCGCAGGAACCACTCCATGTGCGTCAGCGCCGTGCCGGCCGCGGTCGACGCCTGATCGGCGAACAGCGCCGTGAGCGCATCGCCGTTGATCGGATGAAAGCTCGTCCACGTCGGATCGTCGGCCTCGCGCGGCAACAGCACGCTGTACTGGATCCACGGCGTCTCGAGCACCTCGAGCGGCGACGGGAAGTACCGCGTCCCCGAGCGCCACACCGGCTTGCCGCGGATCGTCACGGTCTCGCACGTGTGCTCGCGAGCCCGCACGAACTCCTCGACCTGGATCGGCTGCCCTGGCGTCGGCGAATGCACCGCCGCGAGCTCGTCGTCGGACTCGATCCGGAACGTCGCGCGCGAGCCGAGGCCCGCCTGCGGCTTCACGATCACCGGGTAACCGACCTGCGCGACGAACGCCACGAGCTCGTCGCGGGAGGTCGCCAGCACGCTGCGCGCGACCGGTACCCCGCGCGACCGGAGCACCTCCTTCATCCGGTCCTTGTCGCGAAAGTTGCGCGCGATCGCCGAGGTCAGCCCCTCGATGCCGACCGCATCGCGCACCTCGGCCATCGGCAACTGGAGCTGCTCGAGCACGCCGGCAAGCCGATCGACGCGCCCGATCGAGCCCGAGATCGCGCGGACCGCGTGGATGAGTTGCGCACTGTCGAGGCTGTCGAGCACCCGGAAGTGACCCGCGACGCGCCCGCGCACCTCGGCGGGAATCGCCTCGGCCGGATCCTCGCTGACGAGGCTCAACGTGATGTCGAGCGCGGCGAACGCCCGGACGTAGCGATTGGTGTTCTCGAGAAATCGTGGGGCGATGAAGACGACGTGCGGCACGCACGCCTTATAGCCCTACCGGCGCGGATTAGCGGCGGCGCTTGGTGCGAAGCGCGCGCTTGGTCGCCCGCGACTTCGAGCCCTTGGCGGCCCGCTTCTGCGCCTTCTGCGCCTTCTTCGACTTCTGCGGCGCCGCCGCGGCCTTGAACGGCTTGGACGGTCCGGTCGTCTTGGTCAGTTGCCGCGACGACCCGGCCGGCTCGAGGAACTCGCTCCAGTCCGTCTTGGCCCCTGCGCGAGCCTCGCCACCACCGATCCCGATGCCTACCAGGACGACAGCGACGGCCAACCACCAGCAACCGACGGAGCGTGCACCTTGGAGGGATCTGGACAGCATGCCCGTGACACCCAGCATGGTTCGTACCAGCCAGTGCGGTCCCGCAACCCGATGAAATCCCGTCGACGATTGCGGAAGCCAGGTTCAGATTGCACCCCGATCGAGGAGCGCCGGTACTAACTGGACCTCGGCTCCCCACTTTGGCGGCGGGCCAGTCGATGCGCTTCGCAGGCAGCAGTCGCAAGCTGCCGTAGGATCGTGCAGTGCTTGATGACCGTCCGATCCTGCGGATCGCAACCCTGGCGGACGCGTCTGCGATCCGTGTGCTCGTCGAGTCCGCCTATCGGGGACCGTCGAGCCGCAGCGGCTGGACGACCGAAGCCGAGCTGCTCGAAGGCCAGCGCACCGACGACGAGGATGTTCGGTCATGCATCACGCGGCCGCACAGCGCCGTGGTGCTCGCCGAGCATGCCGGCATGTTGATCGCCTGCGCGCACGTGGCGATCGACGATGGTGCGGCGTGGTTCGGGATGTTCGCGGTGCGTCCCGACATCCAGGGCAGCGTCGCGAGGAACTCGTCCTTGCGTTGATCCTGCTCGCGGAGCGCCGTGACATCGAGCGTGACGCCATCGAACCGCATGGGCGTGCCATCGGGTGCGTATGCCGCGCCGCCCAGCGCGCGGATATGCTTCACGGCACGGGTCGCGGGATCGACGGTGCGATAGACGACGTCGTACGTGGAGTGGCTCGCGATCGACGCCTCGATCGCTGCGCGGGTGCGCTCGCGGTCCTCGGAATGGATGCGCTCGTAAAACAGATCGAGCGTGACGCGTGCACCAGGCGGCAACCAGAAGTGCACCTTCACGCGCTCATCCCAAAGCAGCTCGTCGAACGGCAAGTCGCAGTACCAGAACCCCACCCCCGACAGCCGTACTGCATAGTCGAGCCGCGCGCGGTGCGCCGCCAATGCGCTCTCCGCCGCGATGCGCGTACGCGTGGTTTGCGCCCGTTCGAGCGCCTCCCAACAGCGAGCGACAACCGTCGTCACGAGCTCGACATCGAACGCAGTCCATTTTCGTGGAACCTTCGCGTGCACGGCCATCGCGGCCGTGAAGACGCCTTCCTTGTGCAGCGGCACGCAGATGACCGCACGGATCGTCGTCGCACGGTACGCGTCGAGCAGGGAACCGGTAATGCGATCGTCAGTATCGGTGTCCTCTACGATGTACGGCGTGTTCGCGAGCATGTGCGCGACGCATGCCGGTCCGAATGCGGCCACCTCCCAGCGCCCTACGATGCTCGGAACGCCGCGCGGCCAGTCACCCGTGATGTCGAACACGCTCTCGTTCTCGACGTTCGCGTATGCACAGCGGTCGACATCGAGGTATTCCGCGAGCAGCCGCGCGGTGGTCTGCATGATGTCGTTCGGGGCCACGAGCGGCTGTGTCGCCGTGTCGAGGGTCGCCAGAAAGCGGTGATGCTCGCGTAGCTCGCGCAACGCCTGCTCGAGCTCGCTGACGCGCGTCTCGAGATCGCCGGGCACGTTCGTGAGGATAGCGGAACAACGCCGATGGGCCACCCGTCCGGTAGCCGGAACGAAGGCCGCAAATCTCGCAGAACGATGGAGCCGAAAGGCGCCACGTCAAGCCCGAGAGATGCAGGGCCATGACCTCCGTCGGCCTCACGATTACTGGCCGACCTGGCGCGCGTAAAAGACCGACGACAGACCGGAGAAATAGATCCGGCCGCAGTCGTGCGTCATGAACGCGTCGTGAACCGTGCGTGGGATACCTGCGATCGCGACGCCGCGGCCGAATGGCTCGTCGAGGCTCGCGCGCTGGCCGTGGTAGATCGCGAGGGTTCCATCGAACAAAAATCCTTGATACACGACATGCAGACCGTCGGGCGTGAGGTTGAACTGCGTGTACAGCGAGATCGTGCCGAGCTCCGTCGTCGTGTACGAGCGCAGCCATCGCCACGTATCGGCTGGCTCCTCGACGTATTCGTCGACCAGCCCTGCGTTCGGACGCGCATGAAGCACTCGCGCGTTCGGTCGTCGCGACGGGGTGCCGATGCTGTCGTCGTAGTCGACGACGGCGGGCAGGGCGTAGGCGCGCATCCAACCAGCGGGCTCGCGACGATAGACGCTGAACTTGTCGGTTCCGCTCGTGCCGAGGTGGTGGATGATCGCGCGGTCTCCTTCGGGCGCGAGCCGCGTTAGGAGTGCAGCTCCTGCGGCAGTCACCTCGACGGCAACCTCCTGCAAGACGCCGTCGATCGGTCCTTCTGCAATGTACCGACGCGCTCCACGGTTGCAGGACGCGAGGGCTCGGTCGATGTCAGCCGCGCTCGTGTAATGCTCGCACGCCTGGAGAATGACTTGTTGCAGCTCCTGCCGGTAGGCGAGCGTGCCGGCACACGAGGGTGCAGCATCCGGTCCCGGGGCGTCGACGAGCAGAACCGCCTCGAGGCCGTACACCTGGTTGCAGCCAACGAGCGCGCCGACGATTGCCAACGCTTGCTTCATCGCTGCACGTAGAAGATTCGTTCGAGCCCACTGAAGTACAGGCGACTGCAGTCCTCGGAGAGGAACATGTCACGTGCGAGCGGCACCTCGAGTGGAGACGAGCCCGCGAACGGTACGTCCACGCTCGGACGCGCCGCGTATTGCACGCTCGAACCGGCGCTGAAGACCGCACGCAAGCCATCGGCGCTGAGGTGCATCGGGCTGCCAAAGTTCTCGACGCCGAAGACCGACGCGGGCTGGGTTCTGGCCAAGGACCAGTTGTTGTTCCCGTCGTCGAGGAATTCTTCGACCATCGATGATCGGGTGATCATCAGGTGTCGCTGCGGCCCCCGCGACGGGACGCCCGCATATTCCAGGGTTGCAAACGTGAACGGCAGGTCGCGGTCCCACACCCAGCCATTCGCGCGCCGGTACACGGAGACGCGCTTCGTCGAGCTCGTGCGTTGCGTGACGAGCAGATCGTCGTCGGGCGTGAGGCGCGGCTCGGAGAGGACGGCGTCCGGTACGGACGGCATGATCGCGACGTCTGCGAGCGGCCCATCGATCGGTCCTTCCGCGATCCTCGACGTGGTGATCGTGATCCCGCACGCCGCGATCGCCATGCCGCCCGCGAACGTGTAGTCGGTGCACGGGCGGAAGACCGACTCCCGCACGTTGGGTGCGAACACCGGCGTGTCCATGCTGCAGCGTGCGGGTGCGTCGATCCCGCGCCCGTCGACGAGCTGCGTCGTAGCGAGGCCGTGCACCTCGTTGCACGAGCACGCGAGCAGGAACAGCCACACGCGAGGCCACCTGCTCATCTTGCCACTATCTCACGATCAGTGGCGATCTCACGCAGCGCGCGCGTCGGGCCCAGTACCGCGAGGCGCGTGCGTTCCTCGATCGGCTGACGGTGCCGTACCTCGTGGTGCCGGGGAATCACGACATTCCACTGTACGACGTGTACCGCCGGTTCTTCTCGCCGATGAGCCGCTACGAGCGGTTCATCTCGAAGAACATGACGCCGTTCTACGAGGACGACGAGATGGTCGTGTGCGGGATGAACACGGCCCATGGCCACACGATCAAGGACGGCATCGTTCGGCCAGACCAGCTTGCCACGGTGTGCAAGCTATTCGCGCTCCACCCCAAGCGCTGGAAGCTACTGGTCGCGCATCATCCGTTCGTCGTCCCTCGCCAGATCGCCGAGCGCCACCTGGTCGATGGTGCAGCCGAGGCCGTGCCGCGACTCGTGGCGGTCAAGGTGGACCTGATCCTCACCGGGCACCTCCATGTCTCGTATGCGCATGCACCCGACGCAGCTGGTTATCGCAACGAGGAGCACTCGATCCTCGGCGTCAACGCCGGCACCTGCTGCTCGAACCGGCACCGCGGCGAGCCGAACAGCTACAACCGCCTCGAGATCAACGGCGACGTGATCACGATCGTCAACCGGCAGTGGAACGGGACGCAGTTCGTCGACGGGCCGGAGAAGGCCTACCGCCATGGTCGCGGGACCGAGCGCCTGATCAAGGTCGCGGAGACGGCGCCGCCGGCGATGCCGACCAAGCCTGCGTAGCGAATCCGCGGCGAGGCCGGCCACCATGAGTGGCATGGCGTCGTCTCGATTGCGGCGAGCGTACACGGCTATCGCGCCCTCTACGGAGTACGAGGCACGGCCGAGCTATCGCGTTCACGACAAGAGTCGCCTGGGCTGCAGAAGGCCGAGTAGCATCGGCGTGTCGCCATGACGAACGAGACTCTCAGACGAGTTCACGTGACCATCGGTTCCTCCGCGGCCGGAAGCCTGAGGCTCGCGCTTCGAACGCTCGGGCGACGGGAACGGGTGCTCTCCCTCACTGACGACCTCAGTTTCGGACCGATCAACCCGCCGGACCCACGGCATCGCATGCGGTGGTGCGCAGAAGAGCTCGGTTTCGACGACGATCCCGAGGTGAGCTCCTACATCGACGAGTTCTGGGCGACGGTGACAACGCTTCCGGCGGATACCGAGCTCGTTGCGTGGATGAGTCGGCGCTCCGTCATGGAGTACTGCGGGTTTCTCGAGCTCATTTCGCGGGTCGAGACGCTGAGCGTCATCGACATTGCAGATATCGAGCTCGTGGGTCAAGACGGAGCGACGAGGCCAGATCTATCCCAACACTTCGGTGTTGTTCACGACGAGCAGATCGTGAGCAACCACCTGATAGAACGAGCATCGCGTGTCTCTGCTGAGGCGCGCGCCACGTATCGCTTGGAGTGGCAAAGAGTTCGCGAGGAGAACGCCGCGCTGCGCGTGCTCACCCCGGAGGGACTTATGTCGGCTGAGCTCGATCACTTCGACAACCTGATCCTGTCCTGCATCACGAGCGACTGGCAGTCGTGCGGTCACGTCCTTGTCGCTTCCATGGCGAAGCTTTGTGATGGTGCCTTTCATCAGCTCAGCGCGGACCAGGTTCTGTTCGCTCGGCTTCTCCAGCTGATCGACGACGAGGTTATCGAGGGCAAGAACGATCAGGAGCTCTGGTCGCTGCGCGAGAGCTGGGTCCGACTACATCCTTTGGGTTAGCAAGCGTAGCTGATCGCTCAAGGCGCGGTCCGCGCGGACCAGCACTCCATGAGGACGGCGCGGCCCCATGGCGTGTCCACCGGTTCGCTGGTCACTGCGAAGCCTGCTTTCTCGTACGCACGGCGCGCGCGCATGTTCGACGGATGCGGATCGGTGCCGACCGCAGGCGCACCCGCCGCGAACAGCCGCTCGACGTGCTGCCGCACGAATGCCGAGCCGTGACCCTGGTCGAGCATGTCGGCCTCGCCGATGTACTGATCGATGCCGCGTGACCAGGGCGGTAGATGCGAGAACGGGTGGGGGCTCCAGCCGTGGACGTCGTAGTCCTGCGCGAACGCGAATGGGCGGCCGTCGAGCTCCACGATCCACATCGCGATCCTGGGCTCGTCGAGCTTCTCGCGTTCGTCGTCACCAGATGGCGCGCCCCACCATTCACTGACGTGTGGCGTGCCGCGCCAGCGCGCGATCAGCGACAGGTCAGCTTCGACGACGGGTCGAAAGTCATAGCCGCGCACCGAGCGCTTATACCCTCCGTGCGTCGTGCGCGCTGCGCGGCCTGAACACGAGACACGTGAGGCAACCGCGCCGACGCTGGTGCCGGCATGGCCGCCTTTCGCAACCAGGTGCCGAAGCTCGCGGACCTTCCTCGGCCGTCTCGGTGTGATCGGGCAGCGGCGACAGCTCGCAAGTTGAGTTAGTGGAGACCGTCCCCGAACGCCGCAGTGAATACAGATGCTTGCGGATCGCAAGTTGAGTTAGTGGAGACCGTCCCCGCTCAGGACTGGCGGCCGGCGGAGAAGTAGCTCGACTGCGGGTGCGCGAAGTAGAGGCCGGAGACCGCGGCGGTCGGGTACATCGCGTAGCTCTCGGTCAGGGTCACGTTGTGGTGCTCGGCGTTGTCGAGGAGCTCGAACAGCGTGGCTTTGGGAGCGTGGTCGGGGCAGGCGGGGTAGCCGAAGGCCGGGCGGATGCCGCGGTACTTCTCGGCGAGGATCTCGGCCTGGGTCAGTGACTCGGTCTTACCGTAGCCCCACTCGATGCGCGCGCGGCGGTGCAGGTACTCGGCCGCGGCTTCGGCGAGCCGGTCCGCGAGCGCCTTCGCCATGATCGCCGTGTAGTCGTCGTTGTCCTTCTCGAAGGTCGCGGCGAGCTCGTCGGTGCCGAGGCCGGCGGTGACGATGAACGCGCCGAGGTGGTCGCGTGGCGTCCCGCCGGCGAGCGGAGCGATAAAGTCCGCGAGCGAGAAGCAGACGTCCTTGTCCTCCTGCTGGCGCGGCATCGGGAACCGCGCGATCTCGCCCTTGCGAGCGGGATCGAACACCACGATCTCGTCCTCGGCATTCACTCCGGCGGGGAAGAACCCGTAGGTCGCCTTCGCGCGCAGCAGCTTGCCGTCGACGATCTGCTTGAGCAGCGCCTGGCCGTCAGCGAAGACCTTGCGCGCGGCATCGCCCTTCTTGGGGTCCTGGAGGATCGCGGGGTAGCGGCCGCTGAGCTCCCACGTGTGGAAGAACGGCGACCAGTCGATCCACGGGACGAGCTCGGTGAGATCGAGGTCGAGGTTCTTCGCGCCGAGGAATGCGGGGGTCGGGATCGTGGTCTCGTCGAACACGAGCTGCTGCTTGCGGGCGCGGGCCTGCTCGATCGTGAGGAGCGGCCGCTTCTGCGCCGAGTGGTGCGCGGAGCGGATCGAGTCCTGCTTGATCTTGATCTCGCCGATGTACGGATCGCGATCGGTGGAGAGCAGCTTGCCCATGACGCCGACGGCGAGCGAGGCGTCGGGGACGTGCACGGTGGGGCCCGAGTACGCGGGCGCGACCTTCACGGCGGTGTGCTTGCCGGAGGTGGTCGCGCCGCCGATCAGCAGCGGCATCGTCATCCCACGGCGGGTCATCTCGGTGGCGACCGTGATCATCTCGTCGAGCGACGGCGTGATCAGGCCCGAGAGGCCGACCATGTCGACGCCGAGCTCGACGGCGGTGTCGAGGATCTTGTGCCCGGGCACCATGACGCCGAGGTCGGTGACCTCGTAGCCGTTGCAGCGCAGCACGACGGCGACGATGTTCTTGCCGATGTCGTGGACGTCACCCTTGACGGTCGCGATGACCATCTTGCCCTTCGCGGTGGTGATGCCGGCGGCCTTCTTCTCGGCGTCCATCAGTGGCTCGAGGATCGCGACGGCCTTCTTCATCACGCGCGCGGACTTCACGACCTGCGGCAGGAACATCTTGCCGGCGCCGAACAGCTCGCCGACGATGTTCATGCCATCCATGAGCGGGCCCTCGATGATGTCGAGCGGCTTGGGATACGTCGCCAGCGCCTCGGCGACGTCGGGATCGATGAAGTCGGTGATGCCGTTGACGAGCGCGTGGGCCATCCGCTCCTTCAGCGGCAGCTTGCGCCACAACAGCTCGTCTTCCTTGCGCACCGACTCGCCGGAGAAGCTCGCGGCGAGGACGAGCATGCGCTCGGTGGCGTCGGGGCGGCGGTTGAGGACGAGATCCTCGACGTGCTCGCGCAGCACCGGATCGATGTCGTCGTAGACCGCAAGCTGACCGGCGTTGACGATCGCCATGTCGAGGCCGGCCTTGATCGCGTGATAGAGGAAGACCGCGTGCATCGCCTCGCGGACGCGCGGTGAGGTGCGGAACGAGAACGACAGGTTCGACACGCCGCCCGACACCTTGGTGCCGGGGAGCTCCTGCTTGATGCGGCGAACCGCGTCGATGAAGTTGACCGCGTAGGGGTCGTGCTCCTCGATGCCGGTGCCGATCGTGAGGATGTTCGGGTCGAAGATGATGTCCTCGGCGGGGAACCCGACCTGCTCGGTGAGGATCCTGTACGCGCGGTGTGCGATCGCGAGGCGGTGGTCGACGGTGGTCGCCTGACCGGTCTCGTCGAACGCCATCACGACGACCGCGGCGCCGAACCGGCGAACGACCTGCGCCTGGCGGATGAACGACTCCTCGCCCTCCTTGAGCGAGATCGAGTTGACGACGCCCTTGCCCTGCAGACACTCGAGGCCAGCCTCGATGACCGTGAACTTCGAGGAGTCGACCATCACCGGGATCCGGGCGATGTCGGGCTCGGCGGCGATCAGGTTGAGGAAGCGCCGCATCGCCGCGACGCCGTCGAGCATACCCTCGTCCATGCAGACGTCGAGGATGTTCGCGCCGCCCTCGACTTGCTGGCGCGCGACCGCGACGGCCTCGTCGTACTTGTCGTCCTTGATCAGGCGGCGGAACGCGGCGGAGCCGGTGACATTCGTGCGCTCGCCGACGACGACGAAGTTCGTCTCCGGGGTGATCGTCAGCGGCTCGAGGCCCGACAGCCGCATGAACTTCGCGGGCGCCGGGATCGCGCGGCGGGCGACGCCGTCGACAGCGGCCCGGATCGCGGCGATGTGCTCGGGGCGCGTGCCGCAGCAGCCGCCGACGAGGTTCAGCATGCCCTCGCGCGCGAAGTCACCGAGCACCTTCGCCATGTGCTCGGGGGTGTCGTCGTAGCCACCGAACTCGTTCGGCAGGCCGGCGTTGGGATAACAGGCCGTGCGCAGGCCCGCGATCCGCGCGAGCTCGGCGACGTGCGGCCGCATGTCGTCGGCACCGAGCGCGCAGTTGATCGAGATCGCGAAGAGGTTCGCGTGCGAGACCGAGTTGAAGAAGGCCTCGATCGTCTGCCCGGAGAGCGTGCGGCCCGAGCGATCGGGGATGGTGACGGAGGCGATCACCGGCACGCGGCGGACGCCCTCTGCGAACAGCTCCTCGAAGGCGTAGAGCGCCGCCTTGCAGTTGAGCGTGTCGATGTGGGTCTCGGTCAGGATCAGATCGACGCCGCCCTCGATCAGCGCGCGGGCCTGCTCGGCGAACGCGTCGACGAGCTGGCGAAACGTGATCGCGCGCGCACCCGGATCGTTGACGTCGGGGGACAGCGAGGAGGTCTTGGTCGTCGGACCGATCGAGCCGGCGACCCAGCGTGGCCGGCCGTCTTCCTGCACGGCGCGGTCGGCAGCGCGGCGGGCAGCGCCGGCGGCGGCGAGGTTGATGTCGCGGACGTGATCCTGGAGGTCGTAGTCGGCGAGCGAGACCGAGGTACCGGTGAAGGTGTTGGTCTCGACGATGTCGGCGCCGGCCTTCAGGAAGCGGTAATGGATATCCTCGATCGCGGCGGGCTGGGTGAGCGCGAGCAGATCGCTGCAGCCCTTGAGCGAGACCGCGTGGTTCGCGAACCGCTCGCCGCGCCACACCGCCTCGTCGGCGAGGCCGAGATCCTGGATCATCGTGCCCATCGCTCCGTCGAGGACGACGATGCGGCGGTCGAGGAGATCGAGGAGCTGGTCCACGGACGACATCTGGGCCTGATTACCATCGTTTGGACGCGACCGCTATGCGAGTCCGGCCCGGCGCCGGGCGCCCCAGCGGCGGTGACCGTGTGAGATCGAGGGTCCTCGACAGGCACACATTGTTGCGCGCCACGCGTATTCTGGGGACGTGGGGCCAAGCAGGACGGGTGTGTGCTGCGTGCTGGTGCTCGCGGCGGGCTGCCGGATCGGCTTCGAGCGAGTCGGCGACATGATGCCCGCCGACGGCTCGACCGGCGACAGCATCACCGACGGTCTGCGGCCAGATGGCTTCCTCGCGCCCTGTCCGGCGAGCTACCAGACAGTCGGCGCCACGACCTCGAGGTACCGCGCGGTCGATGACTCGATCAGCTGGGATCAGGCGCAGGCCGCGTGCGCCGCGGATGGCCAGCACCTCGCGATCTTCGAGACCCAGAACGAACGCGACCTCATCACGGCGCTGTTGCCGGCGCGCGACCTGTGGGTCGGCGTGACCGATCGCGTGACGCTCGGGACGTGGCTCACCGTCACCGGCGTGCCCGCGACGTACCTGCCGTGGGCGGCGGGCGAGCCGGACGTGGTGACCACCGAGCGCTGTGTCGAGACCGAGAGCCCCGCGTACAACTACATCGATCAACTGTGTTCGCAGGGGCGTCGCTACGTCTGCGAGTGCGACGGCGTCGCGAGCGATCCGTCCGCGTACTGAGTGAGACGACCGCGAGATGATCCGCGACGTGATCGTGTGATCCGTGCGATCCGCCAGCGCGGCCGAGAATTATCGCGCGCTTGATGGAGCCACCTCGGACATCGCGCGAGGATTGTGGGCGGTCGTCACACACCGGCAGAGTTGCATCCGGTTTCGCGGCCGCTGACACTGAGAACGAGATTGTCATGTCGAGGCTTCGCACCCCCACACGGCACGGCCCGCAGCGGCCACCCGCCGCGGCCGTCGACGATGCGGCCCCGGTCGAGGTGTCGCCAGCCGTCGCGAAGGGCACGCGCGACGACCTCGCGCAACGCGCGCGCGAGGCGCAAGGGAACGTCGACGAGCGCACGACGCTGATCGCACACGACGTCCGGACGCCGCTCTCGATCATCATGCTCGAGGCCGAGTTGCTCGAGCAGAACCCGATGCTCGCCGAGCTCTCCGCGGTGCGGCGTAGCCTCGAGCGCATCGTCCAGAATGCTTCGTACGTGAACAGGCTGGTCGGCGACATCCTCGACCTCGCCTCGGTCGACGCCGGCACCCTGCAGCTGCGGCTCCAGGAGCTCGACCTCGGCCAGCTGGTCGCGAGCACCATCGAGCGCGCCGTGTCCTCGGTCGATCGGAACCGGGTGGTCGTGCAGATCAAGGAGCCGGCCACGGTCAACGCGGACGCGAATCGCCTCGAGCGCGTGCTCGCCAACTTCGTCAGCAACGCGCTGAAGTACAGCACCACGCCGGTCACGATCGTGCTCGATCGCGTGCAGCAGCGCGCCCGGGTCTCGGTCGCCGATCGCGGCGCCGGGCTGACGCCCGAGCAAGCACGCAACGTGTTCGATCGCTACCGGCGCATGCCGGGCGCCGAGCGCCACGATGGGCACGGTCTCGGGCTGTTCATCAGCCGGCGCATCGTCGACGCACACCGCGGCCGGATCGGCGTGATCAGCAGCCCGGGCCAGGGCTCGCGGTTCTTCTTCGAATTGCCGATCGTCGGCTAAGGGCCGCGGCGCGCGCGATGCAGTAAGCTCCGCGCGATGTCGACGGAGCACATTTTCGATTCGATCCTGGATACCACCGGCCACACCCCGATGGTGCGGCTGTCGCGCATCTCGAAGGGCCTGCCCTGCGAGCTACTCGGCAAGTGCGAGTTCATGAACCCCGGCGGCTCCGTCAAGGATCGCATCGGCGTCCGCATGCTGCTCGACGCCGAGCGCGAGGGGCGCATCAAGCCCGGCGACACGCTGATCGAGCCGACGAGCGGCAACACCGGCATCGGCATCGCGATGGCGGCGGCGGTGCGCGGATACCGCGTCATCATCACGCTGCCCGAGAAGATGTCGCAGGAGAAGCAGGTCGTCCTCGAGGCGCTCGGTGCCGAGATCATTCGCACGCCCACCGAGGCGGCGTGGGACTCACCGGAGAGTCACATCGGCGTCGCCAAGCGGCTCAAGGAAGTCATCCCGAATTCGCACATCCTCGATCAGTACGCGAACCCGTCGAACCCGATCGCGCACGAGGAGGGCACGGGTCGCGAGATCATCGATCAATGCGGGGGCAAGCTCGACGCGGTGGTGATGACGGCGGGCACGGGCGGCACGATCACGGGCGTCGCGCGGGTCATCAAGCGCGAGTTGCCGGGCTGCAAGATCGTCGGCGTCGATCCCGAGGGCTCGATCCTCGCGGGGCCCGGCGAGATCAAGAGCTACAAGGTCGAGGGCATCGGCTACGACTTCATCCCCGACGTGCTCGATCGCCGGCTCGTCGATCAGTGGATCAAGTCCAACGATCGCGACTCGTTCCTGATGGCGCGCCAGCTGATCCGCCAGGAGGGCCTGCTCGTCGGTGGCTCGGCCGGGTCGGCGGTGTGGGCCGCGCTCCAGGTCTGCCGCGAGCTCGGACCCGGCAAGCGCGTCGTCGTGATCCTCGCGGACTCGATCCGCAACTACCTGACGAAGTTCGTCGACGACCGCTGGATGCGGCAGCAGGGCTTCGTCAAGGGCGACTGGGAGGTCGGCACCGTCGGTGACGTCGTGCGTGCGCTCGGCCGGCGCGAGGTGATCGCGCTCGACCTCAACGACAAGCTGGGCCGCGCGACCGAGCTGTTCAAGGAGCACGGCATCTCGCAGATGCCCGTCCTCGACGAGGGCAAGCTCGCCGGCATCCTGACCGAGAGCGATCTCCTGCATCACCTCGTGGCAGGTCGCGTGACCAAGGACACGATCGCGGCGGAGATCATGGAGCGCAAGGTCTCGACGGTCGCGCTCAACGCGAGCTCGAGCGAGCTGCCGCGGATCTTCGAGCGCGGCGAGGTGGCGATCGTCGTCGACGATCAGCGCACCGTGACCGGCATCCTGACGAAGATGGATCTGATCGAGATGCTCGCGGCTCGCAAGAACCAGATGCCGTGACGGCCCGCGCAGCGTCGCCGCTGGAGCACCCGCGCGAGAACTCGTAACGAAGCTGACGCGTCGCCGGCGTGCTGCGCACGGTCGGTTGCAGCCTCGTCAGCACCCTGTGATCGAGATGTCAGGCGAGCCCGATGCTTTCGGTCGCGGCTTCTGGTTATAGCCAGGCGATGGCGGCTTCAGCTTCAGGACGGCTCGGGGAAATCGATCGCATCGGCCTGTACCGGATCGAGGACGAGCTGTCCGCGGATACGACGGGGATCTCGTATCGCGTGGTGCATCAGGTGCTGCCGCGGCATGCCGTGCTCAAGGTGATGCACGCACCGTCGCTGGATCAGCCCGCGATCAAGCAGCCGCTCGCGATCCACGTGCTGCGCGAGGCGTGCATCCTCGAGGCGCTCCAGCATCCCGGCGTCGCACGGCTCTACGAATCGGGGATGCTGCCCGACCGCCGGCCGTGGTTCGCGCGCGAGCTCGTCGACGGCGCCAAGGTGACGAGCGTGCTCCCATCAGGCTCGATCGATCGCATCGACGCGATCGCGATGCTGCGTGACATCGCCGCCGTGCTCGATCACGCGGCGCGCCGCGGCGTGATCCACTGTGGCTTGCGGCCGGATCGGATCGTGCTGACCGGACGCGCGCGCGGGTTCCCCGTGTGCATCCCGGACTGGGCCGATGCCCGCGCGCACGACGCCGCGAACAGCCCGTGCATACCGAACGCCGCGTCGTGGAGCTATACGTCGCCCGAGCTCGTGTGCGGCGATCCGATCGATGACCGCACCGACGTCTACGCACTCGGCGTGATCGCGTACCAGATCCTCACCGGCACGCTGCCGTACAGTGGCCACGCGATCGCGACGGCGAGCGACGGCTCGACGCAGCACGTGCCGACCGAGGTGCACTGCCCCGAGGTCCCACCGGAGCTGACCCGCCTCGTCGATCAGATGCTCGCGCGCGATCGCTGGGATCGCCCGAGCATCGCCGAGGTCCTCTTCGAGCTGACGTGGCTCGTGGCCGCCATCCGCTCGCCGATCGCGCGAAAGGCCGACGTGCTGCGCATCCGCAAGCCGCGCTGGACGCCCTCGGTCTCGTTCACGCCGATCGACGACGCGCTGGCGCAGGCGATCGACGATGCGAACCGGGACACCAAGCGTTAGGGCAACAGCTCGAACAGCTCGTCGAGCAACTCGGCCGCCGACGCCGGCGTGCCGGCGAGGCCCGAGCCGCATGCGGTGATCGCGCCCCGCGTGCCATCCTCGAGCACGGTGATCACGCACGCGCCGATCGGGTCGTGAGGCGTCGCGAGGCGCGCCGGTGACGACACCGCGCAGATCGGCGGCGTCGCGACTTCGAACCGCATCCGCGACAGGCAGGCCCGGCCGCCGATCGCGTCGGCGAACCGATCGAGCCAGCGCGGGCGCTGCGCGCTGATCCCCTTGCGCTTCCAGGCGATCGGCGCCGGCGCCGCCTTCGCCGCCGCGAGCAGCCGCGAGCACAATCCGACCCCGTGCGCCTCGCGGGCGAGCGCCTCGCGCGCACGGACCTCGAACGCCGCGAACGGCTCGGGTACGCCGTCCGCGAACCGCACGCTGACGATCGCGGGGACCACGCGTCGCCGCCGGCGCATCGGATCGTCGCGGTGGCCGGGTGCGATCGGGATCTGGAACGTTGGCGAGAACCGAGCGTCCCGGCGACCCACGCGAGCATGCAACAGGCGACCGAGTGCATACGCGAGCGGGACCGCTCGCGGCACCGGCGCCGCGAGCTCGCGCCACGCCACCCCGAGCGGCACCACGCCGGCGACCGGGGACGGTGTCAACCCTGTCAACCGTGCGACCGGGGACGGTGGCAACCCTGTCGACCTTGCGGGTCCAGGCGAACCCGAAGGGATGACAAGGTTGACACCGTCCCCGATGCGGGCGGCGAGGCACGCGTGGGCGTAGCCGTCGATGATCATGTGGCAGGTCGAGATCGTGGTGAGCTCGCCGCTGCGGCCGAGGCCGAGCCACGGGCCACCCTGGTCGGTCCATGCGCGACGGTGGGCGTGGCGCGCGACCGCGAGTGGATCATCGCCGAGGGTCAGGCAGACGAACGGCGTCGCGCCGTGCCACGGGCGGGGTGCCTCGCCACGCGCGACGGCGGCGAGCTGTGTGGGAAGCGTCGGATCGTCGAGCGCAGCGACGAGACAGTGCGCGCCGATCGCGAACGCCGCGACGTCGAGGGTGCTTGGCTCCGTGGTGGTGCCGGCGCCGCGGCGGACGGTGACCGCGAGGGGCTGGCCCGGGAACTCGCCATCGAGTGCGCGGACCGCGGTGCGCGCAGCACGCGCGCGAGCGATCGCGTCGGCGAGCGGATCGGCGGGAGGCGGCGCGCGGTGCGCGAGCAGGGTGTCCTCGACGGGATCGCCATCGGACTGGACGTAGGACGCGCGGGCAGGCCACGGCTCGGCAGCGGCGACACCACCGGCGAGGAGCCACCACCGTGGATCGGGATCGGCGATCGATGCGAGCTCGTCGTGCAGCTCGGTCGTGCGGCGTAACCAGCCCCTCACGCGAGCTCCAGGATGAAGACGGGCTGGATCGGATCGGAGCGTCGCTCCTGGCAGCGCCAGCCCGCCGCCTCGGCGAGCTCGACGATCGTGTCCGCGGGCGGAGCAGTCTTGACGACGAGCGGACCGAACAGATGCTTCAGGATCGCCGAGCCGAGCTGGTTGGCGTGGTTCGCGATCCGCGTGCGGTCGGCGGCCGGATCGAGCTCGACGATCACGAGACGACCGTGGACGACGCGGCGAAGCTCGGCGAGCGTGGTGGCGCGGTCACGGACGTGACGGATCGAGGACACGCACGCCGCGACGTCGATCGAGCGATCGGCGAGTGGCAGCGCCTCGCCGGCTGCGCGCACGAACCCGGGCCGGCTCGCGAAGTCGCGGCTCGGATCGATCGCGATCACCTGGAGGCCCGGATGGTTGACGCGAGCGGCGCGGGCCAGCGTGCCGGGGCCGCACCCGAGGTCGAGGAAGCGCCGGGCACCCGCGAGGTCGAGCGTGACGAGGAGGCGAGCGTCGAGGTCGCCGAACGCGCGCTGCTCGAGCCGGGCATAACGCCGTGCGCTACCGCCCTCGAACGGGTGGCGATAGAGGAGCTTGTCGAGGAGCGGGACGTACACCGGGCCGCCGGAGAGTCGCGAAAACCCATGGCCGCGGCAAGGTGAGCGGTGCCACACCAGAAGTGGCCTGCCCGCCGACGCGGCGCCGGTGCTAGGGTCCGTCGCAATGAGGAACCGCGCCGTCCGTGCTTCGCCACTCGCTCTGGCACTCGGGCTGCTTGTCTCGGCCGCGTGCGGCGACGACGGCAACACGAGCGGCATTCCCGACGACTGTAATCCTCTCGGTGGCCAGGGCTGCATGTTGCCATGGCCGTCGATGATCTACGCGAAGGCCGACACCGGCTCGCCGACCGGCTTCCGGCTCGCGATTCCGCGCGGCGCTGTGCCGATCAACGTCGACGGTGTCGTCCTCGAGCCCGATGCCTTCAACCGCTGGGACGGGTTCTCGGCCGTCGCACCGCTGCTCGCGATGTTCCCGACCGGCGTGTCCGCGCAGGGCCTGCCGACGTTCAAGGAGCCCGACGCCTCGCTCGCGGCCGACTCGCCCATCGTGTTCGTCGAGATCTCGACCGGCGAGCGCGTGCCGTTCTTCGCCGAGATCGACCAGAACACCGTCGAGGTCGCGAAGCGCGCGCTGATCATCCGCCCGCTTGCCCGGCTGAACCCGAAGTCGCGCTACGCGGTCGGCATCCGCAGGACCGTGAAGGCCGCCGACGGCGGTGAGCTGCCGGTCTCGCCTGGCTTCGCGGCGCTCCGCGACGGCCGCGGCTTCAGTCACCCGCTGTTCGCCACGCTGCAGGAGGGCGCACCGGCGATGTTCGCGGCACTCGAGGCCGCCGGCGTGCCGCGCGCCGAGCTCGTGCTCGCGTGGGACTTCGTGACGGTCTCCGATGACTTCCTGCGCGCCGACCTGACGGCGATGCGCGCCGCGGCGCTCCCCGCGATCGGCACCAACGGCGCGAACCTGTCGTTCACCGCGACCGCGCAGTCGAACACCGCGTCGACGTACCGCCGCTATCTCGGCACCTTCAAGTCGCCGAACTTCTTGACCAACGGCGAGGCCGACTCGTCGGTGCTCCAGCGCGACGCGAGCCACACGCCGATCGCCAGCGGCCTCCGCGACGCCAAGTTCGCCGCCGTGGTCCCGACCTGCGTACAGACCATGCCGCTGCCGCGCCCGACGATCATCTTCGGCCACGGCCTGTTCGGCTCGTCGGCGGAGTACCTCGAGGACGACTTCGTCATCCAGCTCGCGCAGGATCACTGCCTGATCGTGATCGCGGGTGACTTCATCGGCCTGACGTCGCGCCAGGTCGCGCTCGCGGCGCTCGCGGTCAACGATCTCACGCGCGGCCCGCAGATCACCGAGAAGCTCGCGCAGTCGGTGATCGACTTCATCGCGCTCGAGTCGGTCGCACGTGGGCCGATGGCTGCCGCGCCGGAGTTCCAGTTCAACGGTGTGCCGGTGATCGATCCCGCCCGCACGTACTACGTCGGTGGCTCGCTCGGCGGGATCATGGGCAACACGTTCATGGCGTACGACCCGAACATCACGAAGGGCGTGCTCGCGGTCCCCGGCGGCAACTGGTCGATGCTGTTCGAGCGGTCGACCGCGTGGTCGCTGCTCCTCGGTGCGGCGCAGGGCGCGTACGTGGAGCCCGAGTACTACCAGCTGAACCTCGCGATGAGCCTCGGCATGGGCTTCGAGCCCTACGATCCGATCACGACCGCCGCGCACGTGATCAAGGACCCGCTGTTCGGCAACCCCGTGAAGAACATCCTGATGTGGTACGCGATCGGCGATAGCCTCGTGACCAACATCGCGACCGAGATGGTCGCGCGCGAGATGGGGCTGCCGATGCTCGCACCGTCGGTCAAGCCGGCATGGGGGCTGCCGCTCGCGGCAGGGCCGCTACCGAACGGCGTCACGCTCTACGACGAGCACCCGCTGCCGCTCCCGCCGGACACCAATGTCCCGCCGAATGAAGACAACGGCACGCACTCCGGCGTCAACCGCAACCCGGCGGCGCTCCGCCAGGTCGAGCAGTTCCTGCTGCAGAACGTCGTCGTCGACGAGTGCAAGCTCGCCGATGCCCCGGCACCGTGTGACTGCGCCACCGGCGCCTGCAACTGATCGGAGCACCCATGCGCCACGTGACTTGTCTCGCGCTGCTGTTCGGCGTCGTCCTTGGCCTGGGCCTCGGATGCGGACCCTCGAACCGAAACAGCTCCGGCGACGACACCGAGTCCGATGCCACCGCGCCGGACTGCACCGACGGCACGCATCGCTGCGCCGCGAGCACGTACCAGGTCTGCAACCAGGGCACGTGGGCGACCCAGGAGGACTGTCCGATCACCTGCGTCGACGCGATCGGCTGCGCGCAGTGCAACCCCGGCGTCAACGTCTGCAAGGACGGCAACGTGTTCGCCTGCGATCCAAGCGGCAACGTCGGCGGTCAGGTCGAGGAGTGCACCGGCCAGAACATCTGTCAGAACGGCCAGTGCGTGAACGCCTGCGCCGATGCGGCGACGAACAAGAGCTACGTCGGCTGCGAGTACTGGGCGGCGGATCTCGATAATGCCGTCGAGGTGATCGGCACGCAGGGCTCGATCAACTGCGCCGGCGCACCCGGCGTGAAGAACGTGACGATCCAGGCGTGCGGCAACGCGAACAACTCCCAGGTCGCCGGCCTCTGTGATCCGCCGGGCAATACGTGCCCCGCGAACTTCACGTGCAAGAGCATGAACGTCTGCATCCTCGACGCCCAGAAGTCGCCGTTCGCGATGGTCGTCTCGAACCCGCAGTCGCGCACGGTCAACGTCACGGTGACCGCCGCGAACGGCACGACGTTCATGCGCAGCGTGTCGCTGCTGATCCCGCGCACCGCGTACGACGTCGAGTACTTCACGATGAGCTGGCCCACCGAGGATCGGCGGATGCCGGCGCCGGGCAACCACAGCTATCACGGGTACCTCGCGGTCGTGGCGTGGGAGGACAACACGGTCATCGAGGTCACGCCGACCGCGACGGTGCGCGCGAGCGCGACGCAGGTCTCGATCGCGGCGAACGCGCCGACGATGTTCACGCTGAACGCGCACGACATCCTGACGCTCCAGGCCTCGCCGGGCGGCGACCTCACCGGCACCAAGGTTCGCTCGGTCAACGGCACCTCGACGTTCGGCGTGTTCGGCGGTCACGAGGCGATGGGCTTTGGCGAGATGACGCCGCCGAACCAGACCAACGTCGTCGGCCCGTGCTGCGCCGATCACATCGAGGACATGATGTTCCCGACGTCGACGTGGGGGAAGACGTTCGCGATCGCGCGCAGCCAGCCGCGTGGCACGAAGGAGCTCGACGTCCTCCGGATCATGGCGCAGAAGCCGAACACGACGCTGACGTTCGACCCGCCGCCGACCGGCACGTGCCCGACGTTGCAGCCCGGCCAGCACTGTCAGGTCAAGATCGCCGCGGACACCGCGATCACCGCATCCGAGCCGGTGCTCGTCGGTCACTACCTGCAGTCGGCGATCTGGCAGGACCCGTTCTTCGGCGGCGCGGTGGGCGAGGGCGATCCGTCGATGGCGATCGCGGTGCCGACCGAGCAGTTCCGCACCGACTACACGATCCTGACGCCGTCGCAGTACACCAAGAACTTCCTGTCGATCGCGGCGCCCACGAACGGCGCGGTGCTCGTCGACGGCTTGCCGATCCAGATGACGGCGTTCGCGAACGGCATGTATCGCGCGACCCGCCACGTCGTGAACGCCGGCCAGCACAAGGTCACGTGCCCAGGCGGCTGCGGCGTCCTCGTCTACGGCTACTCGAACGCGGTCTCGTACATGTTCGCCGGCGGCCTCGATCTCAAGCAGATCGTGATCAACTGATCGCGGCCAGCCGCCAGCTCAGCCGCCGCCCCACTCCATGCCGAGGCCGAACAACCACCCCGTACCCTCGGTCGTCGGCAAGGCGCGAACCAGGAGGTGCGCGTCGAAGGTTTTCGATGGCGAGGGTCCGGGCGCGGGCAGCTCGTAGCCGGCGCGCAGCCCTAGCAGGGCATGACCGATCAGGCGGTCGCCGAGCGATGGATCGGACACGTACGTCGCGCCCAGGCCGGCCTCGGCGGCGACGTAGAAGCGTAGCTGGATACGCGACGTGGTTGTGTGCGCGAGCTCGTAGCGCACGGTCGCACTCGCGCGATGGCCAGTCCCGCTGCCACGCGGCTCGGCGCCGGGCTCTGCGGTTGTCGCGCCGACATGAAGCCATTCGTACTCGAGCCCGATGTCCGTGGAGGTCGTGAGCGGGCGGTTCCACGCGGCGCCAAACGCCCCGACGACCCGCAGCACGTCATCCACCACGATACTGCCGAGGCCGAGGCGGAAGCCCAGCGAACCCACGGCAGGCGCGGGCTCGACCTCGGCCACATCGACCACCGGGATCGGGGGACGAGCCGGTGGTGGATCGTGCGCGATCATGACGTCGGCGCCTGCCGGGCCCGCCGCAAAAAGCGCCACGACGAGCGCCACGAAGATCGTCGCGCGGCTCACCACGAGATCCCCAGCGTCGGCGAGAAGCTGAAGTCGAGCGGCCGCGCTGCCGTCGGTGGACACACGCCACGACAGACCACGCGCGCCGCCGTTCCGGTATCGCCGAACGATGGTGAGACCGCGAGTCGGATCCCGAGGCCGACGGAGAGCGGCAGGTGGAACATCCGCACCTTCACGCTCCAGCCAAAACCCAGATCGGGCCGCGCGAGATGGCCGCCGCCGGACCAGCGATACGCCTCGGCGCCGAGGCCCGCCTCCAGCATCAGCTCGACCCCACCACTGCGGTCGAGGTGGAACGAGCGAGCGAGGTAGCGCGCGCCGAGCCCGGCGCGCTGGCGCATCCCGACAACCGGTGCGTCATGATCGCCGGCGGTGACGCGCATCACCGTGGCCTCGCCGAACAGCTGCCAGCGCTCGTGTCCCAGGGCGAGCTCGGCCGTGCCGCCCATGCCGCCGACCGCGACCGGGCCGAGCGATGCGGCGAGGCCGCCGAACGACACGCCGACCGACCACGCAGGGAGCGGCGGGTGGGCCACCACGCGCGGGGGGCCGGCGGCCACCGGCGTGGCAGCTACCAGACAACCCAAGAACGCGAGCACTCGGAACATCCCGACTCGAACGCCTCGGAGAGCCGTCCGGTCTACCGTGCACCCTGCACCTCGGCAGTTCGGCCGCGCAGGCCGGTCGCGGATTTATTCAAGCCGTCACGGCAGATCCGCAGATGACGGCGGCGCTTTACGAACGTTACCCGCCGAACAACTGGCTTATCGACGGCGAGTGACGATCAGCGGCATCCCGCCTGACGGTGCGAGCGTGATGCCGCGGCGCACGAGCCGCACGCGCGCGCCGGGTGCCGGAGCAAGATCAACGTGCGCGAGCAGCGAGGCGAGCACGACCTTCATCTCGTAGCTCGCGAACGCCATCCCCAGACACCGCCGCGTTCCGCCGCCGAACGGGAAGTAGTGCGTCGGATCGGGCTTCTTGCCGACGAAGCGCGACGGGTCGAATCGCCTCGGCTCGGACCACAGGTCGGCGCGATGGTGGACGAGGTAGATCGATGCGCACGCGATCGAGTTCGCCGGCAACGCGTAGCCGCCGATCGTCGTCGGACGCGCGACGCGGCGCGCCACGAGCGGGATGATCGGCGTGAGCCGCAGCGTTTCCTTGATCGTCGCGTCGACGAGTACGAGGCGCTCCAGGTGTTCACTCGCGACGAGTCCGCGCACGCCGACGACCTCGTCAACCTCCGCACGCACACGCGCGAGCCATGCCGGACTCGCGAGCAGGTGGTGGAGCGCCCACGCCAGCGTGGTCGCGGTTGTCTCGTGCCCGGCGAGGAGGAGCGTGAGCATCTCGTCGCGCAGCTCGTCGTCGGTCATCGCGTTGCCATGCTCGTCGCGGGCGTCGAGCAGCATCGACAGCACGTCATCGCGGCCTGCCGTCCCGTCGCGCCGGCGCTGCGCGATGATGTCGCGCACGAGGCGATCCGCGTCACGTTGCGCGCGCACGATCGGCGCCCACGGCAAGAAGCGACCGACACCGCGCGAGGCGAGCGCTTGCACACGCTGCGCGTACTCGGGAGGCGTGAGCAAGAGCAGCGCGGTGCCGACGCGCGAGGTGCCGAGCGTCGTCCACCGCACGAGCGCATCGCGCAGCGGCGCGAGCTCGGGATCATCGCCGACGCCGAAGATCGTCCGCATGATCACATCGAGTGTGATCGCCTGCATCGATGCGTGCACCGGGAGCGTGCGGCCGATGGGCCAACGCCCGACCTCGCGCAGCGTCGCGTCACGCATCGCCGCGCCATATGCGCGCATGCGATCGCCGTGAAACGGCGGCAGCATCAGCCGCCGCTCGCGCAGGTGCTCGACGCCGTCAAGGAGCAACAGCGAGCTCGGGCCAAGCGCGGCGCGCAGGATGATGTTGGCCTCGCCCGCGCGCAGCGTCTCCGGGTCGCTGGACCAGATCTCCTTGATCGCGGCCGGATCCGAGAAGAAGACCATGGGCTCGGGCATACGCGGGATGCGTAGCGAGAACGCCGTGCCATACGCGGCTGCGAGCTCGTCGAGCATCGGCAGCGGTGATCGCAGCCAGCGCACGATGCTCACGATCGGCTGCGTGCTCGGTCCTGGCGGGAGCTTCACCGCCGCAGTCTAGCGGGTGCCGTCCCGGTTCGGCACACGCGCCCGCATGTAGAGCTGCTTCGCCCGACAGAATCGTTCATGCTTCACGCATGTCCGAAGAGCAGTCGCGTCCCGGTGCTGAACGCCGACAGCAAGAGCGTTTCGAGCTCGTCGTGCAGGTCGGGCTGACTCACGACAGGCAGAGCGAGACCCTTACCGTCATCAACATCTCTGCCGGCGGCGTCCTCTTGCGCAACGATCGCAATGTCGAGTTCGAGACGGGCGAGCTCATCCGAATTCAGTTCGACGTTCCCGAGCTCGCACCGAAGTTCTTGATCGAGGCGAAGGTCATTCGCGTCGTGGCGCCGACCACGAAAGCAGCGCTGCTCGCTGCGATGTGGAAATCGCGGGACGCCGAGGCAGGCGCAGCGCTTGCCCAGCTGCTGTGGACCCTCAGCACACGTCGCTGACGGGTAGCGGACCGGAGGTGCTGCTCGCGGCTGTAAACCTGCGTTTCGAAGATCAGGACTGACCCAGCTCCACGGCCGCAGCCTCGAGGGCCGCAGCCATCGCGAGCGCGTCCGGGAACCGGTCCTCCTGGTGCTTGGCGAGGGCGCGTTCGATCAGAGCGGCGAACGCCGGCGGAAACTGGGGCCCGAGCGGTGGCGGCGGCGCTGACAGGTGCTGGTCGACGAGATCGAGATCGTTCGCCGCGTCGAATGGCAGCTCTCCGGTCAGCAGCTCGTACAGGATGATACCGATCGCGTAGAGATCGCTGCGCTGATCGATCTCCTCGCCGCGCAGGCGCTCGGGCGCGATGTACGACAGGCTGCCGACGATCGCCCCTTGCTGCGTGAGCTTGGCGCTGCCCTCGACGCTCGCGAACCCGAAGTCGATCAGCACGACGCGATCGGTGGGACCCACCGAGGGCTCGAGCATGATGTTCGCGGGCTTGAGATCGCGATGGAGGACGCCGGCCGCGTGGACCGCCGCGAGCCCCTGCAACGCCTGCCACGTGTAGCTCGCGGCGCGTCGCGGCTCGAGCTGGCCCTCGCGCTTGATCACGCCGCGTAGCGTCTTGCCGCGCAGCAGCTCCATCGCGAGATATGGCTCGGTCTGCTCGGTGACGCCGGTGGCGAGCAGCGACGCGACGTTGCGGTGCCGGAGCCGCGCCTGAACCTCGGCCTCGCGGGTGAACCGCTGGCGGGCGGCCGGGTCACCGTCGAGCGAGGTCCGCAAGATCTTGAGAGCGACAAACTCGTTGGTCGTCGCGTCGAGGGCGCGGTAGACGTCCGCCATCGAACCCTTGCCGATCAGCGCATCGATGCGAAATCGCCCACCGATGATCTGACCGGTCCGATCGACCCGATCTCCGGACACGACCCACCATATCATTAGGTTCTGCTATACGAGGGACGTGCCGCATCACCTGGTGAGCATCGCTGACCTCGAAGCGGTGGAGATCATCCGGATCCTGGACCACGCCGACGCGTACTGGTCTCTCGCGAGCGAGCCGATCAAGAAGCTGACGTCGCTGCGCGGTCGCACGGTGATCAACATGTTCTTCGAGAACTCGACGCGCACGCGCACGTCGTTCGAGATCGCGGCGAAGCGGCTGTCTGCCGAGGCGATCAACATCAGCGCGTCCGCGTCGTCGACGAGCAAGGGCGAGACGCTGCTCGACACCGCCGACAACCTCGAGGCGATGTTCCCCGACTGCATCGTCGTCCGCCACTCGTTCGGCGGTGCCGCGGCGATGCTGACGAAGGAGGTCAGCTGCGCGGTGATCAACGCCGGCGATGGCCAGCACGAGCACCCGACCCAGGCGCTCCTCGACGCCGCCACGATCCGCCGCAACAAGGGCAAGGTCGAGGGCCTCGAGATCGCGATCGTCGGCGACATCTCGCACTCGCGGGTCGCGCGCTCGAACATCCTCTGTCTCGCGAAGCTCGGAGCGCGGGTGCGGCTCGTCGCGCCGTGGACGCTGATCCCGCGCGGCATCGAGCTGATCGGCGGCGACCTCACGCGCGAGCGAGTGCGCGTCGTGACCCGGCTCGACGAGGGGCTCGAGGGCGCCGACGTCGTGATGATGCTGCGGGTCCAGCACGAGCGCTTCGAGGGCGAGGCGCCGCGGTTCCCGAATACCCGCGAGCTGTCGCGCACGTTCGGGCTCTCCGAGCGCTCGCTGGCCTACGCGAAGCCCGACGCGATCGTGATGCACCCGGGCCCGATCAATCGCGGCGTCGAGCTGTCGCCACAGGTCGCCGATGGTCCGCGCGCGGTGATCCTGAGCCAGGTCAGCTGGGGCGTCGCGGTCCGGATGGCCGTGCTCGAGCGCGCGATCCTCGGGCCCGAGGCGTGGCCCGCGGCGAGGCCGGCGGCCGCGTGAAGTCCGCGAACGCGCTCGTCGTCAACGAGGTCACGAAGCAGTTCGGCAACCATGTCGCCGTCGAGCGGGTGTCGTTCACGGTGCCGCGCGGCGTCGCCTACGGGATCCTCGGCCCGAACGGCGCCGGCAAGTCGACGACGCTCCGCATGATCACGGACATCATCGCGCCCGACCACGGCACGATCACCGTGCTCGACGGTCTCAAGCCGGGCGCCGAATCGGCTCCCTACATCGGCTACCTCCCCGAGGAGCGCGGGCTCTACCCGAAGATGCGCGTGATCGACATGATCGAGTTCATGGGCGAGCTGCGCGGGTTGTCGCGCGCCGAGTCGAAGAAGCGCGCGGGCACCTGGCTCGACCGGCTCGGCCTCTCGCAGTGGACGAAGAACAAGGTGCAGGACCTCTCGAAGGGCATGCAGCAGAAGGTGCAGTTCGCGACCGCGCTGATCCACGAGCCCGCGCTGGTGATCCTCGACGAGCCGTGGAGTGGCCTCGATCCGATCAACTCCGAGGTGCTGCGCGACGTCGTCGACGAGATCCGCAAAGCCGGCCGCACCGTGCTGTTCTCGACGCACGTCATGGAGCAGGCCGAGAAGGTCTGCGACGCGGTCTGCATCATCGCGCGCGGCAAGAAGGTCCTCGACGGCAAGCTACGTGACATCAAGCGTGCCTCGGCGCTCGATGGCCTGATCGCGATCGAGGTCGCCGACGAGATCGCCCGTGACAAGGCCGAGGTCGTGATCCAGGATCGCGCGCTCGTCGCCGAGAAACGCCCGCCGCTCGCCGGCGATCATGCCGATTACGAGGTCAGGCTTGCCGACGGTGCAACGCCGCCACAGCTGCTCGCGGCATTCGTGACCGCAGGCGTCGCGCTGCGCCGCTTCGAGATCGTGACCCCGACGCTCCACCAGATCTTCGTGGCCAAGGTTGGCGACAGCGCGGCGGTCGCCGAGCGCCGCCCCGACGAGAGCGACGAGATCGAGGAGACCGCGTGAAGACCGTCCGTGACACGTTCGTGATCGCGCGGCGCGAGCTGCTCGAGCGCGTCAAGTCGAAGTGGTTTGTCGCGATGACGCTGCTCGGCCCGGTCTTCATGGTCGCGATGATCGTGATCCCGGCGCTGATCGCGTCGAAGAGCGTCGTCGGCGCCAAGGTCGAGATCGTCGATCGCTCCGGTGCGCTCGGCGAGCAGATCGCGGCCGAGCTCCGCGGTATGCGGTGGATCCCGAAGATCGTCCCACCCGAGACGTCGTACGAGACCTCGAAGAATCGCATCCGCGACAACGAGATCAACGGCTTCATCGTGATCCCGAAGCACGCGCTCGAGGGCGAGTTCATCATCTACGAGGGCGACAACGGGTCGAGCCAGATCGTCGCGATGATGCTCGAGGAGAGCGTCCGCAAGGTCGTCCAGGGCGAGCGCGGGCGGCGTGCCGGCATCTCCCCCGACACGCTCGACAAGCTCCTCGCGCGGCCGAACTTCCTGTCGCAGCTCAACACCGGCTCGACGAAGGCGACCTCCGGGCTCGCCGCGTTCTTCGTCGGTTACATCCTGAGCTTCATCCTCTACATGGTGATCACGCTGTACGGCGTGGCCGTCATGCGCAGCGTCGTCCAGGAGAAGACGAGCCGCGTGATGGAGCTCATGGTCGCCGCCGTCAAGCCGCGCTCGCTGATGGCCGGGAAGATCCTCGGCGTCGGCGCGGCCGGGCTCGTCCAGGTCTCGGTGTGGTTGACGATGGGCGCGATCACGCTCGCGTACCGCAACGAGCTCCTCGGGTTGTTCGGCGTGACTGGCGCCGGCCCGACATTGCCTGCACTCGAGCTCGCCGAGATCGCCGTCGTCCTGGCCTATTTCATCATCGGCTTCTTCTTCTACGCCGCGATGTATGCCGCGGTAGGTGCGATGGTGTCGTCCGAGCAGGAGACCCAGCAGGTGCAGATGCCCGTCACGATGCTGCTCGTGATCGGCGTCCTCTGCTTCCAGGTGATCAGCAGCGATCCCCGCGGCACCGCGTCGACGGTGATGACGATGGTGCCGTTCTGGTCGCCGCTGCTGATGCCGATGCGTTACGTCCTCGGCGGCGCGTCGCTCGGGGAGGTTGCCCTGTCGCTCGGGATCTTGATCCTGTCGACCGCGCTCGTCGTCCGCGCGGCGGCGAAGATCTATCGCGTTGGCGTCCTCATGTATGGCAAGCGACCGAGCCTGCGCGAGATGGTCCGCTGGCTGCGATATTGACGGTTATATAGTCCAGAGGTGCCCCGTTCGTGAGTGTCCGGGCAGTGACATTGGCGAGCGGAAACCGCGTACACTTTTCGGTGATGCGTCGCTGGGGAGCAACTTGCCTGTGCATGCTGGTCGCGGCGTCCGCGCTCGCTCAGCCCGCGACGGCCGAGGTCTCGGCGACGGCGGATGTCGAGGTCGCCGGGCCTCTGCTCCAGCTTGGCTACGGTGCGCTGCCCGGCGGCATTCACGCTGCGAGTGCGCTGACGCTCCCGGCAGGGACGTTCGCGGTAGCGACGCTCGGCGGCTTCGGCTGGCGCAGCGGGCTTCTACCCGACCAGGGCGGCAACAAGCATCGGTTCGGGCGTGGTGTTGGCAACCTTGCATTCGCGTACGCGCCGACCGATCTGTTCACGATCGCGCTGACGCTCGACGGCCGCTACGACCGTCACTTCGGCGTCCCTCGGACAACCGACGGCAAGAAGGAAGACGGCTACGTCGGTGATCCACGGCTGATCGTGCGCGCCGGCAAGCCGATGGGCTCGCTGACGATCGGCGGTCAGCTCGGCGTCTGGGTCCCTGGCAAGGACGCGCCGTCGGTCGCGGGATCCGCGATCTCGGTCGAGGCGCGCGGGCTGCTGTCGCTGCAGGCGGGGCCCGGCACGTTGAGCTTCAACGCCGGGTTCCGGCTCGACAACAGCGCGAAGTCCGTCGAGGAGCCGGAGCGGCTATCGGTCGCGGATCGGATCTCGCTCGGCGTGTCGGAGTTTCACGCCGTCGTCGGCGGCGCGCACATCACGGTCCCCGCGGGCAAGGCGTTCGTCGGCGCCGAGGGCAGCATCGACTTCTTCATCGGCGATGGCGCGCCCGGACCGCTGCTTCGCGGCGGTGTGCACGGCGGGCTGCACCTGACAGACCAGTGGTCGCTGCTGGCTTTCGTCGAGGTCGCGAAGGTCCCGGGCATCGAGGCCACGGAGGTGATGATGAACTACGTCCCGCTGATCGCGTACGAGCCGGCGATCACGGGAGGCATCGGTCTGCAGGGACGGTTCGGCGGCACGCGTCGGCTCGCGAGCGACGACCACATCACCAAGAACGTGAACCCGGCCGACGTCGAGGTCATCGAGTACGCCGACGTCACCGGCACGATCACCGACGAGGCCGGCAAGCCGGTCGTAGGCGCGCGGGTCACGATCAAGCTCAAGAACCACTCCGGTACCGGCGCCACCGACGACAAGGGCAACTACACGGTGCCCCGGCTGCCGATCGGCAAGACGGTCGCGGGCACCACGAACCTCGACGACACCATCGGCGAGCTCGCCGTCGAGGTCGAGGGCAAGAAGCCCGCGACCCAGACGCTGACGCTCGTGAAGGGACCGAACACGGTCGCGAAGCTGGCGCTCGAGCCGCTGCTGCCACCGGGTCAGCTCCGTGCGGTGCTCCGTGCAGCCGGCACCGGCAAGCCGATCCCGGGTGGCATCGTCACGATCGAGCCGAGTGGCGCGACCGCGACCGCCGCCGCGGACGGCACGGTGTCGATCGATCTGCCGCCGGGCACGTACAAGGCGAAGGCAACAGCGCCTGGCTTCAAGGAGCAGACGCTCGACGTCGTGATCGATCCCAATGGCGTCGCGGTCAAGAACTTCGAGCTTCGCAAGTAGCTGCGTGCGCGCAGTCGCCGTGCTCGGGCTGTGCATCGTGCTCGCTGTTGCGTGCAGCAAGAAGAGCGCGGCGATCGCGGAGCTGATGAAGGCCGACGGTCCGATCGAGCGCCAGCACGGCGGGCCCGAGTGGAAGGGCGTGAAGGTCGGCGCCGAGTTCTTCCTCGGTGACGCCGCACGGACGGCCGACGGCGGCGCGCAGCTCAAGATCGCCGGCGGCGCGCTGATCGCGATGCAACCGCACACGGTCTTGCGGTTCGGCGGCACCGATACGAGCAGCAAGATCGCGGTGGAGCTCGGCGCGATCGATCTGACCGGCACCGGCGACTATGGCTTCGACATCGGCGACGTCAAGCTGTCTCGCAATGGCACCGTGCGGATCACCGCGAACCCCGATGGCCAGAGCACCGTCGAGCTGACGATCGGCGCCGCCCAGGTCTCGACCGCGAATGGCGAGACCATCGAGCTCGTGGTCGGCAAGGCGATCGACATCGGGCTCGACGTCGCGGTGACCGCGGTCGTCGACGCCGGCGTGCCGGTCGATGCGGTCGTTGTCGTCGCCGACGCCGCCGCGACCGACGCGGCGCCGGTCGCCGACACCAGTGGCGTCACCGCCGAGATCACTGGCAAGCGCGCCGAGATCCAGCTCCCCGGCGAGACCAAGTGGACCGCACTCGACGCCGGCGCGGGCAACCTGCCGAAGGGCGCGAAGGTGCGGATCGGGGTCGGCTCGTCGGCGAAGCTGATCTCCGGTGGCACCACGCTCGATCTCGGTGGCGGCACACGCGTGTCGATCGCCGATGATCTCGGCTTCGTCGTCGAGCTCGGCGATGCGCGCGTCGCGTCGGCCGGCGAAGCGAAGGTCCAGCTGCCCGGTGGCTCGCTCGCGCTGCAAGGCACGGCGACGGCGCCGGCCGAGGCCCGGCTCGGGGTCAGCGCGCGCGACTCGCGGATCACGATGGCGCGCGGCTCGGGCAAGCTTGCGGGAGCCTCGGGCAGCGAGCTCGCGATGACGCGCGGCGAGACCGCGACGCTCGCGAAGGCGGGGACGATCCGCGTCGTCGAGGCGATCCCGAATTACTTCGACTTCCGCATGGACGCCGGCGAGAGCCTGACGATCCACGATCCGCGGCCCCCGACGGCGGTGCAGTTCCAGTTCGGCGACAAGTGTCCCGGCGGTGGCGTCGTCGAGATGGACAAGGACGCGCGCTTTCGCACCGCGAAGATCAGCTCGGGCAAGGAAGCCGCAAATCTGCTGGTCGCTGCCGGAGGCTGGGCGTACCGGGTGCGCTGCACGACCGGCGCAGGGGAGGGTGGCGCGGTCGCGTCGGGGCGGGTCGTCGTCGTGCGTGATGACGGACGCCGCGCGCTGCCGAAGATCCCGCCACAGAACTCGATCGATGCCGACGGCCGGACCTGGCGGATCTCCTACCAGAGCCAGATCCCGAGCCTGCAGGTCAGCGCGAAGGGCAGCGGCAGCACGTTCAAGCTGCACCTCGCACAAGCCGGCAAGGAGGAGACGTTCGACGCGCGCAAGCCATCGGTGGTCGTCCCGGGTAGCAAGCTCAAGGAAGGCGAGTACACCTACTGGTTCGACATCGACGGCACCAAGCAGCCGAGGGTGTCGACGCTGAAGATCGACTTCGATCAGACCGCGCCGCAGGTCTACATCGAGTCGCCGCCGAACGGAAAGCCGTGGACCGGGGACATCGACGTCCGCGGCGCCGTGCTTCCGGGCTGGTCCGCCGCGGTCGCGGGCATCTCGATCCCGATCGATGGCGCGCGGCGCTTCGCGGCGAAGGTCCAGCCGCCATCGGCCGGCGCGCTCTCGATCCGGCTCTCGCATCCGCAGCGCGGCGTGCACTACTACCTGCGCCGCTCGAAATAACTGTCGCGCCGGCGCACGCCACGGGCGCCTCGGCACGGATCGAAGCAGCCTCGCCCGGCTACCAGCGTCGCTCCGTCTCGGGCCCGCGACCGTGGCCACGCACGCGTCGTGCAGTAAGACGCCGGGATGCAAGGCAAGGTCGTGCTCGGATTGCTGCTCGCGGCATGCGGCGGCGGCGGTGACGGCGCTGGCGACAGCGGCCCGTACTTCAGCGAACCGATGTTCTTCAATCGCGTGATCGAGGACGCACCGAAGGCGGCCGACAGCGACGCGATGATCGCCGGGCTGCGATCCGCGGGCGGCTGGGGTCGCGGCAACCGCTTGCAGATCGACTTCTCGTTCGCGGTCCTCGAGGCCGACACCACGACGCCGCGCCGCCCGTTCACGCCGACGCCGGAGTACTTCTACTCGCCCGATTGCGAGCAGGCCGAGGTGCCAGTGCCGGCGATCGGAAACCTCGAGGGCGAGCCTGGCTACGCATGTGTCTCGGACGGCGACTGTCACCTGATCGTCCTCGATCGCGAGGGCGGCAAGCTCTACGAGATGTACAAGGCCGACATCACCAGCGACTTCCGCGGTGGCTGCCTCGCGGTCTGGGACACGACCCGGGCATACGACGAGACGCTGCGTGGCGATCAATGCTCGAGCGCGGACGCGGCGGGGCTCCCGATCGCGCCGATGCTGTTCACGGCCGACGAGGTCGCGGCCGGCGAGATCACTCATGCGATCCGCTTCGTGCTGCCCAACGATCGCGTACGTCGCGGCTTCGTGCGCCCCGCGGTCCACGGCACCGACACGACGGGCCCGGCGAACACGCCGCCGTACGGTGTGCACCTCCGGCTCAAGGCCAACTATCCGATCGACTCGCTGCCGAACGAGGGCGCGAAGGTCGTCGCGCGGGCGCTTCAGAAGTACGGCATGGTCCACGCCGACGGCGGTGAGGTCACCCTGACCGCCGCCAGCGATCGCTACACGACGGCCAAGTGGGCAGGGCTGCTCGCGGACCGCGATCTCGAGTTCCTGCGCGTCGAGGACTTCGAGGTCGTCGACAACGGTCCGGTGATTTCGTACCCCTACCGCTGCACCCGCTGAGATCCAGCGCTTGAGCCCGGGCGTGGGGCCGTGCGAACCTGCCCGCCATGCGCCGGATCCTCGTGGCGGTCGTGCTGGCCGCGGCCTGCGGTGGGAGCAAGAACACGATCAACGGTGGCAACGACGCGCCGCCGGTTCCTGACGGTGCCGGTCCGTTCTTCCAGGAGCCGATGTTCTTCAATCGCGTCGTCAGTGACGCGGCGAAGTCGCCGCAGAGCGATGCGATGATCGCGGCGCTGCGCGCACTCGGCGGCTGGGGCAATGGCGATCGGATGCACGTCGACTTCTCGTTCGACGTCCTTGGCGCGGACAGCTCGACGCCGACGCGGACCTTCACGACGACCGACGACTTCTACGATCCCGACTGCGATCACGTGCCGGTGCCGGTACCCGCTGGGGGCAACGTCGAGGGCGAGAGCGGCTACGCGTGCGACGGCAACGGCGACTGTCACCTGATCGTCCACGACCGCAGCGCCGGTAAGCTCTACGAGATGTGGCGCGCTGACATCAGCGGTTCCGCATTCAACGGCGGATGCCTCGCGGTCTGGGACACCCAGGCGACCTACGGCGACACGCTGCGCGGCGAGCAGTGCACGAGCGCGGATGCCGCGGGCTTCCCGATCGCGCCGCTGCTGTTCACCGCGGACGAGGTCGCGGCCGGCGAGATCAATCACGCGATCCGGTTCATCCTGCCGAATAACCGGATCCGCCGCGGCTACGTGCGTCCGGCAACTCACGGCACCGCGACGACCGGTGGCCCCGACTCGCCGGCCTACGGCTTCCACATGCGGCTGCGCGCGGACTACCCCGTCGACAGCCTGCCGAGCGAGGGCGCCAAGGTCGTCGCCCGGGCCCTCCAGAAGTACGGCATGTATCACGCGGATGGCGGCAACATCGCGCTGACCGCCCAGAGTGATCGCTACACGACGGCCAAGTGGGATGGCCTCCTCGAGCCCCAGGACCTCTACGCCCTCAAGGTGGAGGACTTCGACGTGATCGAACAAGGGACGATGATCACGCTCACGCTCGACTGCGCCCGCAACAACTGACGCTACTATGTAGCCGTGCGGTGGCTCTCTCGCCTGGTGACGATCGGGCTGATTCTCGTCGTGGTCGGCGGGTTCGGCTTGCTGATCTATTCCAAGGTCCCCGACAGCACGGTCGGCGGGCAGTTCCAGGCGTTCGCGATGTTCCGCGACGGCTCGCGCTTGCAGCCGGGATCGCCGGTCATCATCGCGGGCGTCCGGATCGGTGACATCACGTGGCTCTCGATCGAGGGTCGGCTCGCGCGTGTCGACATGCGGCTCGACGAGACCATCGAGATCCCGGTGGACTCGTTCGCGACGCGGCGCTCGGACTCGCTGTTCGGTGACAGCTACATCGAGATCATCCCGGGGACCTCGTCGGTGATGGTCAGGCCGGGCGGCCAGATCGGCCACGTCCAGGAGGGCGGCTCGACGGACACCGTGCTGCGCGCGATGGCGACGGCAATGCCCAAGATCGACAACGCCCTCGAGCTCGTGCACGACTTCATGGTCAACGGTCGGCAGTGGGTGCAGGGCCCGATGGAGAACCGGCTCCTCGCTGCCGATCGCTGGCTGGCGGCGGGTCATGTCGAGGGGCCCCTCGCACTGGCCGACCGCGCGATGCAGCGCTGGGAGCGCGGGAGCGAGGCGATGGCGGCGGCGATGGCAACCGATGGCCGCTCGGTGCCGGGCCGGCTCGATGGCTGGAACCACAGCGTCACGAACGCGCGCGGCACGATCGCCGACGCCAAGCAGGGGATGATCGAGGGCTTCGCGAACGCGCGCAAAGGCATGGACCGCATGGACGAGCCGGTCGCCCAGATGGCCGAGGTCATGGGTGCGATCAACAACGGCTCTGGCGACGACTGGCGCGGCACGCTCGGTCAGCTGGTCAACGATCCGCAGCTCGCCGACGACATCGAGGACACGACCGATGGCCTCCGCGAGGCGACCGCGGGGTTCAACCGCTTCAAGTCCTGGCTCGGCGGGCGGCTCGAGCTCGGCACTCACTCGCGCCAGTTCCGGTTCTATGCGAGCGCCGAGCTGCGCGCTCACAACGACAAGTTCTATCTGATCGAGGTCGAGCGCAGCGCCCTCGGCGGGCTGCCCACCGATCAGCTCAGCGACGTCGCCAACGCGAACACGTATACGCGCCGCCAGGAGATCCGCGACAAGCTGCGGTTCACGTTCCAGTTCGGCAAGCAGTTCGGCTTCATGCAGCTCCGCGGCGGCCTCAAGGATTCGACCTTCGGCATCGGCGCCGACATGCTGCTGATGGATGGCCGCCTGAAGTTCTCGACGGACATCTTCGGGTCGTTCAGCCCGACGCCGCGCGTGAAGCTCGCCGGCGCGTTCGCGGTGTTCCGTTCGATCTACGTGGTCGCCGGCGTCGATGACGTGCTCAACGCGCCCGGCGAGCTCCAGGTGATCACCGGCAACACCGCGGTGCCGAACTGGTTCACGCGCGTGCCATACGGCCGGGACTTCTTCGTCGGCGCCGCGCTGCACTTCGACGACGCCGACCTCGCGATGCTGTTGCGCGTCTACGGCGCGCTGCTCGTCGGGTTGATCTAGCCGCCCGCGAGCGGCGCGAGCAGGTAGACCTCGTCGCCCTCGGCGAGCACGCGCTCGGCGTTCTCGGTGAACGGGCACCGCTCGCCATTGAGCATCATCGTGTCCTTGAGGTGCGGCGAGTGCTCGAGCGCCTCGCGCAGCGGGATCTTCGCGACGTCGGCGGACTCGACGAGCTTCGCCAGCGTGGTGCCGGCCGGCACCTTCATGTACGTGTCGACGTCCTTCCAGTCGTCGCCGATCCGGCCGCGGATCACGATGTGGATACGGACCTGGTCGCCACGAAGTCGGTCGAAGATGCCCATCTTAGTTCCTCGCGCTCGCTCGGCCGGACGGCCTCTCTCGTCTCGACATTGCTACGCCGTGTACCCGTCGAGGATCTCGTCCATCCCGAGCTCGGTCGCGCGGGCCTTCGAGAGGTTTCCGGTCGTTTTGTCCCACTGCATCGACTGATAGTAATCGTCCCGGAGGACGGGTAGGGGCACGCGGATTCCCTTGAGTGGGCCTGCGTCGAGCAGGCCGTCGCCCTCGCCGAGCATCCGCGGGTGGGGCGCGAACTTGTCGGGGGTGATGCCCTCGCGGCGGTTGAAGGCCGCGCGCAGGTTCTGGATGCGCTCGCCGCACGCGAGCACGTCGCTGTCGGTCATCGTCCAGCCGGTCGCGGCGTTCAACAGTGCGGTCCACGGCAGCGAGCCGGTGAGCATCGTGAACATGCAGAGGCCGAGGCCATTCATCGCCTGGTGGGCATTCGAGTGCAGCGCCTGGGCCTTGCCCTTGCCCTCGGTCCCCTTCCACTTCACGTTCCATTCCTTCTTGTCCGCGGCCTTCGGCAGCGAGAAGCCGACGCCGAACGTCTCGTTCCACGAGGCCGAGCCGGCGGTGTGACGGCCGGGCGTCGGGTCCGCGATGTACGTGACGCCCATCAGCGAGGTGAACCGGCTGTCGTGATACGCGGGCTCACCGCCGTGGACGTGGATCGCGAACACGTCGCTGCCCTTGCCGACGTGCTCCGACGCGCGCTTGACGCCCTGGCCGAGCCACGCGCCGCAGCCTTGCCCGCTGCCCATCTTGATCGTGAGTGCGAGCGCGGCCTCGCCGTCGCCCCACTTCATGTCGATGCCGTCGAGGTCCGCGGCCGTCAGGATGCCCTTGTCGACGCACTCGCACACCCACGCGATCGTCATCGACGAGCTCACGGCATCGATGCCGTAGCGGTTGCACGCGTCGTGACAGGCGGTGATCAGCTCGATGTCGTCGTTGAGGAGGTTCGCGCCGAACCCGACGATCGTCTCGTAGTCGGGCCGCCGGACGTCGCTGAGCCCGCGTGACTTCACCTTGACGATCCCCTTGCAGGGCATCGGACAGTCACCGCACGACAGCTTCTTGGTGATGTACTTGTCGACGACCGCACCATCGATCTTCATGCCGCGCTTGCCGAGCGGGAAATCCCGCGAGCCAACGCCGAGCCAGTTCTTGATCGGTGCGTCACCGTTCTCGATCGAGAGCGCGACCGCGGCGGTCGTTCCGCGCTGCGACCACGCGCGCCGCATCGATGCGGTCGGCGATTGCAGCTTGGCGCCCATCCGCGTCATCAGCCGGTACATCCACGCGAGCCAACCCTTGGGCTTGATGAAGTACGCGAACACCCGGCCGACGAGCCCGAGGTCACGCTTGTACTCGTCGGTGATGCCCTTGCAGAGTGCCTTGAACTCCGCAGGCTGGGCGACCGGGATCTCGCCCGAGCCCGAGACCACGATCGCCTTGAGGTTCTTGCTGCCGTAGATCGCGCCGAAGCCCTGCCGGCCGAACGCGTGATAGCGGTCGTTCATCACGGACGCGATTCGCAGCTGCTGCTCGCCGGCCGGGCCGATCGCAGACACCCCGACGTCACGCTTGCCGCCGAACTTCTGCTTGAGCGCGTCGAACGTCTGCGGGATCTCTTGCCCCCACAGCTCGCCGGCGGGCTCGAAGCTGATCTCGCCGTCGCGGATCACCAGCACGGTTGGCTCGGCCGCGCGGCCGCGCACGACCACCGCGTCGTAGCCGGCCTGGCGGAGGTGACTGCACACGCTGCCGCCGGAGTTCGAGTCCGCCCACGTCCCGGTCAGCGGTGACTTGCCGACGATCTGGATGCGTCCGGAGAACGGCGTGCGCAGCCCGGTGAGCAGGCCGCTGCAGATCGAGAAGCAGGCTTCGGGTGCCAGCGCGTCGGCACCGGCGGGGAAGTGCTTCCACATGAGCCACGCGCCAAGCCCGTACCCACCCAGATACGCGCGGTAGACCGCCTCGTCGATGTGCTCGACCCGATGGGTCCGCTCGGTCAGATCGACGAACAGAACCTTGCCGTGGTGGCCATACCGCGGACGCACGAGAGCCACACCTTCGCCTGCTGGCATGGCGGCCAGTGTAGCCCAAGGGGATCCAGGCGAGGCCCCACCCCCGTGGGGACAGACCCCGGCAAACGGCACCGATCTTGGTCACAAGTGTCTGTGATCGTTCGTGACACCCGTGGATCGGCTGTTGCAAATGTGACAGCCATGCGCCATCTCCTCGCCGCCGTTTCGGGTCTGCTGATGGTTACCGGCTGTGTTGGCGCGGTTGGTGGCACCGATACCGGTGGCGATGACGGCACGGACGAGCCGGACGCCGGCACCACCATCAACACGATGGGCGCCACGATCTACAAGCGCGATGTCCACGCTGCGATGGCGAAGTGCAGCGGTGGTGGTTGCCACAGCCTCGATGCGGTCAGCGGCGCGCTCGGCAAGTTCTATACGATGGACCCCGACGCCGGCTACGCGGCGATCGAGCGCGCCCCCACGATCGTGGGTGGCTTCACTTCGATCGCCCCGATCCTCACGAAGATCACGGCCGGACACCAGGGCGTGACGTACACGCCGGACGAGAGCACCAAGATCACGAACTGGCTGTCGGTCGAGGCGACCGAGCGCAAGGGCACGAACCCGACGCCGACGGTCGACCCCAAGGCGATGCTCGCGACGTGGACCGGCTGCATGACGCTCGAAAACTTCAGGGCCGCGAACATGCCAGGCGCGTGGAGCACGCTCGCCGCGAACAACAACCAGAAGTGCCTCAACTGCCACCAGGGCGGCGGGGACGGCTTCATGGTGAACGGCAACGCCGACGTGTTCTTCAAGGTCGTCAGCGAGCAGTCGGGCTACCTCCTCAAGTACTTCACCGTCGACACCGCCTCGGAGCCCGCGAAGGTCATCATCAACACCGGCGCGATGAACAATGCCGGCACGGTGATCGTCGGGCACCCCCGGTTCAACCCGACGACCAACATCGGCATGACCGCGCTGCAGAAGTTCTACGACTCGACGCTCGCGGCGCAGACGGCTGCCGGCGGCAACTGCGGCCCGGCCAAGCTCATCGACTGACGCGCGCTCTGCCAGTCGATCATCGCTTCAAGGGGTCGCCGCTGGCGGCCCCTTGATTGTTCAGCGCAGCAAGATCGCGTCGCCGTCGACGGCGACCGCAGCCGAGTGCGCGGGGTCGAAGCGCTCGGCGACGAGTGTGCGCCCGCCCGGTGCGCCGACGCTGTCACCTGGCTCGATGCGCTCCCCGGACGCGAGCGTCGCGGCGATGTCGCGAAGCAGCAGCGCGGCCTCGGTCGCCTCGTCGGCCCGGACGCCGAGCACGACGAGATCGGGGCGGCCGAACTTCTTGAGGCCGAGCGACCACGCGGCGAGCGTGCCGGCGGGCTCCTCCTCGAAGAACAGGGTGACCTCGTGCATGACGTCGAAGCTGCGATCGGCGCGCATCGCGGCGACCTCGCTGCCGAGGTGTGCGCGTGCCGCGTAGACGTCGATCACGACCGCCGCGCCCTCCTCGCACACACACTTCGCGAGCGCCCAGGCTGCCTGCAGGTGACCGAGGTCGTCGGGATCGTCGAGCTGCGCCTCGATCACGTACGCGTGCTCGGCGGCAAGCACCGTGGCCGCCGCGTCGGGTCCGAGATCGGACACGATCAGCTCGGTGAACGGCGCGAGCACCTGGTTCGCGAACCACGTCGGATCGTCGGCACGGTCGCGCGCGACGAGCGCGATCGACTCAGCGCCATCACCGTGGTCCGGCATGCCGTGGCGGGCGCGCGAGACGGGCAGGGGGTCGGGCAGCTTCGCCGAAGACAGCGCGATCAGCGCGATCTGCGCCGGCCCACCTCCCGCGACGTAGTTCTCGCGTGGCCAGGGTGCGACCACTAGTCGCCGCCGTCGCCGTACATCGCCTCGATCTGGCTCGCGTACTTCTGCGCGACGACCTTGCGCTTGATCTTCATCGTGGGCGTGAGCTCACCGCTATCGATGCCGAACGGCTTCGGCAGGATCGCGAACTTCTTCACCTGCTCGACGCGCGCCAGCGATTGATTCACCAGATCGATCTGCACCTGGATCGCGCTCTTGATCTGAGGCGCATCGGCGACGTTCGACGCGTCGGGTGCGAGCTTGCGCGCCACGTCCTCGTCGAGCGTGACGAGCGCGGTCAGGAACTTGCGGCGATCGCCGATCACCACGGCCTCACCGACGAGTGGCGACTGCTTGATCGCCGCCTCGATGTTCTTCGGCGCGACGTTCTTGCCGCCGGCGGTGATGATGATCTCCTTCTTGCGACCGGTGATCGTCAGGAAGCCGTCGGCGTCGAACGCGCCGAGATCGCCGGACTTCAGCCAGCCGTCCTCGAGGGACTCTGCCGTCGCCTCGGGCTCCTTGAAATATCCGAGGAAGACGTTGGGACCGCGCACCAGGATCTCGCCGTCCTCCGCGATCTTGCACTCGAGACCCGGCAGCGGCGGACCGACGGTGCCGATCTTGGTCTTGCCGGCGAGGTTGAACGACGTCGGGCCAGTGTCCTCGGACTGGCCGTAGACCTCGCGGATCGGCATGTCGAGGCTCGCGAAGAACTCGAGCACGTCCGGTGCAATCGGGGCAGCGCCCGAGATCAGCAGCCGCGCGCGATCGAAGCCGAGCGCGGTCTTGAGCTTGCGGATCACGAGCTTGTTCGCGAGCGCGTACTGCAACGCGAGGACGCTTGGCAGCTCCTCGCCACGATCGCGCTTCGCGTTGACCGCGCTGCACGTCTTGCGCGCCCACTCGACGAGCCGCTTCTTCGCGCCCGTCACCTGCGTCAGCTTCGCCGCGACCGCCGCGTGGAACTTCTCCCAGATCCGCGGCACCCCGAAGAACACCGTCGGCCGGCAGTCCTTGAGGTTGTCCGCGATCTTCTCGAGTGACTCCGCGAAGTACACCGTCGAGCCGGTCGAGGCCGGCATGTGGATCGTCGCCATCTGCTCGGCGATGTGTGACAGCGGCAAATATGACAGCGACACGTCGCCGTCGACCCTCCCACCACCCGCATCGATCAGCGCCTTCGCCGTCCACGCGAGGTTGCCGTGCGAGAGCATCACGCCCTTCGGTGGCCCGGTGGTCCCCGACGTGTAGATCAGCGTCGCGAGATCGGCCTGCTCGATGGCGTCGAGCCGGGCATCAAGCGCAGCCTCGGGCGTCGCCGCCGCCTTCGCGAGGAAGTCGTCCCACGACAGCACGCCCTTGCCCGGGCCGGCCGCAGGCGCGCCGCGCATCATCACGATCGTCTTCATCAGCGGCAGCTCGGTACGCTTGGCCTCGAGCTTCGCAAGCTGCCCAGCGTCCTCGACGAGCACGACGAGCGCCTCGCTGTGATGGACGATGTACTGGACCTCGTCGGCCGAGCACGTCGTGTAGATGCCAGCGGCCGCGCCACCCGCCATCATCGCCGCGTGGTCCAGGATCACCCACTCGGGGCGGTTGAACCCGAGCAGCGCGACCTTGCCGCCGCGCGGGAATCCGAGCGTCATCAACGCGCGTGCCGCGAGCCGTACCTGGTCGGCGAAGCCTCGCCACGTGGTTGGCTGCCAGCGCCCGTCGACCTTCGCCTCGTAGGCGATCGCCGTCGGACGCGTGTCGGCCTGCGAGAGCAGGCGATGGGGGATCAGGTCACGCGTCGCCATGTTCGTCCTCTTGTATGGTCTTGGCCCGGATCTCGGGTCGGTGTGTCCCGCTCGTCACCGCTCGGTTGCCGCTAACTGGCGCTCAGCCCTTGGCCTTGCGCTTGCGGCTGCCTTCGCCCGCGAAGTACGCGGTCGAGCGCTTCTTGCCCTTCGCCTTGATCACGCCATCGGCCAGGAGCTTGCGGATCGGCAGCGCGAGATCCTTGGTCGACGTGCCGAGCTGCTTGTTGATCTGCTCGATGCGCAGACCAGGGTTCGCCTTGACGAACTCGACGAAGCCATCCGCGAGCTGATCGAGCTCGGCGGCGGTGCGCTTCGCACCTCGCCCACGACCCCGCCCTCCCACGTTGAACGTTGCTCCGGCGGCGCCCCGACCCCGACCCCTACCCCCTTCAAGCCCCGTCAGAGAATCGATCGCGGCCCTGCGCCACAGCTCGGTCAGCTGCGACACAAACCCATCGACCAGCTTCTGGACTTCGGATTGGTAGTTGCTCATTTCAATGTCCTCATCACGCTGAAGTAAATAGTTATCAGCGGTGCGGCGAATGGACCATATCGCCACTCGCCGCACAACACGCGGCCCGGCCAAACCTCGCAGGAGGCTCGACGAGCTGATCAGGGCGCGTACGCGGCGACGACGTCTTCGAGCGTGATGTAGACGACCGGGCCGAGGCCACGATTTGCGAGCCGGAGATCCGCATAATCGAGAAACCCGTCGACTCGGCGATATTCAGATTGCGTGAAGCCTGGTGCGGGATGAAATCCCATCATCAACGTGGTCGGCGTCGCGAGCGGCTCGCCGTTCCAGTTCGCGTCGAACAGCGCGTTCATCTCCTCGAGCGTCACGTAGTCGATCATCGCGCCGTTGTCCGGAACCTCGAGGATCGGCAGGCGTGGCGCGGTATCGGTCAGCACGTTCTGCTCGCTGACCCAGTAGGGCTGGCTGGTGTCGCCGATCGGTCCCCAGTTCGCCATGTTCCAGCGGTAGAGCTCGCCGCTCTGCTGATCCTTCCACTCCTCGATCCGCGCCCAGTTGAGCGCGCTGGTGTCCGCGGTGAAACCCTTGTCGGCGAGCGCCGCGAGCGTCGACAGGTCTGCCGTCCAGCCGCCGGCGCGGAACGTCTTGGTGCGGTTCAGGCCGTTCTGCTCGAACAGCGCGTTCGCGTGGTCGAGCAAGATGCCGAACTGCTGCCGGTCGTACGCGGAGACCTTGATCGTGTAGCCCGTGGTGTCCTCGGCGTAGACCGTCGACTGATCGGTCACGCACGCGAGGCCCGCGCTCTCTACGAAGTTGCAGTACGGGTGGATGTGAAGGCCGATCTCGTCGTCGTGAGTGTCACGCTGCTTGACGAGCCAGGTGACGAGCTGCTGCTTGCGCTCGGCCGTCATCGCGGGATCGGTGAACGTGTACGGGCCCACGAAGTGCGTCATCCGCAGCTCGGGGTGATCTGCATGCATCTGGCTTTGATAGCCAATCGCGATCTGCCCAGGATCTGCGAAGTCCCAGTCCGTCGTGACCAGCACGTAATACGGCGCGCTCCGGCGAACCGTATGCTTCGCGAATGCAGTCGTCGAACCGTCCGCGGCGAACAGCACGTCATGCGCGCCGACGCCGAGCGTCGCGATCGTCACCTGCGTGCCGAACGAGCCATCGGGCTGCTCGGTGAGCCGCACCGGCGGAAGATCGGCGACCCACACGTCGACGGTGTCCGTCCCCGACGGCGCATCGACGAAGATCGTCATCAGATCCTGGCCAGGCGTCGCGGCGTTGCCGATCAGATACCAGTCCTTGATCGAGCGGAGCGTGAACGCCGGATCGTTCGTGCCGGGGTCACTCGGCTTCTCGCTCCGCGGTCCGGAGCTACCACCACACGCAGCCAGTACGAGCACGATCCACACGATTGTCGTTCGCATCGCGGCGGACCCTATCATGGGGAACCACGGGAAAAGCCATGTTAGTTTGGCGGCCGATGAAGGTTGAACAGAGCCTCGCCGGATTGCGCTTTCTCGCGGTGATGGTCGCCGGTGGTGTCGTCGGCTGCGGGGGTGTCACGGCCGAGTCGCCACTGACCATCTCGCTCGGCATCCCGCGTGACGCAGTGCACGCCCGGGTCAAGGCCCACAAGTACTGCCCGAAGGAAGGCGAGCGCGCCGCGAAGACCGAGGTCTACCCGCGCTGCACGCGCCCGGGCGCCGAATGGGGCGAGTCGTGGATCGCCGCGAGGTTCGAGGATGGAAAGCTTGTCGAGCTCAAGCGATACGAGCGGTTCGCCGATGACAACCGCGCGATCGAGCGCTGGAACCAGCTGATCGGCGAGCGCGCGAAGCTGACTCCCGAATCCGCCGAGGCCAAGACCTCGCTGCGTACCCGCGAGCTCGAGCCCGGCACGCGATCGGTCAAGGCGTTCCGCGTCGACGCGAACACCATCGTCGGCGTCTATCTGCTCACGCCGTCGCCGCCCGAGGACGCGAGCGTCCTCGAGTCGATCCTCCGCGTCCCGACTCCGTGACGATCAGCCGCGCGGGCCAGCGTCGACGAGCTTCGCGGGCGCGAGGTTGTTGAACGTCAGGTTCGCGCCGCCCGACACCGGCTGGCCCTTCTGGAACCAGCTGCCGGAGAAGTCGCCGGACACGCCCGCGACTGCGTCGACGTCCTTCATCGGGCTGTCGTACCAGTTGTTGTTCGTGAAGATCGCGTTCGTCCCGCCGTAGAACATCAGACCGAACGGCGCGCCGTTGATGTTGCTGCGGGTCACCTTGATCGTGCCGCCGCTGAAGTGGAGGTTGCAGTGCGTCGAGTCGGTAACGCCGGGGTCCGCGCCGACCTGCGAGTACGTCATGTCGAGCGTGCCGCCGTTCATGATCAGGTAGTCGCCGCCAGCGCCCCACATCTTGGTGTCCGTGATCGTCGCGGTCGCACCGGTGTTCAGCGTGATCGCGCCGCCCTTGAAGACGGCGTAGCTCATCGTCAGCGTGCCGTTGACGCCGAAGCCCGAGTAGTAGGTCGCGCCGGCCTCGGCCTGGAGGTTGACCTTGCCGGCGGCCGTGCCCTCGATGTTGAGCGTGCCGTCGATCTGGATGCGCGTGGTATCCGCGAAGCTCAGCGTCGTGCCGGGCGCGACGGTCACCGTGACGCCGGCGTCGATCGTGGTGGCACCCTTGATCCGCACGCTGCCGCTCCACGTGGTGTCGGCGGTGATGTTGCCGGCGATGCCCTCGCCGGTCCCGGTGCCGCCGCCATCGTCCTCGCCGGTGTCGTGCTCGTCCCCGGGCAGGTCGTCGCCGGAGCCGCCCGGCTCGTCGCCCACGGTGCAGGAGACAAGCGGCAGAGCGAGGGCAAAGACCAGGAGGTTCCTCATGGCGGCATCATCAAGCAACGGGTGTGCCGTCTGTGCACGATCTACACAGCCGTGGGTGCCCGAAATGATTGGGAAGTCCGCGGGCGATACCGACGTATCCCACCCCTCGATCGGTGTCTCGCGCCCCACTCGTGATGACTCGGTCACCCGATCGGGTCACTTGTTCCCCGACGGTCACCTGGGGAACAGAAACCGCAGGAACAGCGGGGTGCGTTCCTTCCAGGCGAGCTCGTCGTGGGTCGCGCCGGGTGCCGAGTGATAGCAGAGCGCGTCCGCGCCGACCGTGCAGGTCGTCGACCAGCCGAGGTCGAGCATGATGTCGCGGACCTCGAGCGTGTCGGCCGCGCCATCGCTGTTGGTCGCCGGGTTGCCGCCGTGATCGAGGTAGATCGCGACCGGCTTCTTGCCGAAGCCAGGCAGCCGATCGCGAAGCGCGGTCCCGTCGTTCTTGCCGGGCCAGAACGCGCCAGAGAGCGACGCACCCGATGCGTAGGTCTGCGGATAGCCGAGCGCGAGGTGCATCGACACCAGGCCGCCGAGCGAGCTGCCCGCGACCGCGACGCGCGCGCCATCCCAGCGCACCTGCGCGAGTGCCTGCGGCTGCAGCTCGGATACCTGAAAATCGATGAACGCGGCGAGCTTCGTCGCCGACAGCCCGTACTCGTCATTGCGCGCGCCCGACTGCGCGGCGGCGATCACGATCACCGGCGTGACCCGACCGGCGGCGATCTCGGCGTCGAGCGCGACGTTGACCTCCCAGCCGGTGTGGCCAAAGCAGCAATCGTGATCGTCCCAGACGTTCTGGCCATCGTGCATGAACAGCACGGGATAACGACGGTCGACATTCGCGAGTGCGTCGTAGCCAGCGGGCAAGTACGCGGTGACCTCGCGGCAGTTGCCGAGCGCCGTCGAGCACGCGCGATCGAGCGTGACGAGGTAGCCGCGGTTCGAGTCCGGCGTCGCGAGCACGCTGTTCTTGCCGTCGGCGTTGCCCGCGAAGTCATCGAACGCGAAGGCCGGATTGTCCGTATCGAGCGACCACGCCCCGTTGCGCACGAGCTTGTACATCCAGTACCCGGTCGGCACGGCACCGACCGCGAGGACGAGATCCGAGCTGCAGATCGCGGAGGTCGTCAGCGCACCGTCGACCCAGCCATTGAAGTCGCCCGCGATCGACGCAGGCGAGTCCGTGCGAAACAGCGCGCGGCCGTCGGCCCACAGCGGCCCCAGGTCGGCACGTTCATCGAGCTCGGTACGGAGCTCGGCGACCGCCGTGACATCACAGCCGGCGATCGCTGCGTCGTGGAGCGCCAGCACGCAGGCCGCGCCCGCCTTGCCGGCAGGACACCCGCTCGCGCCGTCGATGGCGGCATCCGGTTGTGAGGACGCGTCCGGCGCCCCCGGCGAGGCACCACCGCCGCACGCGGCGAGCAGAATCAGGACAAGGATGGTGCGCATGTTGATGATCGCAACGTGAAGGGGTCGCAAGTCTGCGACCTCACGAGGCCAACGGACGATCAGCAAGACACGTGCCCGTGCTACCAAAGGTCGTGGAGCCGGACGCAACCGAGGCTGCCGTCGACGCGATCGCCCGCGAGGCCCGGCAAGCGCGGCCGCGAACGTCGCGCACGCTGTGGATCGCGGGCGGTGTGCTCGGCCTGATCGGTGTCGTCGCCTTCGTGATGCTGGTGCTGGCGGAGCCCGATCCGGCGACGGTGACATCGGCGACCGCGCCCGCGGGCAGCGGCTTCGCGGCGGGCCTCGCGATCGGCATCGGCGTCGGCATCGCGATCGGCGTCGCGATCGGCAAGGCACTCGGCGATCAGCGATCGTCGTCGTCGTCGCCTGGGCCCCACTCGGCGCGCAAGAGTCCGTAGAGCACGACGTCGTGCAGGCGTCGCGCCTTGCGCACGTGCTGTCGCTTCACGCCCTCGCTCACCATGCCGAGCTTCTCGAGCACGCGCATCGACGCGGTATTGCCGGCCAGCACCTGCGCGTAGATCCGTGCGAGCACCAGCTCGCGAAACCCGAAGTCGACAAGCGTGCGCGTCGACTCGGTCGCGATACCCTGGCCCCACGCATCGGCGGCGAGCCAATAGCCGAGCTCGGCGCGGCGATCGCGCGCGTAGCGCCGCAGGCTGACGGTACCGAGCAGCACGTCGGGCCGCGCGCGCCACGCGACCGCGAGGGTGACGCCGCGGCCGAGCGACCACCACTCGGTCCGCGCGATCACCCAGCGCCGCGCGAGCGAGATCGGATACGGCGACGGCACCTGGATCAGATATCGCGCCACACGCGGATCGCCGGCACCCGCCGCGACCGCAGGCGCATCGTCGAGGCGGAGCTCGCGCAGCACGAGGCGCTCGGTCGACAGCGTCGGCGGATGCTCGCTCACGGCGCGCGAAGGGCGATGAACGTCTGCCTCGACGCGCAATCGGTCAGCGCCCCGCACTCGGGGCTGCGGTTCGTGATCGCGAGCAGCCGGAGCTCACCGATCAACCCGTCGCCGTCGAGCGTTCCTTCGCCCAACGACGTGTACGTGTACGTGCACGCACCCTGGCTGATCGCCCTGACGCCGATGAGCTCGAGCGTGACGTCATCGCCGGTCACCCGGCCGCGATACGTGTGCGATCCGAAGACCAGGTCGAGATAGGAGCCAAACGCCGTGCCATCGGCGACCAGCGCGGTCACCGCCCGACCGTCCTGCTCGATGTGAACCGGGAACGGTGCGGACCGCTCACTCTCGACCCACCGGTCGACCTCGCAGCCATTCTCGGCGTTGACCGTCACGAACGTGTAGTCGCCGCCGAGGTTGGCTGGCTCGTCGATCCACACCGCGTCACAGGCGGCGCACGCGAGGATCGGGAGCAGGCGTTTGAACATGGCGGAGGCTGCGAGGATACCGCGCGGCAGCGGCGGCGAGCTATGTTCAGCGCCCCTCGCGGCGCCGGTCAAAAGATGCCCCGCACCCGACCCCATGCCTATGCTTTGCGAGCCGCCGTGCTGGTGGCCGCCTGGCTATGGGCGGCGCCGGCGGCAACGACCGCCGTGCACGAGATCCTCACCCACCGCTTCGACAACGGACTGACGCTCCACATCGCGCCCGGCCATCCGGCTCCGGTCGCGGCGGTGCAGGCGTGGGTCGGCGTCGGGTCTGCCGACGAGGGTCCCGACCAGGCCGGCACCGCGCACTTCGTCGAGCACATGCTGTTCAAGGGCTCGGGCGACTACGGCCTCGGCGAGCTGGTCCGCACGATCGAATCCGGCGGCGGCGAGATCAACGCGTGGACCGCGTTCGATCACACCGTCTATCACGCGGTGCTAGGGCGCGATCACGTCGACGTCGCGGTCGATGCGCTCGGCGACACGCTGATGACGCCGCGCGTGGATCCCGAGGAGCTCGCGCGCGAACGCCAGGTGATCCTCGAGGAGATCCGGCAGGGCAGCGACGATCCGGCACGCACCGTCGCGCAGAGCCTGTTCGCGACCGCGTTCGTCGCGCACCCCTACCGCCGCCCCGTGATCGGCACCGCCGAGAGCGTGCAGCGGCTCACCGAACGCACGCTCGTCGAGTTTTTTCGCAGCTATTACGTCGCCGATAACCTGACGCTCGTCGTCGCGGGTGACGTCGATCCGGTACGGGTGCGGCGCAGCGTCGAGCGGCGGTTCCGTTCGATGCCGGCCGGCCGGCCCCTGCGGCGGGTCAGCGCCGAACCCATGCAGACCGACGCGCGCGCGACGGCGCTGCACCGCGACGTCACCGAGGCGCACCTCGCCGTCGGCTTCCACGTGCCCGCCGCACGGCACCCCGATCTCGCGGCGCTCGACGTCGCGGCGATCCTGCTCGGCCAGAGCGAGTCGGCGCGGCTGCCGCGGCTTCTGCGCGATCGCGATCAGCTCGTCACGTCGGCGTACGCGAACGTCCACGCACTCCGTGATCCGGGCCTGCTCGTGCTGTCGGCGACTGCGCGTCCGGGCGATGCGCAGAAGACGGTCGGCGCCCTCGTCGATCACGGCAAGTGGCTCGCCGACGAGCTGACCTCCGACGAGCTCGACAAGGCGCGGATCGCCGCGGAGACCGGGTTCGTGCGGCAGCTCGAGACCGCGCAGGGTCGCGCACGCTCGCTCGGCTGGTACGCGACCGTGGCCGGCGATCCGCAGTTCGGTCACGTCTACCTCGACCGGATTCGCAGCGTCCGCCGGCACGATGTCTCGCAGGCGATCCGGCGCTACCTGCAGCCCGGTAACGCGAGCGTCGCGGCGATCTTGCCGAAGCCGCGCCGCGGCGCCGGAGGCGGTGTGTTCGCGCGGCAGGCCGAGGCGCGCGTCCGTCGCTCGCTGTCGACCAAGCAGACCACCGTCGTCGCGCCGATCGAGAAGCGCGTCGTGCTCGCGAATGGCATCACGCTGCTCGTCCGCCGCGACCCCTCGGTGCCCGTCGTCGCGATGCGTGCAGTGTGGCGCGGCGGTCAGCGCGTCGAGGAGCCCGTCCAGAGCGGGATGTCGACGCTGCTCGCGCGCATGATCACGCGCGGCTGCGGCATGCTCGACGCGACGGCCGTCGCCGATCGTATCGATCGCCTCGGCGGCTCGCTGGCAGGCGTCGCCGGCCGCAACAGCTTCGGCGTCGCTGCCGAGTGGCTCGCGCGCACGTGGCAGCCGGGCTTCGAGCTGTTTGCCGATTGCATCCTCGACCCGACGCTGCCCGCCGACGAGCTCGCGCGCGAACGCCGGCTCCTCGTCGACGATCAACAAGCCCAGGCCGACAGTCCGACGCACGCCGCGTTCCGGCTGTTCAGCGAGGCGCTCTACCGCGACCATCCGTACGCGCGCGACGTGCTCGGCACCGCGGCGACGATCTCCACGGTGTCGCGGCCGGCGCTCGCGGCGTTCTATCGCGAGCGCTACCCGGCCTCGGCGCTCACGCTCTCGGTCGTCGGCGATGTCGATGTCGACGAGGTCATCACCAAGGTGCGCGCTCGCTTCGATCGGATCAGCCGCGCGAAGCCGGCCGTGCAGCCGTTCGTGTCCAAGGTGGAGCGAGCCAGCGAAGGCTGGCGAGCGGGATTCGATGGTCGCCCCGCGACCGACCGCGAGGTGTTCGCGTTTCTCGACCGCGCCCAGGCACACCTCGTCGTCGGCTTTCCGGGCGCCACCGTGGACACGCCCGATCGGTTTGCCCTCGAGATCCTGGTGTCGATCCTCGGCGGCCAGAGCGGCCGGCTCTTCGCCGAGCTCCGCGAGAAACGCGCGCTCGCCTACCGGATCTCCGCGCACTCGATCGAGGGCGTCGATCCGGGCTTCATCGCCGTCTATCTGTCGTGCTCGCCGGCGAAGCTCGACGAGGCAGTCGCCGTGGTGCGGGCCGAGCTCGAGCGCGTCCGCGTCGACGGCGTCACGGCTGCCGAGCTCGAGCGTGCCCGCACTTACCTGATCGGCAGCCACGAGATCGCGATGCAACGCCGCGCCGCTGTCGCGAACGCGCTCGTCTATCACGAGGCCTATGGCCTCGGCTGGCAAAGCTGGTCGCGCTACGCCGACGCGATCCACGCGGTCAAGCCCGCCGACATCACCGCCGCCGCGGCGAAGTACCTCCGCGTCGATCGAATGATCACCGCCACGATCCGTCCGCCGGTCGCCAGCCCCGCCGCGACGAAGCGGTCGCTGACCAAGCCGCCGGCGCCGATCAAGTCGCCGGCGCCGACCAAGCCGCTGGCGCCGAGCAAGGTTCCCGCGGAGCGCAGGGCCGCTCCTGCCCCGCGCCAAAAGCCGGTGCGCTCGCGCGGCCGGAGGCCGTAAAGACGATGAAGCGCGGCGCGACCTGGGCCGGACACGGCGACCTCCCGGCGAGTCTCGTGTTGATCTTCCCGCTGCTCCTCGCCTACGAGATCGGCGTGCTGTTCGCGGGCCGCGTCAACGGCGCCGATGTCATCACCCGCGCTGTCTATAGCTCGCTCGGCCGCACGACCTACTTGCTGGTCTACGCCGTCATCGCGCTCGGTTTCCTGATCTGGATCCGCCAGGGCCGTCGCTGGGCATCGCTGACCATCGACGTGGTGGCGCCGGTCTTCCTCGAGGCTGCGCTCTACGCGCTCACGCTCGGCGCCTTGATCACGCTGATCCTCGACCGCGTCCTCGGGCTCGGCATCACCGGCGGTGAGATGGTCAACGCGCTCGGCGCCGGCGTCCACGAGGAGCTCGTGTTCCGGCTCGGCCTGCTCGGCGGGCTCGTCGCGCTCGGACAGCGCGCTCTATCCTCACGCCTTGCCATCGCCGTCGCCATCGTCGCCTCGTCGGTGGCGTTCTCCGCCGCCCACCACATCGGCATCTACGGCGAGGCATGGTCGACCCATGCGTTCGCTTTCCGCTGTCTCGCCGGCGTCGCGTTCGCGTTGATCTTCTGGTTTCGCTCGCTCGCTCACGTCGTCTACGCGCACGTCTTCTATGACCTGCTCGTCTACTGGCGCATGTGAGCCGCTACTCCATGCCGAGCGAGCCGCCGCCGTCGAGCTGCATGCGACCGACGTAGAGATCGAACTTCACGCGCTTGATCGAGTCCTGGTTCGCCTGCGACTGCTGGATCTGGAGGGCGTGGATGCCCATCTCGAACAGGTTGATCTGGAAGAGCGTGGTCTTGAGGTCGGGCGCGAGGAACTCGAGCGAGCCAGTCTTCTCCGCGCGATCGTCACGCGTGCCCTTCATGACGTAATCCTGGTGCCACTTGAGCAGCTGGTCGGCGTACTCGAGCGAGATCGTGCCGACGATGTGCGGGAACTGGAGGTTCGTGGGCTCGATCTGCGGGAACCGATCCTCACCGGTGTAGAGCTTCTTGATGCCCTGCTTGACCGTGAACGACTCGATCTTGTTCGTGTAGCGCATGTCGTCGAGGCCATCGATGTTGAAGCGGAAATTCGCAGCCGTCCAAAGCTTTTGCCTGGTGCCGCCGGCGCCGGTGATCGCCGGGCCGTTGCTGACCTTGCGCGGGACGACACGCTCCGGCTGGATCTTCATCTTCATGAACGCGCTCTCCTTGGAGGAGCCGTCGAGCGCGGGGAACGTGACCTCGGTGAGCAGCGCGTCGTAGAACTCGTGCTCGTAGGTCGCGCGAAGATCGAAGTTCGCGTGCGTGATCATGCCGCTGCGGCGCGAGATCTCCTTGTTGAAGGCCATCTGCACCCACCGCATGATGTCCTTCGCACCGGAGATGCCGAAGTCGATCGAGAACGGCTCGATCTCGACCGTCGACGTGTGCTTGATGCGCTGGTTGTGCGGACCGATCGGCTCATCGATCGCATTCGCTTTGACATGCCCACCGTCGACGGACTTCAGATAGGCGGTCGTCTTGTGACCGTCGATCATGAGCTCGAAGTGGCCCGAGGTGTACGAACGCTTCTGCAAGGTCATGGGGCGAGCCTCAGCTTAACGTACCTCATACGCGTGCTGGCGCCTGGATGCCCCCGACGGAGCCACGAGTCCCATCAGCAACTGGGGCATTCGATCCCCACGCGAAATCCCGAACCCACTGCGCCGCGAAACGTGAGCAATCCGCGCCGGTTACAGATGTGACCATGTGGGCAGCGCGACGAAGGCCTCAACCTCGACGTGCGGGAACCGGCATGGGGCTTGTAGAATGAAGGCTCATGAGGGTGAGTGTCCTGATCCTCGTCTTGCTCTTCGGCGTCGCTGGTGACCCTGCCATCAGCCACGCCGAGAAGGTCCGGACGAACCAACCGACGAAGCTGTACGCGCGCCCCGGCGAGCGCGCCAAGGTCCTCCTCAAGGTCGACGAGGGCAAGGCGATGACCGTCATCGCGAAGGAGGGTCGGTGGCTGAAGGTCCGGGTATCCGGCCGCACCGGCTTCGTCGCGCGCAGCACGGTCGACATGCCCGGTGGCGACGAGATCGCCCGGAACACGCGGCGTCGCCCGTTCGTCGATGGCCGTGGCGTCAAGCGCGGGTTCGGCGGCGCGAGCGACGAAGCGCCCGATGACCGCATCGGCGCCGATGCGGTGGGCGAAGGGCAAGAGGACGGCGGCGACGATGACGCCGACGACGAGGATGCCGACGAGGACGTCAAGAAACCGATCGCGAAGGTCACCAAGATCAAACCCGCGGTAGAGGCTGTCAAGCCGAAGACCAAGCCGGCTGTCGACGAGGATGACGAGGATCCGCTCGATGAGGGCGACGAGGACGCTGACGCCGGCGACGAGGATGCAGACGACGAGGAAGAGGTCGACACCCGCAAGAAGGCGCGCGTCGCCTCGAAGACCCCGGTCTACGTCGATCCCGACGCCAAGAGCGAGCAGATCTACGTCGCTAAGGCCGGCGAGGTCCTGTTCCCCACTGGCGAGACGAAGGGCAAGTACACCGAGGTCGAGAACGAAGAAGGTGACCTCGGCTACGTGCTGAGCTCGTCGCTCGACGTCCAGAAGAAGTCTGCGCCGCCCGCGATCGGCGGTGGCGGCGACAGCCAGATCGACATGCGCGTGCGGCTCGGCGTCTCGTTCCTGTCACAGGCGCTGCGAACCCCCGGTGGCGCGGCCGGCGTCCCGAACAACTACAACATCTCGACGGCTGCAGCGACGCTCGCGCTCGGCGGCGGCTACTACCGTCCCTACAAGTCGAAGTTCGTGGTCGGCACCGAGCTCACGTACGACTACGCGAAGGCGATCCCCGGGATCAAGACGCCGATGGACAAGACGACGAGCATCTCGCTGCACAACCTGAACGTGCGCGGCATCTTCGGGATCGACTTCCGGCGCAAGAGCGGAATGATGCTGCTCGGTCGCGCCGGCCTCCACTACCAGTCCTTCCAGGTCGCGAAGGCCGTGAACCTCGCCGAGAACACGGCGATGTTGCCGTCGGAGATCATGATCGCGCCGAAGCTCGGTGTCGCGCTCGCGATGCCGCGGTTCTCGAACAAGCTCGGCCTGCGGTTCAGCCTCGACGCGATGCTGTTCACGGCGAGCTACAAGCAGACCAAGAACCTCGAGGACGGCAAGAGCCCGGCCGCGAAGGGCGCGACGGTCGGCGCCGGGCTGACCTACCGCTGGAAGCCGTCGATGGACATCCAGGCCACGTATGACCTGCAGTTCACGAAGGCGACGTTCGGCGACAAGGTCGACAGCTCGCAGCGCATGCACCCCGAGGGCGGCGTGCAGCGCACGGACGTCTTCCACGCGGTGACCGCGGGCATCGTCAAGGCGTTCTAAGCGGCGTCCGCTCGCCGTCGGGCGAGCACGCGCCGCACCAGCTGCCGGATCTCGGCCACCTCGAACGGCTTCTGGAGCCAGCGATGCGGGATCTGGTCGATGAACAGCTGGGCGTCCTCGGTGAACGCGCCGCCGGTCATGAAGACCATGCGAGCCGCCAGCTCGGGATCGCGGCGGTGTAGCGCGGCGTGGAGCTCCATGCCGGTCATCTCCGGCATCATGAGATCCGAGACGATCACGTCGAAGGTCTCGCCGGCATCGAGGTGGGCTAGCGCCTCGCGCGCCGAGCTCGCCAGCGTGATCGTGTGTTCCTTGCGAAGCATCCGCGCGAGTGACGTGCGCAGCCGGTCGTCGTCGTCGATCAACAGCACTTGGCTGGATCGTGGAACGAGCCGCGCGGTCACGGACGTCTCGGGCGAGTCCGGCAGGTCGGGCAGCACGGGGGCGGGTGAGGGAGCACGCGCGGAGACAATCTCGGAGCCCGGTGTCATCGGTGGCAACGTGACCGTGAACGTCGAGCCGACGCCGGGCGTGCTGTCGACGAGGATCTCACCGCCGAGCGCCTTCACGATGCCGAGGCCGATCGCGAGCCCCAGCCCCGTGCCTTCGCCAACGTCCTTCGTCGTGAAGAACGGATCGAAGATCCGCTTCACCACGTCCGGCGCCATGCCGCATCCGTCGTCGTGAATCTCGATCACAGCGCGGCCCGCGTCGTCGGTGTGCGTCGAAACGTGGATCTGGTGGTCGTCAGCGCGACCGTCCGGGATCGCGTGCGCTGCGTTGACGAGCAGGTTGATGAAGACCTGGCCGAGCCGTGACTCGTCCCCGAGCACGTGGGGAACCGGCCCGAGCTTCGTTGTCACCGTGCAACGGTGCCGCAGCTCGTTCGACGTCATCCGCAGCGCCAGCTCGAGCGCGCGCTGGACATCGATCGAAGCGCGCTGTTCGTGGTCGGCGCGCGAAAACGTCTTGAGCCCGGCGACGATGCGCTGGACGCGCGTCGCGCCTTCGACGGCATCGTTGAGCGCCACGCGCAGCGCGGGCGAGACGGCCGATTCGGGGAGCTCCTCGGCGAGGAAGGCGAGGTTGCCTTTCACGTATGCGAGCGGGTTGTTGATCTCGTGGGCGATGCCCGCCGCGAGCGTCCCGATCGATGCCATGCGATCCGCGAGGACGAGTCGCGTCTCGAGCGCCTTGCGCTCGGTGCAATCACGGAGGACGGCCAGGGTCGCCGGCGTCCCGCCGAAATCGACGGTGAGCGCCGAGACCTCGGCCACGAGGTGCGAGCCGTCCTTGCGCTGGAACCGGAGCTCGCGGACCGGCAGCGGCTCGCCGCGAGCGAGCATCGCGGCGCGCGCGAGTACTGCGCCGTGGTCGTCGGGATGCACGAGGGCCAGCGCCGGCCCACCGACGATCTCGTCCGGCGTGGGGTACCCGAGAGACTCGAGCGCCTTGTGGTTCGCGTAGATGACCGTGCCCTCGCGATGAACGATCACGGCATCCGGAGACTGATCGATCAGGGCCCGGAAGCTCGCCTCCGAGCGCAGGACGATCCGGCGCGCCGCCCGCGCAGTCGAGACGCGTGCACGCCACGCGATCACCAGCAAGAGCGCGATGACGAGCGCGAGGGCGACCAGCACGCGGAACCCGAGCGTCTGCCACCACGCGGGCTCGATCGAGAACACGACGGTGGTCGCGGGACCGAACGCGCCCGGTGCGATCCGCGAGCGCACCTCGAACCGATAGTCATCGGGAGGCAGCTGGTGGTAGCGAGCCTCGCCGACGCTCGTCATCCGCCACTCGCTCTCGAGCGGCAAGAGCCGGACCTGCAGCTCGATCTGGGCGCGATTCCCGAACGTCGGCGCGGCGAACTGGACGTAGAGCGAGGCGCTGCCAGGCTTCGGTGCGCGAGGGGGGCCGGTCCCGAGTGGGGTGCCGCCGAGCGACACGCCGAGGATCACCGGCTCCGGCGGCAGGGGCGGCGCGGTGTAGCGTGCACTCGCGAAGCGGGCCATGCCGCGCGTGGTGCCGATGAACACGTCGCCGTCGGGGTCGCTCCAGAACGCGCGGGCGGCGCAGTCGTCGCCTGCGAGCCCGGTCGCCGTCGAGAAGTGCTCGTGCGACCCGCCATCGATGACGTCGACACCGATCCCCATGCCGACGTAGAGCCGGCCGCGTGCGTCCTCCCCGAGCAGATAGACCTTGTCGCTCGCGAGGCCGTGGGCGGTTGTCAGGTGGCGGATGTTGGTGACCTCGGTGCCGTAGCGAAAGCACGTGACACCATGCGCCTCCGAGTACGCGACGCAGATCTCACCAGAGGCCCGCTCGACGATGTACTGGGTGCTCCTCGCGGTCAGACCCTCGCGCTCGTCGAGGCGGTGCCAGCCGCGATCGTCACGCACCGCGAGGCCCTCCGTGCCGGTCGCCCACAGCCGGCCATGCCGATCGAGCACGAGCTGGTTGACGTTTTCGCGGTCGTTGCCGCGGGGGAGCGACTCGCGGCGCCACGTGCGCTTGCCGTCACCCTCGGTCATCGCCAAAAGGCCACTCTTCCAGCTTGCGACCCACAGCGTGTCGCCCTCGTGGACCATCGAGTTGAAGTTGTCACCCGCGAGCTCGGCACCGGGCCCGAGCACCGTGGTCGTCCGCGTGCGCGAATCGAGGCGGAGCACATCTGGGCCGCTGCCGGCCGCGTAGATCGCGCCGTTCACCTCGATCACCGCGTTGAACGCGAACGGCTCGGTGCCGGGGAAGACCGTCCAGCTCTCAGCGGTGGCCTCGAGGACGCCCCGGTTGGTACCGACCCACAGCGCGCCCCGACGATCGCGCATCATCGACCACACGGTGTCTGCGGGAAAGTCGTGCGCCGCGGTGTACGACCGCCACAGGCCGCGGCCGAGCATCTGGAACAGCTCGTCGCCGATCAGCCACATCGAGCCTTCGCGATCCTCGAACGCACCGAGCACGGAGCGAGCGGGCAGTCCCTCGGCGGCGCCGATCACGTCCCACGTACCATCCGCGAGCCGATGTGCGATGCCACGGCGCGTGGTGACCCACAGCGTGCCGTGGCGATCGACCAGGAGCCGCCCCAGCTCGCTCGCATCGGGCAGGTCCGATGACACGTCGCGACAGGTCGCCAGCGTTTCCTTGCACTCCCACAGATAGCGCGACGACCGCACCCACAGCGTGTTGTCTCCGGTGCGCGCGATCGCGTCGATCCGCTCGAGGCCAAAGCCGGCGCTCTCGCCGTACACGGTCCACGAGCCCGCACCATCGCCGCTGATGACATCGCGAACGCGGCCGGCGATCACGCGGCCGTCGACCTCGACGCGGACGGCCGAGCTCGCCCCACCGGGCCAGCCGGGCGCGAGCTCGAAGCGATCGCCGCGCTCGTGGTACAGGCCACCATCGCTCGCGACCCACAGCGTCCCGTCGGGGCCCAGAGTGAGCGCGTTGACGAGCTCCGCCGGCAGGCTTTGGGTCAGCGCGGTGGTCGTGACCTGCCCGTCAACCACGAGCGCGACGCCCCTCTCGGTCCCGACCCACAAGCCCCGGCGCTCCGGTAGCAGCGCCTTGACGTGGCTCGACGGCAGACCCTCGGCGACGTCAAAGCGGCGGAACCGGGTGCCATCGTACTGATAAAGCCCGTCCTCGCTCGCGACCCACAGCAAGCCATCACCGGTCTGGCTGATCTGGTTGAGCGACAGGTTCTGCAGTCCGTGCTCGACGCCGAAGCGCCGGAACGGATACTGGCTGGGTGGGTCGGCGCGAACCGCCGCCACCGTGCTCAGAAAGATGATGACCGTCAGGGCGGTCGCGGTTCTCACGAGATGTGAAGTCGGACGCTTCTCCGTTTCGTGTTGCGTGCCGGATCGCTCACCGCGGGCAGCGTGTGCCCGACGGCGTGTAGGCGTGATGCGACAACAGCTAGCCCGGCGGCTTCAGCACGAGACTCGCTGCCTGCTCGCGGATCAGCCGCAAGATCACGTCGTTGATCGTATCGCCGCGCTCGATGCTCTCGAAGTAGCGGTCCGCCATCTCGGTGTACTCGAGGTACGCCGGCGTGAACTCCTCGAACGAGAGCTTCTTGATCAGCTTGCCGCTGAACTTCGCGAACGCTCCGACGGCAACGTCGCCGAGCTCCTTCGCGAACCGCTCGAGATACTCGTGGTAGCGCCCGGGCAGATCCTCGATCACCCGGTCACTATACGCCCGCTATTGCCGCGGCGTCGGGAGCTTGTCGAGATCGAGCTGGCTCAGCGCCAGCCGGATCAGCTGCGACTTGTTGGCCTTGGTCCAGCCCCGCCGCTTGAGCTCCGCGACCTTCGCCTCGAGCTCCTCGATGTCGCGCGTGTACATCGAGATGCAGATCACCTTGTAGTGCGTCGGCCGCGTGCCGCCCCCGGCACGCCGCTTGGGCGTATGAGCTGCATCCTCACCGCGAACGACGCGGCGACCATAGTATTCCTCGCTGAGGATCGCGTCCGCGTCACTCAGTGGGTCGTGGGCCATCAACTTCTCTTCTTTCATGGGGGACCTCATGCGGCAGCGGGCGACGTGGGCTCGGGGTGAAAGCTCGAATCAGCCGCAACCTCCGCGCGCGTCGTGGTGCTGAGCACCCAGTCGCAAACGCGGTTGTAGTCGGCAGCGCCATGCGAGGTCGGCGCGTACTCGAAGATCGTCTTCTTGTGGCTCGGGGCCTCGGCGAGGCGCGTGTTGAGCCGGATCGGCTCGAGGCACTTCTGCTTGAAGTGTCCCTGCAACGTCTCGAGGACCTCGCGCGCGAGCCGCGTGCGGCCGTCGTAGAACGTCGGCAAGACCGCGGAGACCCGGACGGCGTGACCGAGGTGGCGCTCGACGTCCTTGATCGTGCGTAGCACCTGCTTGACGCCGACCAGCGACAGGTAATCGCAGGTCACCGGGATGATGACCTCGTCGACGTACGACAGCGCGTTCTGGTTGAGGAGGTTCAGCGACGGACCGCAGTCGATGATGACGAAGTCGTAGCGCCGCGAGACCTGCATGAGGTTGAGGCGCTTGAACAACATCTTCGAGCGCGCGTCCGTGTTCTGGCGCGCGAGCCAGATCTCGGCAGCCGCCAGCGTCGAGTCCGACGTGATGACGTCGAGGTGCTTGCGTACCGGAACTCCCGATTCCGTCGGGTCCACGCCGTCGACGAGCACGTGATAGAGCGACTTCTCGCCGTTGACCCCGAGCGACACACCGACGTTGCCCTGCGCATCGGTGTCGATCAGGAGCACGTCGTTCTCGCGCTCTGCGAGTCCCGCTGCGAGGTTGACGGCTGTGGTGGTTTTTCCGGTGCCGCCCTTCTGATTGAGGATCGCGATCCGACGTGCGCGCTTCGCGCGGAACGCCTCGTCACCGAGGCCGTCCTTGCGACACTCGAGCGAACAGTAATGATTGCGCTGACCATTCGCCGTCACCGCGATCTGAAACACGAAGGCCGGCTTGAACAGCTGCCCACACGCGCTGCACGTCTTCTCCATGCCCTTATCGAAGCGGCATCGACGGAACTGGGGCAACTTTTCGGCGCTATAGTCGCCTGCGTGGCGGACCCGATCTCACGACAGGTGGTGGCGGTGGGCGCAGACAGCGAGCTGGTCGCTCGCGAGATCGCGGATGGACTGGCAGCGCCGGATCTTCGGGTCGCGTTCGTGTTCGCAGACTGGCGACACGATCCGCAGGTGATCGCCGAGGTCACGCATCGTGAGCTCGTGCCGGCACCCGTCATCGGTGGCACCACGACCGGCGTCATCGGCAAGGGCGCGCCGCTCCTCGATGGCCTCGCCGCGGTCGGGCTCGGGCTGTATGGCGATTGGGTGCACGTCGGCATCGGCGTCGCCAAGGAGCTGCCGAAGTCCGCACTGACGCGCAGCCGCGATGCCGTACAGCGCGCGGCGATCTCGATGGGTCGCTCGGCGACCGGGCTCGATCCATCACGCCACGTCGCGATCACGCTCGTCGACGGTCGGTGTGGCCAGGAGGAGGCGTTCTGCATCGGCTCGGCGGCCGCGGCGCCGCAGATTCGGTTCGTCGGTGGCTGTGCGGCGACCGAGGTGCAGTCGACGAGAAGGCCGTTCCTCTGGGTCGACGGCGAGGTGCTGACCGATGCCGGCGTGGTCGTGCTGCTCGAGAGCGAGCTGCCGTTTCACGCGGTGATGTCCTCTCACGTGCTGCCGACCGAGATCAACACCGTGGTCACCGCGAGCTCGGGCCGCGTGATCGAGGAGCTCGACGGTCGCCCGGCGGTATCGCGGCTGCGCGAGCTGCTCCGTGGAGTCGGCGAGGAGCTCGCCATGCCGCGGCCGAACCACACGTTCGCGCGCTACGTCGACGGGCTGCCTTACGTCCGCTCGATCACGCACCTCGAGAACGAGTGCATCCACCTCGCGAGCGCCGTCGATCCCGGCCACGTGCTGCGGATCATGTGTCCCGGCGATCTGATCGGAACGACGACGCGTGACCTCGCGCTGGCCGCCGAGAAGGTTGGCGGCACCATGGGAGCGTTCCTCGCGTGCTCGTGCCTCGGCCGCCACTGGGAGGCGTCGATGCGAAACCTCGAGCGCGAGCTTGCGGGCGCCTACGGGCAGTACGACGTCGTCGGCTTCCAGAGCCTCGGCGAGCAGTCCGGGATGCTCCTCGTGAACCACACGCTGGCCGGGCTCGCGATCGGACGTCCGCGGTGAGCGGCGATGATCCGACCGGGACCACAAAGCCTCGGGCTCCGCAGGACGAGCGGATCGCAGAGCTCGAGGACGAGCTCGCAGCTGCGCGGCGCACCATCGAGGTCCTGATCAACCGGCTCGAGCGCTCGGGCACTGCCTCGCCGACCCAGGCCGAGCTATTCGACGCCGCGGTCCGGCTCGGTAACGTCCTCGAGGAACGCACGCGCGAGGTCGATGAGGCGCGGGGCGAGTTTCGCGCGCTGCGGGCGAACCTCGACCAGATCGTGCGCCAGCGAACCCGTGCGCTCGCGGAGGTCGAGGCCCAGCTCCGTTCCAAGAACGCCGAGCTCGAGCGCCAGAGCCAAATCAAGGCCGAGTTCATCTCGATCGCGGCGCACGAGCTCCGCACGCCGCTCACCAGCATCGTCGGCTACCTCGATCTGTTCTCCGAGGGCCGGTTCGGCGAGCTGCCGCCGCTGATCGCGCGGCCGATGTCGTCGGTCCGGCGCAACGCGCACCGGCTGAAGCGCCTGGTCCACGACATGCTAGATGTCAGCCGTCTCGAGGCCGGCAGCATGATCCTCCGCCGCGAGCCGGTCGACCTCGGCGAGGAGGTTCGCGACGTCGTGACCGAGCTCCTGCCGCTCGCGAATGCCCGCCGGCAGAAGCTCGAGACCCGGGTCGAGCGGATCGATCGCCTCGACGCAGACCGCGACAAGATCCACCAGATCGCCGTGAACCTCGTCTCCAATGCGATCCGCTACACGCCCGAACAGGGCGAGATCACGATCTGCGTCGACGAAGCTCCGACGGATCGCTACCCCGGCGGCTGGGCACGGCTCCGGGTCCGCGACAACGGCGTCGGGATCGCCGAGCAGGACCGCCAGCGGATCTTCGATCCGTTCCTCCACGCGCAGCCTGCGAAGCACCACACCTCTGCGGGTCCCGACTCCGCAGGGCTCGGGCTCTACATCGCCCGTGGCCTGATCGAGCTCCACGGCGGGCTGATCACCGTCGACTCGCAGCCCGACGTGTTCACCGAGTTCACGGTGCTCCTGCCGTTCCGCCAGAAGCCGCGGCGCGACTCCGAGCCGCCAGTCCGGCCAACTGAACGACCGGCCAGCTGAACGGCGCGGTTACTTTTTCTTCTTGGGAGCGGGCTTCGACGGCTTCTTCGCCGGAGCCTTCTTTACCGGCTTGGCGGCGGGCTTGGCGGCCGGCTTCTTCGCCGGCGGCTTCTTCGCCGGAGCCTTCTTTACGGGCTTGGCGGCGGGCTTGGCCGGCTTCGCAGGCTTGGCGGTCGCATTCGCAGGCGCCTTGGCCACCTTCGCAGCCGGTTTCTCTAAGCCCTTCGCCGGCGCAGCCTTCGCAGGCGCAGCCTTCGCAGCAGGCGCCTTCGCGTTCGCCGCTGCCTTCGCGGGGGCCACAGGCACCTTCGCGGGGGTCGCGGGCGCCTTGCCCTTACCCTTGCTCTTCTTGGCCTCGTCCTTGAGCTTCTTGTTGCGCTCGTCGGCCGTCTTCTGAGCCTCGTCCATGCGCATCTGCGCCGCGCCACGGGCACGCAGCACGGCCTCTTCGACCTGCGCCTTGGAGCGCGCCGGGACCGTCGGCAGCGTGCCGTCGGCGCCTGGCTTCTTCGCGCGCTTCTTCTTCTTAGCCTCGCGCGGCACCGGGATCTCGCTGATGTCCGGCATGCGCGACGCGAGATCGCCGCGGTTGTGCACGAGCACACGCGAGCCACCGTCGCGGAAGATCACCTCGACCTTGTTGTCAGGCAGCAGGTCGATCACGAAGCCGATGTCGAACACCGGGTGGTGCACGACGTCGCCTTCCTCGTAGGCATCGCGGATCGAGTACGGCCGGCAGTTGGCGAGGTCGGCGTCGGTGGCACGGGCCATCGCGTCGTCCCAGGTCATCCGCTTCTGGGTCGACTTCTTTGCGGCGCCCTCGGCAGCTTCCTCGGTACCGTCGCCACGTGGCTTGCGGTAGGCGTGAACCTCGCCACAGACCACGCACTGCACGCGACGGACCTCGTCCTCGTACATGCTGATGATCGTGTGCGTCGTATCCGCCTTGCAGCGTGGCGACGGGCAATACGCCTCGATCTCCCCACCCACCTCATCGGCGTCTTCTTCGAAGATGGAATCCATCCCTGCCTCTTCTGCGCGAATGCGAGGTATCGAGCCGCTAATTGCCTAGAAACACGCCGAATCCCGAAGTCCGGATTGAGTTGCGCGTTAGTCAGCCGTCTAACACGACTTGTAGTCACCTAGCAACCTTGAGGACTTACAAGTGACGGAAGACGTGGCAGGATCGCGGGCGCGTGCGTCGCCTGCTCCTCGTGAATGCCTTGATCTTCGCGGTGTTGGCCGCGGCTGCGGCACTCGCATATTACGGCTACACGGCGACCTCGGAACAGACGTCTCGCGACCGCGAGCTCGCGCTGATGCTCGATCTGGCGGAGGAGAAGGTTCTCAACATCGAGTCGCTCATCGACGACGCCGACAAGAAGCTGATGCGCGGCATCGGGCTCGACGAGATGTCGAAGACCCCGCTGCAGAAGAAGGTCGAGCAGTCCGGGGCTGCGGTCCGCAGCGTGTTCGTGCTCGACGCCGATCTCAACCTCGTCCCCGACGGCGTCGTGTCGAGCCGCAGCGTCGCGTTCCGTGACTGGTTCCTCGCGAACGTCCTGCCGCAGCTCCCGTTGACCCGACAGCCCGTCGATACCCGCGGCCACCTCTACCTCAACCTCGATCAGCCGTACCTGTTCTCGTTCATGCGCCGGGTGTCCCAGGGCCGGACGTTCTACGTCGTGATCGAGGACGACCTGTTCCACCTCGTCGGCCACCTGTTCCCGCAGTTCTTCATCTTCAGCGACTCGAGCAAGCGGCTCTACCAGGTGATCGACGATCGCGGTGAGGTCCGTTACGGCGCTCCGTTCGGCGAGATCTCGGATGGCCTGGTCGTCGAGCGGCGGTTCACCGAGACCTGGGATGGTTTCGTGCTGCGCGTCGCCCAGAAGGATGTCGGCGATCCGGACGCGCAGCAGCGCAAGCGGCTGATCGACGCGATCGTGATCGGCAGCGCCGTGCTCGTCATCCTCGCGGGCTTGCTCGCGCTCGGCTTTGCGATCCGCCGCGAGCGCCGGCTCAACGAGCTGAAGAGCGAGTTCATCTCGAACGTCTCGCACGAGCTGAAGACGCCGCTCTCGATCATCTCGATGTTCGGCGAGATGCTCGCCGAGGGCCGCACGAAGAGCCCCGAGCAGGCGCACGAGTATGCCGAGATCATCTGGCGCGAGAGCGTGCGGCTCGGCCGGCTGATCGACAACGTCCTCGACTTCGCGAAGATCGAGCGCGGGATGGGCGTCTACGAGTTTGCCGACGACATGGACCTCGGCGAGGTCGTCGATCGCGCCCTCGAGCTGTCGGGCCGGCGCGTACAGGCCGCCGAGATGACGCTCGAGGTCGACGTCGAGTCCGAGCTGCCGCTGCTTCGGCTCGATGCCAACGCGTACACGCTCGCGGTGCTGAACCTGATCGACAACGCGATCAAGTACGCGCCCGAAGGCAAGAAGATCGCACTGTCGCTGAAGAAGCAGGGCGATCGCATCGTCCTCGCAGTCCGCGACTGGGGGCCAGGCATCGATCCGGAGGAGCACGAACGGATCTTCGAGCGGTTCTATCGCGCACGCGCGATCCGGCTCAAGCCGATCCGTGGCTCGGGCATCGGCCTGGCGCTCGTCCAGCACATCGCGCGCGCGCACGGCGGCGACGTCGAGGTCGCGAGCTCGACGGGACACGGCTCGACGTTCAGCATCTGGCTTCCGATCGATGGTAAATAGTACGGGCGTGACCGCCGTGACCGAGCCCGTCGAGGGGACGAAGAAGCGCATCCTCGTGATCGAGGACGAGCCCGACATCGTGCGAGGGATTCGCGACGCGCTCGAGTTCGAGGGCTTCGAGGTCCAGGCGCGTGGCACCGGCGCCGAGGGCCTGACCGCGGCGATGGACTGGGCGCCCGACTGCGTGCTGCTCGATCTGATGCTGCCCGATGACAACGGCTACCGGGTCTGCGAGACGCTGCGCCAGCGCGACGAGACGGTGCCGATCATCATCCTGACCGCGAAGGCGCAGGAGACCGACAAGATCCGCGGGCTCGAGGCGGGCGCCGACGACTACGTGACCAAGCCGTTCTCGGTCGCCGAGCTGATCGCGCGGATCAACGCGATCTTCCGTCGCCAGACGCGGATGTCGTCGCACGCGGACGAGACCTTCGCGATCGGCACGTGGACGATCAACGCGCGCAAGCACACGATGACCAAGGGCCGGACCAGCAAGCGGCTGACGTTCTACGAGCTCGAGGTCCTGAAGCTCCTGCGCGAGCGCTCCGACGAGACGGTGTCGCGCGACGAGCTGCTCGAGAAGGTGTGGGGCATCCAGGCCTCGCCGACGAGCCGCACCGTCGACAACTTCATCGTCAAGCTGCGCCGCAAGCTCGAGGAAGACCAGAAGAGCCCGCGCCACATCCTCACGGTCTACGGCCTGGGCTACAAGCTCGTCCCGTAGCGCCGCGGGTGTTATCATCAGGCCCAGGTGAGGGCGTTTTGCATGATGGTGGTCACCATCGCAGCGGTCGCGTGCACGAAGCCACGTGCAGCGACGACCACGACGACGACTCCCGCCGACGTGATCGCGCCGAAGAGCAAGGTGAAGCTCGCGGTGCTCGCCGTCGAGAGCGACAAGTTTCCGAAGGTCGCGAAGGCGGCGACCGAGTCGCTCGCGAAGGCGCAGGTCACCGGCATCGACGAGACCGAGATCTCGAAGGTCTCGGTCGAGGTCGTCCAGCTGTCGATCGAGTGCGTCGAGCCGACGGCGGCTTGCTACCAGGCGGTCGGCCGTTCGCTCGCCGCGAACCAGCTGCTGTTCGCGCAGATCGTGCCGGGCAAGAAGCGAGCGCTGCGGGTGACGATCACGCTGTTCGATGTCGAGGCGGGTTCGCCGCGGACCGCTGCGGATCACACGTTCGCGAGCGAGCGTGAAGCGGCCGAGGGTCTCGATGGGCTCGTCGCGAAGGCGACCCAGCCATGACGAAACCCGCGGGACCCGACGAGCGCGTCGTCGAGATGGACGCGATGGACGAGGCGGAGTGGGAGCGCGACATCCACACCCCGCAGGCATCCGATGGGCAGCTCCAAGGGCTCGTGCGCCAGATGGCGTCGACGCCCGCGGCCGCCGTGCCAGTCGTGGCGGAGCCGGCTGTTGATTCGGCGAAGGCTCCGACGTTCGCGAAGACGCTCGCGCGTCCCCGACCGCCATCGCCAGCGCCGCCGAGCGGTGTTCCGGCACGCCCTGCAACTGGCCCGGTCGCCGCGCAGCAACCGGCCGCGACGGCTCGCCCAGCGTCGCC
>JACCTC010000100.1 GCA_013812655.1 Deltaproteobacteria bacterium | reverse complement strand
GCGCCTACGTCGACGCCCACGAACGCGTGGCTCGCGCGATGGCCGATGTCGACGGCGTCGTCGTGCGCGCGACCGGCTTTTACTCGGCGTTCGCGGGGCTCCTGCCGCTCGCGCGTCGTGGTCTGTTACTCGACGTCGGCGACGGCGCGGTGCGCACCAACCCGATCGACGAGCACGATCTCGCCGCGATCGTCGCGGAGTCGGTCGTCGGCGACGGCCCGCGCGAGATCGCGGCCGGCGGTCCCGAGGTGCTGACCCGCCGCGCGATCTTCGAGCAGGTCGCCGCGGTCGCCGGACGCCCCGGCACGGTCCGCCGCATGCCAGGCTGGCTCGCCGGCCCGGCCGCGGCGGCGCTCGCGTTGGTTCACCCGCGGATCGGGCAGTTCGCGCGGTTCGCCGCGCTGCTCGCGCGCCACGACCTGATCGCGCCCGCGCTCGGAAGCCGCACGCTCGCGCATTATCTGCAGGAGCTCCCGGCCGCCGCTTGATAGGCTCGGTGCTGGATGCGCGACCACCTTCGATCCCACGGGATCATGCTCGCGATGATCGGCATCGTCGTCGCGGTCATGGGGATCCTCAAGGCGACGATACTGCCGACGCGCGGGCTCGCGAACTGGGCGCCGCTGCTCGCCGGCATCGCGTGCTTCGTCGCGGGCAACGTGCTCGCGATTGTCGGCGCGCGCACGCGGCGAACGCGACGTGCCGGGCGCGACCAGCCCGATCCACGGATCGAGCGCAACATGCCCGGTGCTCGCGTGCTGCGTAACCGCCGGCGCTGAGGTCAGCGCGAGCCGAGACGCCGTCAGCGTGAGCCGAGACGCCGTCAGCGTGATGGTGTCGGCTTGACCACGCGCCGTCGCCCGAGCTCCTGGAGCTCCGCGAACGTCCCGGCGAACACGTCGAGATCGACCGGGCCTTCGATGCCGGGGACGCGGCCGTTGTCGGTGTGCTGCCAGAACGTCCAGCGCCGCCACGGCGACGGCACCGTCGGGCAGTTGCGCGTGTAGTGCGCGAGCCAGAGCGGCTGGCTCGTGAGGTCCGCGCCGCGCAGCTTCGACGCCCAGAATTCTGGCCCGGTGTAGACGATCGGCTCGACGCCGAGTCGTTCGCGCACGCGGTCGACCCAGACCCGGAGGCTCGCCTCGAGCTCGGCCGGCGATTTGCCGCCATCGGTCTCGACGTCGATCACGGGTGGCAGCTCGCCGGGATCGCGCGCGATCATGTTGATCAGGAGGTCCGCCTGCGCGAGCGCGTTCTGATCGGGTCGGAAGTACTGGTACGCGCCACGCAGCAGGCCCGCGCGCTTCGCGCCCACCCAGTTCCTGCTGAACCGGACGTCGGTGATCGTCGTGCCGTCGGTCGCGCGGATGAACGCGTAGCGCAGACCGGCCTTGCGCACGCGCTTCCACGTGATGTCCTCCTGGTAATACGAGACGTCGATGCCGGGCACGGTCGGGCCCGCTTCGCACGTCGGCACGCCCGCAGGCGGCTCGCGACCACGGCGCCACAGCCAGATGCCGACGGCGACCGCCGCGATCGCCGCGACGACGACCACCCGCCGACCGCGCTGCTGCTTGCGACGTCCCACCTGGATCGAACCCGTAGCCGGACGCGCCTATTCGTTCGCCGCGGCCACCGCAGTTTGCCTGCCCCGGCGGGCGATCTGTAGGCATAGTCGCGCCTCGATGCGGATCTCTCCTGCGACCATCGTCCTGCTCGCGCTGTCGTCGCCCGCCGCTGCCCAGCCCGGGCTGGCCGGACCGCCGATGCCTCCGCCTCCGCCACCACCTGGGCCGGGGCCTGTCGAGGAGGTTCCGCCCGCCGACGGTGCGTCGATGCAGCTGCGCGCCGGCGCCGGCATCGGCCGCTATACCGAGAGCGGCCAGGGGTTCTCGTTCAACTCCGACCTGCAACCCTTCCTGATCGTCGGCGGCGAGGGCGTGTTCCCCGCGGGGGGTGGCCACATGGTGCTGCAGGCGTCGGCAGGGTTCGGGACCGACGTCCACATGGAGGCCAAGCAGAACGGCATGGTCTTCCAGGAGAATCGCTTCCACCAGCAGGTGTTCGAGGCGAGCCCGCGGTACCGCTGGACCCTCAACCCGCGGGTGCGCTTCGAGGCCGGCTATCGGCTGACCATGCAGCGGCTGTTCTTCACCGACATCCCGATGCTCGGCGACGCGCTCGAGACCGTCACGGTTCACGCGGTCGAGGCGGGCATCGGGTGGCAGCGGCGGTACCCCGATGCGAGTCGGCTTGCGGTCGACTTCGTGATCGGCCTCAACCGCGGCTTTGCCGAGAACGATCGGATCCAGGGTGAGGACTTCTCCGCCGGCGGCGCCTCATTCAACGCGCGCGTGCAGAAGCGATGGGCGAACGGCCTCGGCGTCGAGACCCAGCTCGCCTATCGCAAGCAGGACGGCAGCGAGGTCCAGGACGTCGAGTTCGACGGTATGCCAACGATGGCGTTCTGGCCGGACAACGTGACCTGGCAGCTGCTGATCGTGACGGGCTTCGCGATCTAGATCGGCGTTGCGCGGTTGAGAAACGCGCGCGCGAGCATGCCGTAGAGGATCGAGGCGAGTGCGCCGACGGCGACGCCAGCGACGATCACGAGCTGGTAGCGATGGCTCTCGCCATTGATCAGGTAATAGATCGTGAACGCGTTCATCAGGGCGAGGGCGATCGCGCCGAACAGGCCGAGCCGGACCCAGAACCGGGTGAGCCGCGCCGAGGGCGGATCGCCGATCGACAGCGAGCCAAGCAGCATCAGCGCGATCGGCGCGAAGCAGAACGCGAAGATCCGGATGTCGCGGGGCCCGGTCGCGAGCAGGTCGTAGACGTAGAGCGGACCACCCGCCGAGGACAGCAGCACGAGCATGCGGATGGCGAGGAGCGACACGGTGCCAGCGTAGCCGATCGTGGCAGAGTCGGGACATGACGCGGCTGGGCGGCCTCCAGGATCTCGACCCCCAGACGGTGCCGCTGCCCGCCGGGACCGAGGTCACGACGCGGGTCGATCGCACCGTCGACGGCGAGTTGCGGCCGCAGGGCGCGACCGGCCGCGTGAAGGCGATCGAGGGAGACCGCGTCGAGGTCGTGTTCCTCGACGGCAAGACCGCGACGTACCTGCGCGTCGAGGTCACCCCGCGCAAGCTCGGGGTCCAGCGCTATGCGGTCCGGCGCGCGGCGGCGTGGGAGCATCTGCACGCGTGCATCGTGCTCGACACCGTCGTCGGCTCGCGGGCCTGGGGCGTCGCGCACGCCGGCTCCGACGAGGATCATCGCGGCGTCTTCGTGTTGCCGATGCCGTGGACGACCGGCCTGGTCGAGCCGCCACTCGATCTGGTCTCGCTCGACGGCTCCGCCAGCTACTGGGAGATCGGCAAGGCGATCCGCCAGGCGCTGCGCGCCGATCCCAACACGCTCGAGATGCTGTTCGCGCAGCCGGCGATCGTCGATCCGATGGGCGGCGAGCTGGTCGCGATGCGCGACGCGTTCCTGTCGCTCGAGATCTACGGCAGCTTCGGGCGCTACGCGCTGTCGCAGCTCGATCGACTCGAGCACAACCAGCGGCTCGCCGAGCACCGCGCGACGATCATCGGATGGCTGCGCGATGACCCGGCGCTCGAGCTCGACGCCGCCGCCGAGCGACTCGCCGACAGCGCCCGGATCGCGGCGCCAACCCGGAGCGACGCCGTCAGCCGCGCCCGCGACTACATCAAGCAGCTCTATCGCTCGCTGTACGACCAGGGGCTGATCGCGGCGAACGACTGGCTGTCGCTGCGCGCGGCTGCCCATGGCGAGCTCGAGCTGCCGCGCGATCTGCGCCCGAAGAATGCGTACAACCTGATCCGGCTGCTCGATCTCGCGATCCGCTGGCTGCGTGGCGAGCCTCCCGACGTGCGGGTCTCCGAGGCGTTGCGCCCCACGCTGATCGCGATCAAGGCCGGCGACGTCCCGACGCCCGACGTCATGGCACTCGCGCGCGAGCTCACGCCGAAGCTCGAGGCGGCGCGCCAGGCCAGCCCGCTGCGCAGGCATCCCGATGTCGCGCGCGCCGAGCGCGTGCTCCGAGCGGTGCGTGCCGAGGCCGCGCGCCGCTACGTCGCGCAGGATTCCGGCGCGTGGGGCGCCGATGCGGCACCACCTCCGGAGGCCAGCTATGACGAGTGAGCTCGATCCGTGGCGCGTCTTGACGCCGCATCAGGCCGAGGTCGCGCGGCGGTTTCTCGCCGAGCGTGAGCGCGAGCGGCGCCACCTCGTGATCTATCTATCCGGTGCGCATGCGTACGGGTTCCCGTCGCCGGATAGCGACCTCGACCTCAAGTGCATCCACATCGCACCCACTTCGCAGCTCGTCGGCCTCGACATGGTCGACGACCCCGGCGACCGCATCGAGATCGTCGACGGGGTCGAGCTCGACTACGGCAGCAACGAGCTCGCACCGGTGCTGCGCGGCGTGCTCAAGGGCAACGGTAACTACCTCGAGCGGATCCTCGGCGAGCTCGCGCTCGGTGGCGATCGTGCGCTGCTCGACGAGGCCCGCGCGGTGGTCAAGCCGCTGCTGTCGCGCCGGGTCGGGCGCCACTACGGCGGCTTCGCGACGAGCCAGCTCCGGATGTTCGACGACAAGCCCACCGCCAAGCGCGCCCTCTACGTGCTGCGCACCGCGGCGACCGGCCGCCACGCCCTCGCGCACGGCGAGATCGTCACCGACGTCGCGCACCTCGGTGCGTACGTCCCGCCCGAGATCACCGAGCTCCTCGCGATCAAGCGCACCGGCGAGCGCGAGCAGCTCGCGCCCGATCACGCGCAGGTCTGGCGAGGCCGGCTCGCCGCCGCGATCGATGCGATCGACACCGCGTGGCCACGGTCGATCCTGCCGCCCGATCCACCGCCGGCCGCGATCGCCGCGCTCGATGGCTGGCTGCGCGACGTCCGCCGGCGCTTCTGGTAAGGGTCAGTACCGGCTCGTCGGAGGGCGCTCACCGATCGAATCATTCGGGTGTCGGATCTTGGTCGTCGAAGAGATGCTTGAAGAAGCGCTCGCGATGGTTCAAGAAGTCGCGCGTGATTCCGTAATGCTCGGTGTCCTCGTACGCGACCGAGCGAATGCCGTCGCTACTGAGGTGAAAGATGGACGCGTCGGGATAGGCCATCAAGATCGGCGAGTGGGTCGCGATGATGAACTGGCAGTTTGCCGACACGAGCCGGTGCAGGATCGCGAGGAGCGACAGCTGCCGCTGTGGCGACAGCGCAGATTCCGGCTCGTCGAGGATGTAGAAGCCATTGGGTCCGAAGCGGTGCTTCACGAGCGCCATGAATGACTCGCCGTGCGATTGCTCGTGCAGCGAAACGCCGCCGTAAGCGTCGATGATTGGATCCCCGCCGAGAGGTTCTGCGTCGAGACGTTCGATCTCGGTGGCGACATTGAAGTAGCTCTCGGCTCGCAGGAAGAAGTCCGTCCGTGGACGTCGCAGGCCGCGCGCGAGCCGGACATGGCCGTGAAGCGGCGATTCGCTGCGCCGCGTGCTGAACGCGAAGTTCGAGCTGCCGCCCTCGGCGTTGAACCCGGCTGCAACGGCAATCGCTTCGATCAGCGTCGACTTGCCCGAGCCGTTTTCGCCGACGATGAACGTGATCTTCGGGTCCAGCGCGAGCTTGTCGAGTCCGCGGATCGCGGGAACCGAGAACGGGTACGCATCGAAGCTCGGGATGTTGTCCCGCACGAGCTCGACCGACTGGACGAACCCTTGAAAATCGATCGTCCGCCCCACGCCACCGCGTCGCACCATGTGATCGCCAGACGATCGCCAGACGATCTCTAGACGATCGCCATCAGCATCGCGTGCTTGCCCTTGGCAGCCTCGACGTAGAGTGCGCACAGGCTGACCAGGGCCTCGGAGAGCTCCTTGATCTCCATGGTCTGGCGCGTCGAGACTTTCTCACGGAGATACGCGGTGTCGTCCTCGGTGCCACCGTCGTCGCCGTAGTTGCCATGGACGCTCTTGCCGGCGAGCGTCGCGAACTTGTCGCGGACGTGGCCGGTCGAGAGCGCGGCGAGTGCCTTCGCGACCTCGGCGACGCGCGCGGGCTGGAGCAGCCGGGCCTTCGCGGCGCCGGGCAGCCGGCTGCCGGTCCGCAGCAGGACCGCGTCACCAAGCACGGCATTCTTGCCCTCGCCGAGCAGGACGTCGAGCGCATGCCACGTGTTGCCGAGATCGAGAAGGCCCGGGATCTCGCTCTCGTGCCGTGCGTCGAGGAGGTCCTGCACGACCTCGGGGTCTTCTTCGATCATCGCCAGGCGCTTGGCGGAGAGCGAGCAGAGGATCGCGTCCATTCCCATGTGAAGCCTTTTACATCCTAGTTGGGCTTGTACGACAAGCGGGCGGTCACCGTGGCCTTGGCGCCGGTCCCGATCTTGACCGCCAAGGACCTGGTTCCGAGCGTAGGGTGCCACGCCTCGAGGGTGTACGTCCCGGGCGCGAGGCCCTTGATCTCGAAGCTGCCGTCGGCGCGGGTGACCGCGAAGTACGGGTGATCCTGGACGACGGCGTGCGCCTTCATCCACGGATGGACATCGCAGACGACGTCGACCACGTCACCGGCGCGCGGCGTGGTCTCGAGCGAGAGGTCGCCGGCCGCCTTGGGGTGCGGCTTGTTCCACAACAGCTTGCCGGCGACGGTGCCGTGCACGTTGTGGAAGGTGCCGTCGCTGTTGCGGACCGCGAGCTTCTGGCCGGCGAGCACGCCGACCACGCGCGGCGTGTACATGCAGTCCTTCTGATCGAAGACCGCGGGGGTTGCGGGGGTCGCGTGCTTGCCCATCGTGCCGTTCTGGATCCGGACGAGGACGTCCTTGAGCTTGCCCTTGGTGACGATCACGTCCTCGGCGAGCTTGTCGGTCTTCGCGCAGTACGGATCGCTGTCGCGCTCGAGCTTGCTGCGTTCGGGCGCCTCGCCCTCGAAGATCACCGTGCCCTTGATCGCGCCGGCCGCGGGCGGCGCGGGCTTGATCTTGGCTTTCGCCTTGGAGTCGGCGATGGCGGCCGAGGGGAGCAGTCCGAGCAGGCAGATCGGGAGGAGGAATCGAATCATGTCGGGACCTTCGACGCGAGTGCCGCGTGGTTGTTCACCATAGCGCGAGGGTCGCGGGCGAGCGGCCTGTCCGGGCGAGATCCGGTGGGCGGACCACTGTCCGATAGCCGGTCAGGTCGGACACCGAGGTGAACATGATCGCGGGGTTGCAGCTGGCACCGGAGATGCTCTTGGTGCCGGGTGCACCACGTAGCTAAACTGGAGACATCATGGAGTCCGACGATCTCACCATCCACGTCCTGCGCGAGATCCGCGACGAGATTCGCTCGACGAATCAGCGGGTCGACGAGACCAACGTCCGACTCGACGCGATCAACACTCACCTCGGCAAACGGATCGACGCCATGGGTGAACGGCTCGACAAGCGCATCGATGGCATGGGCGACCGCATCACCGAGTCCGAGATGCGTACGGCGACCGCGATCACCGGGCTCGCCGGCGCGATTCACGAGGTCCGCGATCTCCTGAAGGACCGGTTCGATCTCCGCGATCGGGTCGAGCGCTGCGAGCGCGACATCGACGAGCTCAAGCATCGCGCGCACTGATTGCCCATCGCGGACATCGGCGAGCTGACGACCGACATCGACACGATTGTAGAACGTCAGGATCGCACCGGGAGCAAACGCCGGGCCCGAGGGTCCTGCGGTGTGCGCCTCTCGACGTTGCCCGCCGGAACCAGAACCGTCCGGAGATGACCTATGCTCGCGCCGTGGACCAGGCGAGACCCAAGCCCGGCGCGATGGACGCGGTGCCGCCAGGGCTGCGCTACCGGATCACCGATGTCCTCTCGCTGTTGCCGACGAAGGGCGAGCCGCTCGAGGGGGTCGCCGCCGAGCGCCTCGGTCGGCTGCTCCACGAGGGCGAGCCCTGGCTCGGCGCCGACCGGGAGCTCGCCGAGATCGGCCTGTGGATGCTCGAGGACCGTCACTCGGTCGAGCTGCGCCGGCAGGGCTGCGTATGGCTGACGATGTTTCCGTCGGTGGCGACCGCGCAGCGGGTCGCGGCGGTCGCGCTCGAGCCGACGACGCCGGCGCCGGTTCGCGAGCAGGCGATCTGGACGCTCGGCTATCGCCAGCTCCGCGCGATGCATCCGTCGACGCAGTGGCCGGCCGAGGCGGTGCAGATCGCGGACGAGGCGTTGATCCGGATCGCGCAGGCCGCCACGACTGAGGGCAAGATCGGAAGCGATCAGCTCCCGCAGGCGCTGCGTCACGTCCAGGATCCCGGGCTCGCGGCGGTGTTCGCGCGCGCGCCGAGCCTGTGGGGCGAGGGGCTCGAGTGCTTCGCGACGCCGCCGCTCGCGCGCGTGCTGTTCGTGTCGCTCGACGACATCCAGCCGCAGCACCGGATCCGCGCCTTGCGGCTGATCGCGGCGACGCTCGGCGAGGAGGCGCTGCCGATGCTGCGCGCGCGGGCGGGGCAGGCATCGGTCGACGAGCGCCTCGAGATGCTGTTCCTCGCGATCGGCTGCGGCGGCGAGGCGCACCTGCCGGCGCTCGAGGAGACGCTGCGCGGCATGAAGTTCGCGGACCTGCTGCGGCAGCGCGCGCGCTGGCATCTCGCGAACCGCTGGGTCGTGCCGACGGTGCGCGGCCTCAAGGTCGCGCGGGCGACCGCGGTGATGTCGGCGGCAGAGCGCGCGAACCGATGCCCGCAGGCGGCCGATGACCTCGGCGCGTTAACGAAGTTCGCGCGTCATCCCGAGGCCTACCTCTACGCGATGTGGGCATGGCTGGTGCGCGGCGCGAACGATCCGGTGCGCGCGCGTGAGCTGGTCACCGCGCATCCCGAGTCGCAGCGGCTCGTGCGCGATCTCTACCTCGCCGACCTCGCGCGCCGCGGCCGGGTCAAGCAGCTCGCGGCCGCCGCGCAGTCGCTTGCCGGCGCCGACTTCGGTGCGCTGCAACTCGCGATCTGGGGGCGGCCGCTCGCGGCGCTCGAGGTCGCGGCGACCGCGCGGTTGCATACGCCGGCCCTGGTCTGTGCACGCGCGCTCGCGTGTTATCGCGCCGGGCGATCGGATCTGACGCAGAGGATCCTCGCCGAAGATCTACCGCCGCCCGAGATCACGAGCGACAGCGAGCTCGGCACGTTTCCGGGCGCCCACGAGCGCTGGTTGATCGAGCACGCGGCGGGCGACAGTCAGGTCCTCGCGGCGCTCGCCGCGGGCGTCGACGCGGTGGTCGGCCTCGCGCAACCGGCCGCTCACGATGCCGAGCCCGACACGCCGTCGATCGAGCCGGTGACCGCGGTCGTGCGGCGGCTCGGGCGTGGGTTGCCGGGCTCGACGGTCTACCTCGCGGGCGAGTTCAAGCTGCTGAACAAGGACGCGATCGCCGCGGCGGTCGAGAAGGCGGGCGCGCGGCTCGTCGGTGGGCCATTCCCTGGCACCGACTACTACGTGCACGGCGACTGGTGTCTCGTGCAGACCATCGCGCAGCTCGAGCGCCAGGGCGCGCGCCGGATCCGCCCGGGCGAGCTGGAGGGCGTGTAGTGCCGCCGCTCCGCAGCGCTCGGGCCTCGGTGACCTGGCGCTCGAGCTGCGCGTGTCGATTTCGACATTTGGTCGAGCGCCAGGGCGCGCGCCGGATCCGCCCGGGCGAGCTGGAGGGCGTGTAGTGCCGGCGCTCCGCAAGCCGCATCGCATCGCGTTCCTCGCGCCCGACGTCTCGGTCGAGGGGATCGATGCCGCGTACGAGGCGGAGGTCGCGCTGCTCTTGTGGGTCGCGTGCATCGAGGTCTGCCAGCGCCATCCCGGCCTCGCGGTCTACGACGCGGAGTCGACACCGCTGTTTCCGCAGGATGCGCACTTCGTGCCGCAGCACGCGGTGCTCGGGGCGACGCCGACCGATGCGTTCTTCGCGACGACCCGGCGTGACGAGCTGTTGTGGCTCGAGCTCGCGCTGCCGAAGGGCAACGCGGTCCGGCTGCACGCGATCAAGCGCGACGGCAGCCGCGAGTCGTTCGACGCGCTCGGGCGCAACGTCGGCGAGCAGATCCAGCAGGTGCTCGGCGCATGGCTGACGGCGCGCGGGCTCACGGCCTTGCCACGTCGCTTCGACCATGTTTCCGCCGACGAGATCCTCGCGGCCGTGCGCGTGTTCGCGCCGCTGCTCGTCGAGCAGGCCCGGCTGTGGACCGCGCCGTCGGGAGTGCTGCCGAGCTCGTCGATCGACGCCGGCGATGATGACGACGATGGGTCCGAGCCCGGCGACGGCGATGGCGATGCAGGCGACGACGCCGCGGTCGATGACACCGCGGGCGATGTCGACGACGGGCCGACGCACGAGCAACCCGTGGTCCGAGCGCCACGCACGAAGCTCGCGCGGCCCGTCGCGAATCGTTTGCTGCCGGCGCTGCGGGTGCCCGCGCTGCGCGTCCTCGAGCTCGCACTCCACGAGGAGCTCGGCGATCTGATCCTCGCGCTCGACGCCGATCATCCGCAGGCGCTGTTCGCGCGCTACCTGGCCACCGAAGGGCAGGGCAAGGACTTCGCGCTGCTGCGCCGGGTGATCGCCGCGGCTCCGTGCTGGGCCCGGCCGCTCGGCGAGCTCGTTGTCGACGAGGATGACGACGAGGAGACGCCGCTCGCGCCGACCGATCTCGAGACCGTGGCGGCGGCGGCGATCGCGGCGCTGTGCCGGCCGGCGCACCTCGACGTCATCGAGAGCATCGGCGAACACCTTCGCGAGGACGGCCGCGCCGACGAGGCGATCCGCCTGATGGAGCGCGCGATGCGCCTGCACCATCACGAGTCGCGCGCGCACATCTCGCTCTTGCATCTGCATCGCGCCACCGATCGCGTCGGTGCGTGGCTCGCGCAGGCCCATCGCTCGGGACGCGTGCACGGCTGCCCGATGGATCCGTTCCGGCCGTGGTACCCGGACCAGATCCAGATCGACCTGCTCGTCGCCGATGCCCTGATGAACTGCGGGCGGCTCGACGAAGCGATCGCGCTGCGCGGCAACCGCCTCGAGGGGCGCGAGGGCACGTGGCCGCGCCACACCCGGATCCTCGCGAGCTGGCGCAAGGATGTCCGGTTCGTCGCGTGGTGCTACGCGCGCGAAGGCTACTTCCGCGGCGACCCGGCGCGTGCCGTCGAGGGGTTCGGCCGCATCGAGCCCGACGATTCGCTCGACCTCGCGATCTTCCTCGACAGCCTCGTCGCGATGGGCCGCGAGGCCGAGGTCCCGCTCGCGTGGGCGCAGTTCGGCCTCGGGCGCGGCTTCGACGGGCCCGTCGCGCGACTCGCTGCAGCACGCTGTCTGATGGCGGCGGGCTCGGCGCCGGGCGGCGATCCAGCGCACTGGCGGCGCGGCCTCGAGGAACTGTGGCGCGTCGAGCTCACCGAGCCGGGGCGCGACGAGCACGTCGCGATCGCGCGGTGTGGACTGCTGCTGTCGTGCATGCCGATCGAGATCGCCGAGACCGCGCTCGCGGAGCGGGTCGCGAATGGTGCGCACGCGCTGGCGCGCCGGATGGCGCGTGCCGTCGCCGACTTCGTGCCCGCCGCCGCGAAGAGCTCGATCGTGCAGCGCGCGCTCGGCAAGGTGACCGTCGTCGAGCTCGATCCCACGTCACTCGCGAGCTTTCCGATCGAGCCCGCGAGCCGGCGGTCGATCGACGCGCTATTCGGCGACGCGAGGCTCGACGACGCCACGGCCGGCGACGCGAAGTCCGGCGAGGGTGACGCGCTCGCACGCGCGGATCGCCTCGTCAATCGCTGGCTCGACGTCGTGTTCGCGATCGCGACCGAGGAGGATCCGGCGGCGCTCGCGAATGCGGCGGCGTACACTGCGGCCCAGGCGATCGGCCGCTACCTCGCGGCGACGACGGCACCGCCGAGCCCGCTCGCCGGTGGATTGCGCACGGT
>JACCTC010000096.1 GCA_013812655.1 Deltaproteobacteria bacterium | reverse complement strand
GTCGGCGCGAGCGGCGTGAACGCCCCGACGCCTCGCACGAAGACCTTTCTCCCGGTCACGGCTCCTCTGCCGAACCGGTGAGCCAGATGTTCAAGTACTCGCGGCGCTTCGCGAGCACGGCGGGGTTCGTGACCTGCGCGAACGCGAACGACAGCTGCGCCTCGGAGACGACCTTGCCCTCGTTGCGCGCCCAGGCTTGCGCTTGGCCGCCATCCTCGGTGACGCGCTCGACACGCGCCTCGAGCTCGAGGCGATCGCCGGGACGGACGACGTGGCGAAACTTCACGCGGTCCGCCATCGTCAGCAGCGCGTGGAGATCGTGACGGCCACGCAACCGCATCGTTGCCTCGAGGAGCACGCCCGCGAGCTGCGCGAGCGACTCCAGGATCAGCGCGCCTGGCAGGACCGGAAACCCGGGGAAGTGATCCGCGAAAATATCGTCCGACAGCGACACGCACTTGATCCCGTGCGCCACCTCGGGGGGCGACAGCTGGGTGATGCGGTCGAGCAGGATGTAACGCACGGGCAGAGCCTACCCGAAGCGTCTCGGCAGTTGCAGGCATGCAGAGGCAGCTTGGCCCTCGCGCACCATGGGTGGTGGTATCAACGCGCAATGGATTGCACGAGCTGCAACTCGACGCCGACGCGTCCCGATCGTCCTCACACGTTCTTCGCGCACGAGCAGGCCGCTTGCCCGTCGTGTGCCGCGCCGCTCGAGGCGCGTGTCGTGCTGCGCGACGGCCACGTCGTCCAGCTGATCCGCTGCACGGCGTGCGGTCCCCAGGAGCGCGTCGTCTCGCACGACGCCGATGCATGGGTGCGGTCCTTCCTCGATCGCGGCGTCGTGCCCGAGGGTCTCGTCGGCGATCACCTGTTCAAGCACACGACATCGACCTGCCCGCGCTGTCTCGCACTGGTCGCGGCGCAGGTGGTGATCCGCAAGGACCGCGTGTTCTTCCTCAAGGACTGCGCGCGTTGCGGCCCGTCCGAAGCACTCGTCTCCGAGGACGCCGGCTACTACGTGAAGGCGTACTCGTTCGCGCGCGCCGGCACCGAGCCGCTGATCTTCCGCAATACGGCGGAGCACGGTTGCCCGACCGACTGCGGCACCTGCGATGACCACGAGCAGCACACCTGCCTGCCGATCGTCGAGGTCACCGACCACTGCAACCTCGAGTGTCCGATCTGCATCGTCGACAATCAGTACTCGAAGCACATGGAGCCCGCGACGTTCGCGAAGATCGTCGACGGGCTCGTCGAGGCCGAGGGCTCGTGCGAGTCGCTCGCGATCTCGGGCGGCGAACCGACGAGCCACCCGGAGATCGTCGAGCTGCTGAAGATCGCGAATCGTCCGGAGATCGGACGCGTCGTCCTGATCACGAACGGGATCCGGCTCGGCAAGGACCGCGAGCTCGCGCAGACGATCAAGGACATGGGCGTCTACGTCGGCCTCCAGCTCGACGGGTTCACCGCCGATGTCCACACCAAGATTCGCGGCAAGGATCTCGTCAAGGAGAAGACCGCCGCTCTCGCGATGCTCGCGGAGCTCGATATCCCGACACAGCTCATCTTCGTCGCCACGAAGGGCGTCAACGATCACCAGATCGGTCAGGTCGTCGAGCTATTCCTCTCGGGCTCGCACTTCCTCTCGCTGAACTTCCAGCCGGTCGCGTACACGGGCCACGGCGGCGGCACGTTCGATCACGATCCGAACGATCGGCTGACGATCCCAGGCGTCATCAAGCGGATCGACGAGCAGACCGGCGGCAAGGTCAACTACACCGACTTCTTCCCGCTGCCGTGCTCACACCCGCAGTGCGTTTCACTCACCTATCTATTGAGGCTCGACGACGGCACGTCGGTCCCGTTCGCGCGGTTCGTCGACTTCGAGAAGCACGCGACGCTCCTCCGATCATCGGCGACGCTGCCCGCGACGCCGGAGGTCGAGGACGCGCTCGCCGATGTCATCCACGAGGTGTTCGCGCGCCAGGACGAGATCGAGCGTGGTCCGGAGATCCTCGCCGCGCTCCGGCGCTCGCTCGACGAGATGTTCCCGAAGCGGCCGCTGTCGTCGCGGGATGCCTTCCGGGTGAGCGAACGCCAGAGCAAGTCGATCTTCCTGCACCACTACATGGATCGTCACGACTTCGATCTCGAGCGGCTCCGCAAGTGCTGTCACCACTACCCGCAGATCGACGGACGCATCATGCCGGCGTGCGGCTTCAACATGTTCCACCGCGGCGCCGCCAAGGGCCCTGACACGCCACGCGCCAAGTTCGGACGCGCACCGTTCTCGCTGCCGGTGATCACCTAACGTGCTGTGCGACGGACGCGTCGCGCTGGTCACCGGAGGCTCGCGTGGCCTCGGTCGCGCGATCTGCGTGATGCTCGCCCGCGAGGGCGCCTTCGTCGCATTCAACTACGCCAAGTCCGACGCCGATGCCGACACGACGCTCGCGGCGATCACGGCCGCCGGTGGTCGCGGCTCCGCGCACAAGGTCTCCGTGCTCGACAAGCCCGGTCTCACCGCGCTCGCGAAGTCCCTCGACGCCGCGCACGGCAAGATCGACATCCTCGTCAACAACGCCGGCTTCGGCCAGGTCGTCCCGCTCGCGCTCATGGAGGAGTCCGACTGGGACGACATGCTCGACACGCACGTCAAGGGCGCGTTCCTCACGACGCAGGCCGTGCTGCGCATCATGGTGCGCCAGCGCTATGGCCGGATCGTCAATGTCGGCTCGCTCGCCGGCGTGAAGATGATGCAGGCGCCCGTCCACTACGCGACGGCAAAGGCGGCGCTCAAGGGCTTCACGGAGTCGCTCGCCAAGGAGATCGGCCGCTACGGCATCACGGTCAACTGCGTCGCGCCCGGGATCCTCGACGAGGGCGTGAGCGATCACCTGCCGCCCGCGCGTAAGGAAGAATATCTGCGTCACTGCGCGCTTCGCCGCGTCGGTCGCCTCGAGGAGGCCGCGACCATGATCGCGTTCATCGCCTCCGAGCGCGCGAGCTACACGAACGGCTCGACGCTGGTCGTCGATGGTGGGGTCTAGCCTCGCCGTCCCTGCGGGCTGCCGCTTCCGCGAGGAGGCGCTCGCGCCCGGCGACGACGCACACGCTGCCGGGCGCCGGCTCGCCGCGACCGTGCTCGCCGAGCTGGGAGACACGCTTGCCTACGACGGCACGCGCCCGGTCGCTTCGCGCGCGTGCATCTCGATCGCGCACTCGAAGACGCGGGTCGTCGTGATCGCCGGGCCGGTCACGCGCCTCGGGATCGACATCGTCGACGAGGCCGACCGCGCCCGGATCGCGCGCCTCGCGCCGCGGTTCCTCGATGCCACCGATCACGCGGCCGAGCGGTTCGCCGCGATGGAGGCCGCACTGAAGGCGCTCGGGCGCGGTCTCCTCGACGGCGGCGTGTTCGATCACGCGTGCTCGGTGTCCATCTCCCTCGATCCTCCGCGAGTCACGATCGCAGGCGACGAGCTGGCGCTCGTGCTCGGGCGGCTCGGCGATAGCATCGTCGCGATCGCCTACGCGCCCTGATGTGGGCCCTCACCGACCAGCGCGAGCACGGTTTGTCCGCTGTCGGTGTTCACGCACAAACCCTGCGAGCACACGGCATCGGGTGAGGCTCCTGCCCACGCACAACGCCTCATTCGCTCGCTAAACCTCCCCACGCCCCTGCGACAGAGGCGCACGGGCGGCATGGGTATTGCTCTTACGCAAATCATGTCGACCAACACGCTCCTCATCATCCTCGTCATCGTTCTCCTCCTCGGAGGCGGCGGCTTCTTCTACCGCCGTCGCTGAACCTCGCCGGCACAACCCGACCTGAACCGATGCGAGTGCACGGATTCAGCTGCTCCAAGGTTGCGGACAAGAGGAGCCGAAAAGCAGAACGGCCGCTTCGTGATGAAACGGCCGTCGTTATCGAGTGGGGGCAGAAGGGCTCGAACCTTGAACGCGCAGATCGCAGAACCTCAACCATCACGCGATCCTGCAATGACCACCATGACTTGCGCGTCGACCATCTCCCGGTTCGTCCCCTACCCTCTTCGTTGTTCTCGCGGTTCGTG
>JACCTC010000508.1 GCA_013812655.1 Deltaproteobacteria bacterium | reverse complement strand
GCACAGGCCCGCGTCCGCGCGGCGCGCCACGCGTGGGCATCGACGGCGAGCTGATCGGCAGCGGGTCGCTGGCCCATCGCGACCAGCTTGGTCGCGGCATCCTCCGGCCACACGATCGCCGGATCGAGCGCGGGGGCGCGGCACGGCGGCGGGACCACGGCGACGGCTGGCTCGCTGCCGCGACCTCGCACGATCGCGAACACGACCGCAGCCGCGACGATCGCCGACGAGCCCAGCACGAGCACCATGCTGCGACCCGCGCGGGGCTCGTGGCGCGGTGGGGCCATCGCCTCGAGGAGCGCCTCCATCGAGGGCCAGCGTCGAGTCGCGATCGGATCGAGCCCGCGCAGCAACGCCGGGCGCAGGCGCCGCGGGATCTTCGATGCGTCGAGCTCGGCGGGGCCACGCTCGACCTCGGCGCGCAGCACTTCCTGGGTCGCGCCGCGAAACGGTCGCTCGCCGGCGAGCGCCTCCCACAGCGCCACGCAGAACGCGAACTGATCGGTTGCCGGCGTCACGTTGCCGCCGCTCCACTGTTCCGGGGCCATGTACGCCGGCGTGCCGAGCACCGAGCCGGTCATCGTGAGCCCGGCGAGTGGCGAGCTCGGCGTGCTCGTCGACACCGCACCGTCGACCCGCCCCCGGAGCGGCTGGGTGATCGCGAGGGCGTTGGGAGCTTCCTGGGCCTCGCGCGCGAGCCCGAAATCGGTGACGACGATGCGACCGTTGCGGTGCCGGAGCACGTTGTGAGGCTTGAAGTCGCGATGGACGATGCCGGCCGCGTGCGCGGCAGCGAGGCCGCGGCCGGCGCCGATGAAGGCCTCGACGATCTCGTCCTCGCCGCGCGGCGCCGATCGCACCCACTCGGCGAGCGTCTGGCCGTCGACGATCTCCATCGCGACGTAATCGCGGCCATCCGCCGAGCCGACCTCGTGCACGGTGACAACATTGGGATGTGCGAGTCGCGCCATCGCTCGGGCCTCGCGGAGCAGGCGCTGGCGAGCCTCGCTACCGCCGGTGACCGATCGCAGCACCTTGAGCGCGACACGCCGCTCGAGATCGGGGTCGAAGGCCGCGTGCACGACACCCATGCCGCCCGAGCCGAGCTCGCGCTCGAGCCGGTAGCGCCCGAGCGTCTGGCCGATCGGCGCCGCGGCGCCCTGCGAGGGCGAGCTGCCTGGTGCGGTCGCGGTCCGCGCCAGCTCGTCCTCGGGATCGCTGCTCACCGCGCCGTATGATAGCGACAGTCGAGCAGCTTTCGCAGGTTGCCTGCGCGTTTCGCAGGACGCCGCCGCCGCCGCCCCCTCTGGTTCGCTCGGTTGCGCGATCGCGGCGCGGCACGCGAGTTGCGAGGAGTCCTGCTCACAAGGAGTTCCAGATGATCACCAAGAAGCTCAAGCTCACAGTCGCAACCGCAGCCCTCGTCCTCGGCAGCCTCGCCGGCTTTGCCGGTGCAAAGAACCTCGACCACGGCGGCCGTGGTGCGATGAAGCAGAAGTTCGATACGAACAAGGACGGCAAGCTCGATGCCGCCGAGAAGGACAAGCTCAAGGCGTCGTTCAAGGCGATGCACGCCGCGCGCAAGGCCGAGGCGCTCGCGAAGTTCGACGCGAACAGGGACGGTCAGCTGTCCGACGCAGAGCGCGCGACGATGCGCGACACCCGGATGACCGCCCGGTTCGCCAAGCTCGACGTCAACGGCGACGGCAAGGTCACGCTCGACGAGTTCAAGGCCGGCAAGCAGCGCCATGGTCGCCGGAGTCACGGCAAGATGCACGGTCACCACCGCGGCATGCGGAAGCACTGAGCCGATCAGGAACCCGGGCTATGCTGCCCACGATGCCAGCCACCCGCCGCGTGACACCACTCGCCGGGTGGTCTGTCGTCGTGGTGTTCTTGTTGATCGGCGTCGCGTTGCTGGCGACGGTGTGGACGACCCGCTCCGCGGTGATCGACGCGACCGATGCCGTGCAGCGTGGGCAGGCGCTGGCGATGGAGCAGACCGTGCGCGCCGAGCTCGCCGATCTCGAGGGGCCGCCCGGCGCCGAGGATCTCGCGGCGATCTTGCGCGCCCATCGCGACGAGGGCCTGCGCTACCTCGGCATGGTCGAGGGTCGCTCGCAGATCCTGTTCGAGGCCGGCACGCCGGTCGGCCAGGGCGCGGGCGAGACGATAGGTCGCAACCGCAAGCTCGACGTCGTCGACGGTCGGCTGCGCCTCCAGGTGCGGCCCTTCCGCCGGTTGCGTGACGGCGGGCGCGCGTGGCGCGTGATCATCGAGCTGGAGCCGGTGCAGGCAATGGCGCTGCGCGGCGCGGTGACGTTGACCCTCGGCGTTGGCGCGCTCGCCGCGGCGAGCCTGCTCGGGGTCGCGATCGTGCTGGTCCGCCGCGAGGCCCGACGCCACGCCGAGGAGCGCGAGCGCGAGCACGAGCGCCGGCTCGCGAGTCTCGGCGAGATGTCCGCGGTGCTCGCGCACGAGATCAAGAACCCGCTGGCATCGCTCAAGGGCAACGCCCAGCTTCTGGCCGGGATGCTCGCGAAGGCTTTACCCGACGATGCGAAGTCGCGAGCGAAGGCCGACCGCGTCGTCGACGAGGCCGTGCGGCTCGAGCAGCTGACGAACGATCTGCTGCAGTTCGTGCGCACCGGGGCGATCCGCCGCGCCGCGGTCGATCCGGCAGCGATCGCGCGCGCCGCGGCCGCGAGCGTCGCGGGCGAGGTCAAGGTGATCACGACCGGTGCGCCGCGGAGCTGGTTGCTCGACGAGGCGCGGATCCGCGAGGTCATCATCAACCTCGTCGACAACGCGGTTGCCGCCGGTGAGCCCGTCGAGGTTCGCGTACGCAGCGAGCAGCGCCGGCTCGTCATCGAGGTCGCGGATCATGGCCCGGGGATCCCCGAGGACGATCGCGAGAAGATCTTCGAGCCGTTCTTCACCGCCAAGACCCAGGGGACCGGGCTCGGGCTGGCGGTCGTCCGGCGCGTGATCGATCTGCATGGCGGTATCATCGTCGCGCTCGCCAACCCTGGCGGCGGCGCGCTGTTTCGCGCCGAGATTCCGGAGGCCTGAATGGCGAAGATCCTGGTTGCGGACGATGAAGCTGGACTCCGCGAGTTCATCACCGATGCGCTCGAGCTCGACGACCATACGGTCGTGCCTGCGAAGGATGGCCTCGAGGCCGCGAAGCTCCTCGACGAGCGCGGCTTCGACCTCGTGCTCACCGACCTCAAGATGCCGCGGCTTGACGGCATGGGCCTCTTGCGCAAGGTCCGCGCCGAGCAGCCCGAGGTCGAGGTCATCGTGATGACCGCACACGGCACCGTCGACAACGCCGTCGAGGCGATGAAGCTCGGCGCGTTCGAGTATCTCCAGAAGCCGATCTCGGGCCCCGACGAGCTACGCCTGCTCGTCGCCCGCGCCGTCGAGCGCCGTGGCCTCAAGGATCGCGTCGACGGCGCCGAGCGCCATGTCGAGCCGTCGGGGCCGCCGCTGACCTACGGCGATCCCGCGATGCGACCGGTCGTCGAGGCGATCGAGAAGGTGGCGCGCACCGCCGCGACCGTGCTGCTACTCGGCGAGAGCGGCACCGGCAAGGAGGTCGCCGCGCGCGCGATCCATGCGCAGAGCCCGCGCGCGATGCAGCCGTTCATGGCGATCAACTGTGCCGCGCTGAGCGAGCAGCTCCTCGAGAGCGAGCTGTTCGGCCACGAGAAGGGCGCGTTCACCGGCGCGACCGAGCGCAAGCGTGGCCGCCTCGAGCTCGCCGACGGCGGGACGTTCTTCCTCGACGAGGTCGGCGAACTCAAGCCCGAGCTCCAAGCCAAGCTGCTCCGCGTCCTCCAGGAGCGCCGCTTCGAGCGCGTCGGCGGTACGCGCACGCTCGAGGTCGACGTCCGCTGGATCGCCGCGACCAACCGCGATCTGCGCGCGATGATCGACGACGGACGGTTTCGCGAGGACCTCTACCACCGGTTTGCGGTGTTCCCGATCAAGCTGCCGCCGCTGCGCGAACGCCCGCAGGATCTGCTGCCGCTCGCGAAGGCCCTGCTCGCGCGGATCGCACGCGATCTCAAGCGCTCGCTGCCGAAGCTGTCGGCGGCCGCCGAGAAGCGGCTCCTCGCGGCGAGCTGGCGCGGCAACGTCCGCGAGCTCGCGAACACGCTCGAGCGCGCCGCGATCCTCGCGGACGGCGACACGATCGACGCGACCCATATCTGGCTCGAGGACGTCGGCGACAAGCCGATCGCGCCCGGTGGCGGCGACATCAAGCCACTCGCCGAGCTCGAGCGCGAGGCGATCCTCCACGCCCTCGATCACGTCGGTGGTAACCGGCGGCGCGCGGCGGAGCTGCTCGGCATCGGCGAGCGCACGCTCTACGACAAGCTCAAGAAATACGGCGTCGACTGAGGTCTGCAGATCCCGCAGTCACACCGGCGGAACCTGCAGACACACCTACACGATAAGTAGTTGATATTAGAGTCTGAACCGCGTGGCACGACCCGTGCTCTATCCAGGGTCATGCGACGAATCATTCCAATCACTCTTCTCGCGCTCACGCTGTTTGGCGGCACCGCGATGGCGGACCGCGGACGCTGGCGCCAGGACACCAGCGATCGTAGCGGCGGCGTGATCGTTCGCGACCACCGCCACCGCGTTCACCGTGACGACCGCGTTCGCCCGCGTAAGGTGTTCCACCGCCGGCCGGTCTACGCGACCAACGGACGCTTCGTGTTCAACAGCGGTATCACCCGCACCTATACGCGCCCCGTGATCCGGGTTCGCTACCAGGACTACCGGTATCGACCGCAGCCGATCCACGAGCACTGCGACCCGGTCGCGGGCTACACGTGGGTCGACGGCTCGTGGACCTGGAACGGTTACGAGTGGCAGTGGACCGCGGGTTACTACGCTCCTGACCCGCAGTACCAGGACTCGTACTACGGCGACACGTACCAGGACCCGTACTACCAGCAGCAGACGTACGAGCAGACGTATCAGCAGCCGGTGTACCAGCAGCCGGTGTACCAGCAGCCGACGTATCAGCAGCCGACGTATCAGCAGCCGTACGTCCGGGGCGGCGTGACGATCCAGGGCGGCATTCGCTTCTAGATCGCGATCATCCGCTCACCCAGGCTCCGCTCCGGCGGAGCCTGTTTTCGTTTCGGCGCGGTATGCGAGCGCCCGGTCCGCAATTGCCGTATGCATCGGGGATGACGACTGCACGCGCTTCGCGCTCGGGCTACGACCTCACGCCGCTGGCCGCCGATCGGATCGAGGTCCTCGCCGAGAGCCTCACGCCCGACGAGCGACGTGTGATCTTGCAACACGGTACCGAGCGCCCGTTCTGTGGCGTCTTCCTCGATAACAAGCAGCAGGGCGTCTACACGTGCCGGCTCTGTGGCCTGCCACTGTTCAAGTCCGACGCGAAGTTCGAGTCCGGCACGGGCTGGCCGAGCTTCTTCGCGCCGTTCGATCGCGAGCACGTCGCCGAGATCTCGGATGACAGCCATGGCATGAGACGCGTCGAGATCCGGTGCAAGCGCTGCGATGGTCACCTCGGCCACGTGTTCGATGACGGCCCGCCGCCGACGCACCAGCGCTATTGTCTCAACTCGGCGTCCCTGGCGTTCGTCGCGGACGGTCAGCCGCTCGAGCCGAAGAGCTGAAGGTCAGCGCGCCTGGCGCCGGCGCACGAGCAGGATGTTGTCGCGCACCGTGATCTCGAGGCCGTGCACCGCCGCGATCGTGCACGCCACCTGCTGCCACGCCACGCGCGCGAGCCGCAGGGTCACGTGACCGCGGACGTCATCGGCGACGACGATGTTCACGCGCCCGACATCCGAGAGCAGCCGGAAGACGTCCTGGATGTCCGCGCTCTTGACGTCAAGATCGACCGCTGGACCGCGATGGAGCGCGCCGCGCGCGCAGAGCAGGCGATCCGCGCGTGCGGTGTCGGCGTCGGCCGCGACCGCGGCGGTGACAAGGCAGGCGACGAGCAGCGCGCGCATCGACTCCAGTATATCGTGCCGCCGTGAAGCTGCAGCTGCCGTTTCAGCCACCCGTCGAGCCGATGCTCGCGAAGCTCTCGAACGGGCTCCCCGAGGGCGACGGCTGGATCTTCGAGCCGAAGTGGGACGGCTTTCGCGCGCTCGTCTTCAAGAGCGGCGAAGATCTACTGATCCAGAGCCGCGACAAGAAGCCGCTCGGCCGTTACTTCCCCGAGCTCGAGGTCTCGCTGCGCGCTGCCCTGCCCGACCGCTGCGTCCTCGATGGCGAGGTCGTGATCGCCACCGACGGCAGGCTCGACTTCGAGGCGCTGCTGCTGCGCATTCATCCGGCCGCGACCCGGGTCAAGATGCTCGCCGAGCAGTCGCC
>JACCTC010000467.1 GCA_013812655.1 Deltaproteobacteria bacterium | reverse complement strand
GCGCCTGCCAGCTCGCGATCCACGAGCCGACGATCGCACGCAGCTCGGCGGCAGCAGCGGGCGGCTGACCACGCAACGGCGCGCGGGCGCGCGCGAACGTGGTCTCGGCCGTCGCGCCGAGCCAGGCGCACCGGCGGTACAGGCACGGGATCACCTCGGTCGGGTGATCGTGGAGAAACGCGAGATCGACGCGCAGCGCCTTCGCGAGCCAGTGTCGTGCACCCTGCGCCGGCAGCCACTCGGCGATCAGCACCGGGAGCTGGCGCGCCTCGGCCTCGTCGAGCACGCGCAGCAGATCACCGTCCGACGCTTGCACGATCGTGATCCTACCCGGATGGCAGCCGCAGCAGAGTATGCTTCGCGCGTGCGCGTCGCCGGAACCAGCGCGATGGTGCTCCTGCGAGGGCTCGTCCACGCCGCGGCCGCCGTCGGCGTCGACCGCGCAACCCTGCTGTCGCGCATCGGCGTGTCCGACGACGAGCTCGAGCGCGACATCTCGGTCGCCACCACGGTGATCGCGCACGCCTGGCAGGTCGCACCGGAGCTCAGCGGCGATCCGCTGTTCGGGCTCCACGCCGGCGCGCACGCCGAGTTCGGCAGCTACGACGTGATCGATTACCTGTTCCTGTCGAGCGCGACGCTCGGCGATGGCTGCCGCGCCCTCGAGCGCTACTACCGGATCGTCACCGAGATCTGGAAGATCGATCTGCTCGTCGAGGGCGAGGTCGCGCGGTTCCGGCTGTGGGTCCCGACCAACCTCGTCGAGCCGATGTGGCACGCGTGGGACTACTTCTTCTCGGGCTCGCTGAAGCGGATGCGCGGCACCACCGGCAGCGGGCTCGACCCGACCGAGGTGCACCTGATGCACGGGCCGCGCGCCGACGCCGGCGAGTACGAGCGCGTGTTCCGTTGCCCGGTGACGTTTGGCCACCCGATCCACGAGTACGTGTTTCCGGCGCGCTTCCTCGACCTCCACCTGCTGTCATCGAACCCGACCCTGCACCGCCTCGTGCGCCGGCACGCCGAGGAGCTGCTCGCGCGCGTGCCGTCGGATCAAGACCTCCTGGTGCGCGCGCAGACCCTGTTGCCGATGCTGCTCAAGGATCCGGCGCTGTCGCTCGCGGGCCTCGCGGAGCAGCTCGGCGTGGGCGAGCGCACCTTGCAGCGCAAGCTCGCGGACCACGGCATCACGTACAAGCAGCTCGTCGAGCAGACGCGCGAGGAGTACGCGCTGCGCGCCCTCGAGGGTGGCGTGACCTCGATCCAGGAGATCGCCTACGAGCTCGGCTTCAACTCCACGGCCTCGCTGAGCCGCGCCTTCAAGCGCTGGCGCGGGATGTCACCGAGCGAGTGGCAGGCGCGGCGCCCGCGGCCAACGGTTTGACGTCCCCGGCCAACGCGATCGAACGCCGGTGGGGCGACCGTTCGGCCCATGAGGACGACCAGCCGACACGGGATCCTGCTGTCCATGTTCGTGGTGACGGCAGCGTGCGCCACCGAGCCCGCGAGCGCACCCGAGCCGCCGCTCGACACCGAGCTCGCGTGGGATCTCGATCAGGAGACCGAGTCCAACGTGCCGGTGTGCCCGCCCGACGACCCCGACTGCGACCGGCTCGACGAGCCCGACATGGTCGACGACGATGGCAACCCGATCACCGCAGACGGTCTTGTCGACGAGCTCACGGACGGCAGCGAGCGGGGCGACGTCACCGCGTACTCGTTGACCGATCCCAAGACCGGCGGCAAGTACCGGGTCTGGCCAAACGGCCGCATTCCGTATCGCCTCGCGACCGATAGCAACGGCAACTACGCGCTCGGCGCCACGACGCGCGCCTCGCTGAGCCAGGCGATGACGAACTGGGAGGTCCTCACCGAGGGCCGGATCAAGTTCCGCCAGAAGGCCGCGAGTGACACCGCGTACGTGCTGATCAGCGTCGGCTCACCGCGCGTCAGCCCGTTCATCGGTTATCGCGCTGGACAGGTCCAGCGGATGTACCTGCGCAACCCCGAACCGATCACGGTGATCAAGCACGAGCTCGGTCACGTGATCGGCCTGCATCACGAACAGCGCCGCACCGATCGGCTGACGTACATCCAGGTCCGCAGCGCGAACATCGTCAACACGACGACGTGCAAGTACCAGTTCGCGACGTGCACCGACTGCGTGCTGGTCAACACGTACGACCCCGTGTCGATCATGCACTACCGCACCACCGACCTCGGCAACTGCCGGACCGGCCCCGTGCTCCTCAAGAAGGACGGCACCTCGATCAGCCACTACTGGCAGCTGAGCGCGAAGGATCTGACCGGGGTCGCGAAGCTGTACGCGCCGCCGCCGCCGAAGCCGTACACCCCGCAGCCGCACCCGGCGGATCCGGATCTCGTGCCGAGCGGGAGCCTGATGGCGGGTAGCGGAAGCTGCGCGGATGTCGAGGGGCAGCGCACCGACGACGGAGCGAGCGTGATCGGCGAGGGCTGCCATGGCGGCCTCAACCAGGACTGGCGCACGACGCGCGATGGGCAGCTGCGCGCCGGTCACTCGCTGCGCTGTGCGGCGGTCGCGGCTGCGAGCACGCCCGGCGCGGTCGTCGAGCAGGCCGCGTGCGTCCCCGGCGATGCGCGCCAGCAGTGGTCGTTTCCTGCGAGCGAGATCGTGAGCTCGACGGGGGCGTGCCTCGAGACCACCGCGACCGGCGCGTTGCGGGCCGCCGCGTGTAGCGGACGCGCGGACCAGCGGTTCGACTACCAGCCGGCGCGCGAGTCGATCGCGATCGATGGACGCTGCGTGACCGCGGGCGAGCGGGTGGCGCTGGAGCCGTGCGACGGCCGTCCGGCACAGCGCTGGTTCCAGGCACGCGGCGGCTTCGTCCCGCGCGCGAACACCGGCACGTGCCTCGGGATCGGCGCCGACGGCGTCACGCTCGGGACCGCGATCTGCGCCGATGTCGACGACCAGCGGTGGGCGCTGCGCGGCACGATCCGCGATGGTCAGGCCGCGCTCTGCTTGCAGGGCACGAGCGGCCAGCCACTCGCGCTCGCGACCTGCGACGGGTCGGCTGCGCAGACCTGGACGTTCTGGTCGCGGTGATGCGGTGGCCCCTGACCACGTGAACGATCAGCCGCGCAATGGCTTGAGCGCGGTGCCCCACGCCACGACCTGGTCGAGCATCGCCGCGAGCGACTTCGCATGGCGCTCGTGTGGCTTGAACGTCTTGTAGTTCTCGAAGTCGGTCGCGAGCTGCAGCATGACCTGGAGCCGGACGTCGGCGATCATCAGCTCGCCCAGGACGAGCCGCAGCTGCTCGGCCGCGCGCGCGCCGCCGATGCTGCCGTACGACACGATGCCGGCGGCCTTGTTGTTCCACTCCTTGAACAGGAAGTCGATCGCGTTCTTGAGCGCGCCGGGAACGCCGTGGTTGTACTCGGCCGTCACGAACACGAACGCGTCGAGCTCGGCGATCTTGGCCGACCACTTCCTGGTGTGGTCCTTGGTGTACTTGCCCTGCGAGGGCGGCACCGGCTCGTCGAGCAGCGGCAGGTTGTAGTCGAGCAGATCGACGAGCTCGTACGTCGCGTCGGTGCGCTGCTGCGCCAGCTCGTGGACCCACTTCGCGACAGCCTCGCCGTTACGGCCAGGACGCGTACTGCCGAGGATGATGCCGACCTTGATCATGCAGGCAGGCTTCCAAACTTCGGTCGCGCCCGCAACGTGCGCCGGTGCAACAGTGTCTTGCGCGCGCCGCCGTGACATCCTCCGCTCCCGTGGCCGAGCCGTGGATCGTCGATGCGGACGGGCTGACGCTCGCCGCGTTCGTCAAGGCCAAGACCGGCGTCGCGTGGTCCGTGGCCAAGCGCCAGATCGCGACCGGCAAGGTGTTCGTCGACGGCGCCGTGACCACCACGATCGATCAGCGGCTCGTGCCCGGCCAGCAGGTCGAGCTGCGCAGCAACGCGCCGCGGCCGCATGATCCGGAGCGCGAGGGCGTGCTGGTCTTCGACGATCCGCACATCGTCGTGATCGACAAGCCCGCGGACGTCAACAGCGTGCCCTACGAGGATCGCGAGACCGGCACCGCGATGGACCTGATCCGCGGTGCGTGGCGGCGGATGGGCAAGCCCGCGACGACGATCGCGCTCCACGTCGTGCACCGGATCGATCGCGCGACGTCGGGCCTGCTGATGTTCGCGAAGTCCAAGCGCGCCGAGGTCGGGCTCGCTGCCCAGCTTCGCGCGCACACGATGGAGCGCACGTACCTGTGCGTGGCGCATGGCAAGGTCACGTCGCGCCGGATCGAGTCGTATCTGGTCGCCGATCGCGGAGATGGGTTGCGCGGCTCGACGTCTCGCCTCGATCAGGGCAAGCGCGCAGTCACTCATGTCGAGGCCCGCGAGTCGCTGCGCGGGGCGACGCTGTGCGCGGTCCGGCTCGAGACCGGCAAGACCCATCAGATCCGCATCCACCTCTCGGAGGCCGGCCACCCGCTCGTCGGCGAGCCGGTGTACATGCGCGACTTCGAGAATGCGGGCCATCGGTTGATCAGCTCGCCACGGCTGATGCTGCACGCGGCGACCCTCGGCTTCGAGCATCCGGTCACCGGCGCGTGGGTCGCGCTCGCGTCGCCGCTGCCGCCCGACTTCACCGCCATCGTCGACCGACTGCGCTGATCACTCGGACTGGATCGCGAGGGTCAGCGAGACCATCGCGCTTTGCCTCGACGCGCGGACCGCCTCCGCGAACCGCCACGACGTCATCCGCAGCCGGACGCAGGCGTCGATCCCGGTATCCGGTGCACTGCCGGGCGCACTGACTGTCGGGCGCTTGACGACGCCCTGCTCGTCGACGGTGAACATCAGCTTGACGTTGCCGCCGCCGGTGCCCGGGAGGGCCTTCCGGTAGCAGCGCTGCAGTCCGTCGACGTAGGCGGTCTGCACCTTCGCCACGATCTGTTCCGACGCCGAGGACGCACGATGACTGGCGAGGCGGAGGCGCCGTTCGGGACGGACCCTGGCGAGGGTGGTCGCGATCACCGGCGCGCGGGTCTGCGTCTCGGAGGCGACCGAGGTCGAGAACGTCAACGCCATGCGCGGCTCGGCGATGACCGTCCGGGCGGGCGCGAGCACGGGTGCCGCTGCTTCGGGACCGCGCATGCCGGCGCCGGCGTTACCGATCACGATCTCTTGCGGCTGCGCTGCGAGCTGCGCCGCGAGGTTGGCGCCCGGCCGACGAGCTTGCGCGCGATCGGTCGCGAAGCTATCGGCGAACTGCCCGGCCTCGTTGACGCTGTCGGCGGACACCGGCGCCGCGAACGGCTTCCCGGGATCGACGGCCGTCCCCGCCTGCGCGATGTGCGGCGCGCTGATCGCGATGGAGCCTGCAAGACACCCGAGGAAGAGATCGCAACGCATATGTCCATGATCCGACCGAAGTCGCGAAACATCAACCTTCCGTGTTCGCGAGCGCAGCGCCTACACGTGGGCGAAGGCAGGCGCCAGTGCGCCCGCGTGCACCGGCCTCGATGCGGTAGCTCAGAAGAGAGCGCCGACCCCGAGTTGAAGCGTGGTCGATGTCCACGTGAGGTACGGGTTGGGCACCTCGGTCGGCATCTCTTTACTCTCCCACTCATCCAGGTAGAGACGTCGATACCGAACATCGGCGAGCAAGACCCAGCGTCCGAGCGAGAGCTCCGCTCCCGCGCCAAGGCCGGTCTGGAATCCAAACGCGGTGCCACCGCCGGTCTGGTAAGCCTTCGCGAGCCCCAGCTCGGCAAACACCACCGGCGCGATCGGTCCGAGCTGATACCGAAACCCGCCCGCGCCGGCGGCCGCCCAGCGAGCGGTGTCGAGGCCAGGTACCAGATCACCATCCAACCGGACCTCGAACAGCATCGGCAACACCTTGAAGGTGATGCGAGTTGCCAGCGCGGCTGCCGCCGTACCGTGTCTTGCGTTCTGAGCGCGGACTGTTCCGCCCGACAATCCGCCGTACAGCATCATGCGACGCACCTCGGTCGTCTGGTGGATCTCGTCACGAGGCTCGATCGGTTTTCCGGTCGTCCGCATCGTCGCCGTCGTGGAATCGACCTTGGTCACGTGCGCCGTCGCGCGCATCGAACCAACGGGTCTCTTGATCCAGTACGTCTGTCCCGACGCGAGTTGCTTCTGTGGGTCGACGACCTCGAACGTATGTTTATCGATCGCGTGGACGGTGGCGTCGAACGCCGGAAACAATTGCCAGCGATGTGTCTCGACGGTACGGGACAGCGCAGCGAAGGCAGCTCGCTGGGAATCGGCCTGATCCGTGTTGCGGACCTGCGCGACGTCGGTGTCGATACTGAACGCGATCGGCGGATGCGCGTTCGACTCGCCCGTCGTCGTGGGCAACTCCTGTGTCGCCACGACGAGGCACGTCGATGCGCGGATCGCGGATACCACCGCGGTATAGGACGTGACGAACTTCTGATACTCCCAGCGGACACATCGACAGTTCGGAGGATTGTCGTTCTTCGGGAACAGGGGGCGCGGATCACATACAGAACGGAGGCACCGCTCGTTCGGCCACGAAGCTTGCACGGCATCGAGCACGATGATCTCGTCGACGTGCTGCTCGGGAAACGACGTACGAACGGTGCTGCAGAGGAACCTGGCCTCGGAACGAAGAGGCTCCACCTTCGCAGACTGCAGCTCGCCCACCACCGTGACCGCCTTGTCGGCGCGCAGGTTCCGCACCCAGATCTCGGCGGCGTCGGCATCTCCGCGCGTCACGATGACGATCGATGGTGGACGATCGTAGCCGAGCGTCACGACCCTACGCGTGCTCGTTGTCGTCGTGGTCTCGCAAGCGGCAAGGAGCGCGACGAGCACGAGGAAGCGCATTCGCCCGACAGACTACAGGGGGACGCGGATCATGCGTCGACCAATCCAGCGACTTCGTCGGCATGCCTTGGCACACGTATATCGGACCGACCCGGCACGACCGCGATATCGTGCCGCGGTGAGCTTCCCCGCCGATCTCGTCATCCGCACCGCGACCGCCGACGACTGCGCGGCGATTCTCGGCTTCATTCGCGAGCTCGCCGAGTACGAGAAGCTGGCGCACGAGGTCGTCGCCGACGAGTTGCAGCTGCGCGCCACGCTGTTCGGCGCCCGACCGGGTGCCGAGGTGCTGATCGCGGAGCTCGCGGGCGAGCCGGTCGGCTTCGCGCTGTTCTTCCCGAGCTACTCGACGTTCCTCGCGAAGCCTGGCCTCTACCTCGAGGACCTGTTCGTGCGTCCGGTGGCGCGTGGTCAGGGCGTCGGCCGCGCGCTGATGTCGGCGCTCGCGGGGATCGCGGTCGCGCGTGACTACGGCCGGTTCGAGTGGTCAGTGCTCGACTGGAACGAGCCGGCGCTCAAGTTCTACGAGCTGCTCGGTGCGCGGCCACAGAGCGAGTGGACGGTGCGGCGGTTGACCGGCGCGCCGCTCGTGGCGCTCGCCGATCGCTGGCCACGTCCGGTCAGCTAGCGATCACCGACGCGGGCCGGGATCGGTGCTCGGGCGCGGTCGGATCCGCGGCGGGTTCGTCGTCTCGAGACGACGCAGCTCGTCACGCTCGACTTCACGCATCAGCTCGCGGGCCAGGTCGGAGGAGAAGACGTCGCGCACGCAGTCCGTCCTCGCAACGTTCGTGCCGCGTGACTCCCGGTCGTAACGCCTCGACCGCACACGGGCGGGCCTCAGGTTTTCGAGGTTCCTGGTGAGGACAGCCGTGGTCTTTGTCGCGGTGGTAGACGCGGGTAACAGTGCGATGACATGGGGCTAACGCGGGCTCGCCGCTTCCCGATGTAGGTCTGACAGGTGCTCGTGCTGCGTCAGTGAGCGGCGTCGCGAGACGGCAATGCATAGGTCACCGTCGCGTGCGCGACGACGTCCTCGCTGCCGTCCGAGCGCAGCTCGACGGTCGATACCGCGAGCCGGCGACCGAGCCGCAACATCCGCGCGGTCGCGATGATGTCGCCAGGTCTGGGGCGGGCGAGGAAGTGGATGTCCAGGTTGGCGGTTGCCGCGCCGGGCACCGGACCCGCGAGCGCGAGCGTCATGAAGTACGCGGCGGTGTCGGCGAGCGCCATCATTGCCGGGCCCGAGATCGTGCCGCCCGTACGCAGCAGCTGCGTCTTGAACGGCATCCGCAGCGTCAGCTCGCGATCGGTGAGGCCCTCGAGCGTCGAGAAGTTTCGCCAGTCCGGGAAGTGGCGATCCATCAGCGCTTCGATATCGGCGATCGTCATGCGGGGCATCGCCGCACATCGTATCCCGGGGCCGGGAGTGAATCCCGGCCCCTCCATCTCGGTCTCGGCTACGCGACGATCACTTCGCTACGGCCGCCACCGCGCTGGACGACGCGGACGTGGGCACCGACGCGCTCGACAAGCGCAGGGACGTGCGAGATCACGCCCACCTGACGGCCGGTCTGGCGCAGCGCATCGAGCACCGACAGCGCGGTGTCGAGCGTCGACGGATCGAGCGTCCCGAAGCCCTCGTCGATCAGCAGCGTGCGGACGCGAACGTCGTGCGCCGACATCGAGGAGAGCCCGAGCGCGAGCGCGAGCGACACCAGGAAGCTCTCGCCGCCCGACAGACTCTGCACCGACCTCACCTCGGCGCCGAGATCGCGGTCGATCACCTGGAGCTCGAGATCGTGGCGCGGCACGCGCTCGAGCTGATAGCGCGGCGCGAGCTCCTCGAGGTGCGCGTTCGCCACGGCAAGCAACGCGTCGAGCGTCAGGCTCTGCGCGAAGCTGCGAAACAGCTTGCCGTCGTGCGAGCCGATCACCGTGCCGAGGATGCGATCGACCTCCGCGCTCGCCTCGCTGTCGAGGAGCTGGGCGAGCGCGGCGTCGCGGCGCGCGCGGGCGTCGGCATCGGCGGCGAGCATCGCCGCGAGCC
>JACCTC010000445.1 GCA_013812655.1 Deltaproteobacteria bacterium | reverse complement strand
AGCCGATCCACCAGCACCGCCGCCTGCATCACCGCCGGCTGCGCCAGTCGCGCCGCCGCCAGCCGAGCCACCAGCGCTGCCTGCTGCTCCGCTGGTCGCGCCGCCTGCGCCGCTGGTCTTGCCGCCTCCGGCACCGGCCGCGGCTCCGCCGCCGGCCGAACCACCAGCACTACTTGCTCCTCCGCCGGTCGCGCCACCGCCTGCGCCGCTCGTCTTGCCACCACCGGCACCAGCCGCACCACCACCCGAGCCTGTCTTGCCACCAGCACCAGCGCCGCCGCCAGCGCCGCCCGTCGCCCCACTGCCAGCGCTGCCACCGGCACCACCGCCTGATCCTGTCTTCCCGCCAGCGCCTGCGCCGCCGCCGCCGCCGCCAGAGCCACCACCATATGCGCCGCCGGACGCACCGCCGCCAGACGCACCGCCAGATGCGCCGCCGCCAGATGCACTGTTGTTAGACGCACCGCCAGATGCGCCGCCGCCAGATGCGCCGTCGCCAGATGCACCGCCGCCAGATGCACCACCGCCAGATGCACCACCACCACCACCACCGCCACCGCTCGTGCGATCCTTCGCCTCGATCTGTGCCTTCGCCTGCTCGACCGCCATCGCGCCGAGGAAGCCCGCACCCGATCCGGAGACGTTCGCAGCCGCGCCGCCACCGTTGTTGATCTGCACCGAGCTACCGACGATGTGGATCTCGGTGCCGGCCTTGATGCTGAACGTCGATGTCGCGTGGGTCAGGACATCCTTGCCCTTGCCCTTGAAGCCCTCGCTCGTGCCGAGCTTCAGCGCGTTGCTGTGCATGACGACGTTCGCCTGCGCCTTGATCTCGATGTCGCCGGCGCTCTCGATCTTGATGAGCTTGGCCTTCGAATCGAGGACGATCTTGTTCTTCTTCGTCTGGTCGACGATCGTGATCTTCTCTTCGCCGTCCTTGTCGTCGAAGATGACTCGATGGCCTGACTTCGACTTGATCAGCTTGGTGTTGTTCGAGCCTGAAGCGTTGACCTCGACGGGCTCCTGCTGCTTGCTCCACACCGCGCCGATCACGATTGGCCGGTTGATGTCGCCGTGCTCGAACACGACGAGCAGCTGGTCCTCGATCTCGGGGAGGAAGTACGTGCCGCGATCCTTGCCACCCATCGGCGTCGCGATGCGAGCCCAGAACGTCTGTTCTTGCTCGCTCATCCACGGATACTTCACCTTCACGCGGTATCCGGGGTTATCAGCACCTTCCTTGTTATCGACGACGATCGCGAGATAGACCCCGCGCATCTTCGTGGCGCGGACGGCCGCCGGCATCGCGCGATCGATGGAGAAGATGCTCACTGGATGATCAATCGATGTTGATGATCGAAGCGTCGAAGTTACTCGGGGACCCCGACGTCATCTTCCCGGTCGAGCCGCCCTCGAGCTTGATGTCCGTGCCGGCCTTCATCTCGATCGTCGTCTTCGCGTTGATCTTGATGCTGTCCCTGGCATCGATCAGGAGCTTGCCGGCCTTGCACGTGATTTCGAGCTTGCCTTCCATCGTCGAGAACGAGACGCCACTCGTACCCGACATCGGCGGCTTGTAGACCGCGCACACGTTCGGACCGGCGCCGTCCTTGTCGAACTCGCCGACGCCGATCATGTTCTTGCCGGTCTTGTCGGCGAACACGAGCTTCGTCTTCTTGGAGTCGTCGAGGATCAGCCGATGCCCGGTGCGGCTGCGGTAGCCACGAAAGTTGTTCGCACCATCCTCGTTGGGCTCGGGCGAGAAGTCCGGCTTGCTCCACACGCCGCCGACGATCACGGGGTGGCTGATATCACCCGCGATGAACATCACGACGACGACGTCATCAACGTCGGGCAACGTGTACCAGCCGTACTGCTTGCCCTCCATGGGCGTCAGCAGCTGAGCCCAGTGCGTCTGATCCTGGTCACCGCCGTCGAGCCACGGCAGCCGCACCTTGATGCGATCGAGGTTGTCCGGATCCTTGTTCTGGCAGACGATCGCGTAGTGCAGTCCGAACTGCACATTATCGAGAGACTCGATGCGTGGTCCGCCGGCGCGCATGCCTATTTCTTCTGCGCGTCGCGCGCGAGCTTGATGATCGTCGAGTAGCCGCCCTCTTTGCCCTTCGGCATCGTGTGGCGATGGGTGATGCCCATGACGTAGTACTTGCCGTTGAACGGATCGTCGCCGCTCTTCGCGTTCGCCTCGATCTCGATGACCTTCCCCATCTCGACGTCGGGGTTACCAGCGATCTCGGCCTCGCCCGTCAGGAACATCATGTTCATGTCGCGAAGCCTCGCCTTGGCGATGGCCATCGCTTCTTCCTTGCTCCAGATCGGATGGTCGACCGTGAAGGTCTCCTCCGAGCCGTGCTTGCCGCATGCGTCGACCGCACCCTGCGATCCGAGGGGCGAGCTCTGTGCCGAGGCGTCGCCGGTGATCAGCTCCTTGGTCTCGGGATTCCAGCCCTTGACGGTCACCTTCTTGACGACCGTCGCGGACGTGATGCGCGGCGTGAAGCCACGGAGGTTCCCGCCCTCGTCGACGCTGATCTTCAGACCGCTCGACGCCGACAGGTCCGGCTCCTTGACGTAGATCTTCGAGTCGACGCACCACACGTGGCACCCCATGCGAGCCGCGCGCATGCGCAGGAACTCGAGGCCGCTGAGGTTGTGCTGGTAGACGTGCTTGTACGTGATCGATTTCTCGTGCTTCCACTCGAGGCTGAGCCCCGCATCCTGGACGACCTGCGACAGGATCTGCTGATCCGTCTTGTCCATGAACGTGAGCGACTTCCGCATGCGCTTGAGGCGATGCATCTTGTTCATCGCCCGCACGAGCAGCTTGGTCGGCTCCCCGCCCTTGTAGATTGGCTCGAGCCCGACGACCTCGCCCTTGAAGATCACCTTGCTGTCTTTGCCGACCTTGACCTCGACCTCGCCAGCGATCTTGACCTTCGAGGTGTAGATGTCGTTCTGATTCGAGAGCACGAGCGCAGCCATGTCCGGCTGATACATGTCGCGATCGACGACATAGGAGATGAAGTTGCTATCGGGAACCTCTTCGCCGTCGATGTAGATATCTACGTTGGGTGCTGAGGCTCCCACGGCTTACTTCTTGCCCTTCTTGTCGACGCTCGTCGCTTCCTTGAGCTTGACGGTACACGTCGCGCGAAGCGGCTGCCCTTCGCTGGAGAACATCGAGTACTTCGTCGAGAGCGACTCGATCACGCACTGGAACTTCGGCAACCCGCGATCGCCCCAGCTGATGACGCAGTGGTGCGGGCGACGCTTCTTCTCGTCCTTCGACTTCGGGTCCATGACCGCGGCGAGCTCCTCGAGAATCGCGACCTGACCAGCCACGTTGACCGAGCGTCCACTGCCCTCGTAGCCGTCGAACAGGAGCTCGACGCTCATCGAGCGGCCTTCGGCACCGGTGAACTCGAGGGCGATTCCGCCGTCGCCACCGCCACTGCCGCCCTGCGAACCTGTCTTGTTCGCCGAGTCGGGCTTCTTCCAGGGCACGCTCTGATCGACCTGGAGCTCCTTGGGGTTGTACTGGGCCTTGACGGTCAAGCTCGTCTTGTCGAGGCTGCCGATCGTCAACTTGGCTTTGGCTGGTTCGAAGCTCATAGGTAGGGCTCCCCGTTACGTGCGCGGGCGACATCCATGAGAACCAGGATGTGGCGGTAGATCTCGTTTGCGACCTTCTCGATGTCGATCTGAGGAGCAGCGCCGGCCTGGTTCGCCGCCGAGCTCGACGCCGCCGCGATCGGTGCAGCAGCCGCCGGAGCGGAGCGCGTCGACGCGGCGACATGGCTCGAGGGCGCGGCGGTGACGAGCGTAAGCTCGGCCAGCGAGATGCCGTCGGACGCACCAGATCGATCCTCGAGCATCCTGCGCGCAGCTGACTCGAACCACGACGGAATCTCCACCTCGCCACCACCGTGGCGTCCCGAGGGGCGCCCGGTCTGCACGAGCTCCTGGGCGGCGGTTGGCGCGCGCATCACGGCGCCACTCTCGCGGTTCGACGACGACGAGCTCGACGACGACGACGAAGAAGAAGCCGAAGGTGTGACGTAGGTGTCGAGGGCCTCGCCGGCCCGCGCGGAGAGCGTGCCGAGGCCAGGACGGTTGTCGACGCTGATCATCGACTCGGCGACGTCGTTCGGGCTGCCCCGACGTCGCGCCGACGTGAACGGCATCACGCCGCCGCCACGTGCGTAGCTGCTCGCCTCCAGCGTGCCCGCCGATGCAGTGACGGGCTCGTGATCCGCGCCGCTGTCGGCATACACGACGGGGAGCACGTCCCACGCGGTCGCGGCGCGCTCGCGTGCGGTGAGCGGACCGTCTTCACCACGGCCCGCGAGTGCGAGGGCACGTGCAGCGCGTGCTGCCGGTGACCAGCTGCGACCGCTCGGCGACTGGCTGAGCGCGACGTAGAGCGCGTCGAACCGCGCCCGACGTGCCGACGGCACGAGCGCGGCAGCTGCGCCGAGCACGTCCGATTCACCTGGCTCCGCGGCGAGCTGCTCGCCGACGAGCGAACGGTCGCCGCGCGCGTGCTGGGTTGTACCGACATTCGCACCGGCATTCGCCATCGACGACTCGAACGACGAACCGGTCGACGTCATGCCGCTGAGGTCGCCGGCGAGCGTCGGCTCGGCGAGCGCGGCGTAGGTGCCGAGCTCGGCAACCGCCTGCGCGGCGAGGAGCTCGAGGGCAGCAACCGACATCGACTGCTGGCCATCGGGTGCGGCCGCGTTGAGGCCGAGCGCGGCGATCGTCGCCGCAGGCCACAGGTACGCGCCGCGAGGCATCTTGCGATCGACACCGAACGCGGTGCCGGTCTGATATGGCGCAGCCATCGCGTATGCGTCGCTAGACTCGGCTGCAGTCGACGAGATCGCGCCAGTGGCACGCGTCGTCGCGATGATCTCGCCGGTCTGCGTCGGATACGCGGTGCCGAGGGCTTCGCGAAGCGTCGCGACGCGTTCGCGGCGGTCGGACTCGATGGCCATCGCCTGCACGAACGTGCGATCGACCGTGCCTGCCATCGCGGTCAGCTGGCCGGGACCGGCGAGTGCGAGTCGCGAGGCCTGCGCAGCCTCGGCCGGGCCGAGCCCGTAGACGCGTGCCGCGAGCACGAGCTCGGGCGACACGAAGTCGAGTGCGAGATCCGTCGTCGAGCGTTCCTGCGCGACCGACCAGCTGTGCGCGCGATCCGCGATCATGCCGGGCGAGGTCCACGCGGCACCGGAGGGCTCACCCGCGAGCGCGGCATCACCGAGCATCGGCAAGCTCATCGCCTCGATCATCGAGCGCGCGGTCGCGGTCGAGATCGGTGACGACATCGAGGTCGAGATCGTTGGCGCCTCGGCCGACGCCGTAGCGCCGGTGTCGGCATCCCACGAGAGGAGCGCGGTGCGGAGTGTCGTCAGGGGCGCGTACGAAGTTTGGATCTGCGCGGCTGTCGCGGGCGTGGCGTCATTGGCATCGCGAGTGCCAGCATCGGCGGCGAGCGTGTCGGGGGCGACATACGTCGGGTCCCACGTCGGCACTTCACGGGTCGCGGCACCGTCGGCGGCCGTGAGCGGCGAGCTCCAGGTCGCCCACGATGGCTCCAGACGCGCGCCGATCGAGACTTCGTGAGCGTCAGAATCGAGCAGGCCGGCAAGGTACGTCGCGGAGATACCGCCGCCGAACAGCGAGCGGACGTCGAAGCTGGCCGCGGCCGACATCGGTAGCACGTGGCGAAGCGCGGACGCGAATGGCGAAGACGCGAGCTGTGCGGCGAACCCAGCGCCCGGCGCAGACGGCGCTGCATGCGCGACGGCATCGGCCTGCGTGTAACGCTCGAACGCGGCGACGGTCGGAGTGGCGGCCGGCGTCTGTGCGGCAGCACCGGGCGCAACCCGACCACGCGACGCGGCCGCCGAGATCGCGGCGAACACGTCATCCGGGGTCTCGGCATCGTCGGCAAACCGCATCACGCCATCACCGGTGGACGCCGGCGTGCTCGCGATTGGCGTGCTCACCGAGGCTACTGCCGCGTTCGCCGCGGAGGCAGACGTGACGACGACATGGCCGTTGGTGTCGACGCGAACGTGCTCGCCAGACCGCTCGATGTCGAACGTCGGAGCGACAAACACCGAACCTGGCGCGGCATCAGCGAGCGCTTGCAGCCGCGTCGGACCGATGGTCGCGGCGAGCGTGTCGAGCGACTGCTTCGAGGCACCCGCGAACCGCGCCAGCCACCGATCAGCCCAGGCGACGTGCGAGAGCGCTGCCGGCGAGGCCGAGGCGGTCGCATCGAGTGCACCCGTCGGGGCGACCCGAGAGGTCGGCGCAGACATCCACGACATCGTCGGCACGCGAGTCGCGATCGGCGTGGCGCCGGTCATCATCGGCAGCGGCAGCATGCGCGCAGGAGGTGCGGCCTCGGGCTGCAAACGCATCATCGGGCGGGCGCCGGTCAACGCACCGGGTTGCTCGGCGATCACCTGTGCGCGGTCGACGGCGGCCACGAGACCACCGAGCCCGGCGGGCATCATCAGGCGAGGACCACGTGTCGGCTCGGCGGTGACGCCGGAAGCCGCACCGCGCGCGAGCAGCTCGACGGTGCGCAGCGCTTCGTTCAGCTCGGTGATCGCCTGCATCGCGCGCTCGGGGCGCTGGCCGATGAATGCGGCGAGCTCGGGCGGCAGCGCCGCGATCGCGGCGGAGACCTCGGCAGGTGCACGGCGCTCGACAGGCACGGCCGCGATGGTGGCCTCGCCACGCGCCTCGATCGACGTGCGGGCGTGAGCTGCCGCTTCGGTGCGTGCGCTCTCGTGCAGCCGCTGTGCAGCAGTCCGCTCGGCAACGCGCTGAGCGATCCGCTCCTCGACACGAGCACGCTCGACCGTCGTCGCGGTCTCGTTCTGGCGGACGCGCTCGACCTCGCGCTGACTCGCCTGCTCGGCCTGGGTACGCGCTTGCTCGCCGCGCGTGATCGCAGCGCGCTGACGAAGCTCGACCTCCACACGCTGGGCGGCCTCGCGAACATCCGGCGTCACCGCGGCATCGACACGTGCGGCTTCGGTGCGGGCGACGAGCTCGCGCTCGGCGGACTGCCGCGCGATCCGCTGGACGTCGGCGATCTGTGCGCGCTGCTCGGCGTAGCGCTCGGCGAGCTGGCCGGCCGCGATCTGCGACGGCGATTCGTACGACGGCTCCACGCTCAGCGCGACGTCCGCAGCACGCGGTGCCGGCGGCGTGACGAGCTCGGGCATCTGCAACGACAGCCGCGTGGGCTCGGCGGTGCGCGTGGTCGCGGCGCGCTCGAGCATCCCCGACAGCATGTTGCGGAGTGCGGGCGTCATCCGTGCGGTCGGCGCGACAAGTGCCGGCGACACCGCACGCGCCATCGTCTCCGCGGCCTGGACGGCGGCGAACGGCACGAGCGACGAGTAGAGCTGGGAAAGCGCATCGCTGCCGCCGTAACCAACGCCGGCCGGCTGTTGTGCGGCCGACGCGATCGAGAGCGACGGGGCGACGTACTCGTACAGCGCGGACGGCAACGCCGCCGGTGCCTGCTGTGCCGCAGCGGGAGGCACGTACGTGCCACGCGTGGTGAACAGCGACGGCGCGGTCGAGCCGGTCATCTGCGGCGCCTGGCGCGCAGCAGTCATCCAGTCGAGCTCGTCCTGGTACCACGGCCGCGGAAACACCCACGACACGTTGTTCGGGGCGCGCTCGGCGGCGCCTTCGCTGCGGTACTGGCTGAACAGACGCAGCGAGGCCGAACGTTGCGCGGTCTCGATCCATGGTGCGATCAAGCGATCGACGAACCCGAGCGAGCGCAGCGGACGCTGGCGGCCGCTCTCGGACTCCGGCGCCCACCGCTCGACGTGGCGGTTGGCAACGTGCATCGCCAGGCGGCCACCGCGCGTGGCGAAGGCAGGCCCGGCGAGGGCCGTGGTCAGGGCGCGTGGTTCGTTGATCTCGTTTGCCATCTGGTTAGCCGAACTTCAGTCCCTCGTGCGCGATCTCGAGCGTCTCGATCGAGAGCTCGCTCTTCGACGCATCGAGCTCGGACAGCTCCCACTTCGCTGGCCAGCCGCGGACGAACGTCCACTTGGCGACTTCTTTGAGTGCGGTGTCGAGCTGGATGATCTTGCCGGTCTTGATCCGGTTCATCGTTCCGTTGAGCCACTCCTCGCGCCACTTGAGCAGCGCGGAGTTGCCGGTGAAGCCCTGCTTGAGGACGATGTTCGACCACTTCGTCGCGCCGATGAGCGAGAACGTCGTGTCGTTCGCTCCACCCTCGCGCACGGGCACGACCTCGGTCTCGTACTTGAGACCGCTCACGCTCTTGAAGAACGCTTCGCCGCCGCCGCCACCGGCGAGACTGAGCTCGACCTTGAAGCAAAATACCGGCAGCGGGTCTTTGCGAGTACCGGGGTTGTTGGCCACCATTTGTTTTGCTCCTACGTCGCGGGGCTGGAACCGGTCATCGTCTGGGTGAGTGAGATCATGATGAACTCGGCGGGCGCCACGGGGGCGACCCCGATTTCACAAATCAACAGGCCAGAATCCACTTGTTCCGGAGGGTTGGTCTCAGCATCGCATTTTACGAAGAACGCCTGTTCGGGATTCCCTCCGGCCAGCATTCCCTTGTTGTGAAGCTCCGAGAGGAACGCGGCGGTTCGATCCCGGACCAGCTCCCAGGTGCGGTGATCGTTGGGCTCGAACGTGATCCATGCGAAGCCAGCCTCGATCGACCGACGTAACATGATGAAAAGACGACGGATCGAGACGTAGCGCCAGCCAGGGTCCGACGACGCGGTCCGCGCCCCCCATGGCCGGACCCCGCGCTGCAGCCTAAAGGTGTTCACGGCCTCGCTATTCAGGAGGCCGATGTGGTCCTCGGTGATCCGCAGCGAGACGTCCTCGGCACCCTCGATCTCGAGGTTTGCGGGAGCGTGGTGGACACCCTCGAGATCTCGGCGCGCATAGCACCCGGCGAGGTACCCCGATGGCGGCACGATCGCCGCATGACCGCTCACTCCCGTGGTCCGCAGCCACGGCCAGTAATACGCGCAGAAGGAAGAATCGGTCCGCCGCCGCCATCGCCGGACCCACTCGATGTCCTTGCTCTGCGGGATATCGAGGATCGTGAAGCGGTCCTTCTGGTTCTCGCAGATCGAGATCAGCTGGTCCTGGAGGCGCTGTGCCTTGAGCTCGCCGGACGGGCCCGGCTCGCGGTTGTAGAACAGCATCGCGTCCGGGACGATCATCAGCGCGATCTCCTCGTTCGCCGCGAGCGACATGAGACCAGTACGCTCTCCCGGCCCCATGTCGTGGCCGATGAAGTCCTCGGGCGTCACGGCCTCGATGCCATCACGCCCGCCGGAGAGCCGCGTCATCGCGAGCGGCTCGGGGAGGTTGTGCGGCACCGGCGACTTGGTGTGGAGATCCTCGAGCCGGACCAGCCGCGAGCGCTGCGAGACCACGCGCGGCGCGTAGTTTCGTGACGACGGATGCATCTGCAGGCCCTTGAAGACCTCGCGCCGATCCTTCATCGCGACATGGATCTCGAAGGTCAGGACCTCGAGGTACGTCGGCGCGGCAGCGCGGTGGCGACGGTTGACGGGCGTCTCCGTCGACCACTTCAGGATCTTGTCGCCGACCTCGGTGATCACGACGAAGTCGGAGTTCTCGCGGTCGTAGATCCGGATCGTCGCGCCGACCTCGAAGCCGCGCGTGACGTTGACGTGCGCCTCGCCATGACCGATGTCGAGATCACGCGTCAGCAGTGCTTGCGAGCCGGGGGCGTGCACGCACCGGAACCAGATCGTGTTGCCCCACGTGCCCTCGTTGAGCGCGCGGATCCTGAGCGACGGCTTGTTCCAGTCGTCGATCTGCATGTGCTCGGCGCACGCCGCGTGCTCGATCCCGGGCGCGGGCGCAGGTCCCGCGCCCTTCATCTCCGGGGCCGGCACCTCGGCCTTCGCGGCGCAGTGCGCGACGCGGACGACCCAGCAATCGGTGCCGCCGTTACGGAAGAAGCCGTGGACCGAATCGGAGGTGTACGAGTCCGCGGTGTAGCCGAAGATCTCGACGAACTCGTCCCAGTTGGAGAGTCGCGTCGCCTCGTTCATGGGCCCCTTCTGGGTGATGCCTGCGAAGCCCGCGATGCGGGTGTTCGCGATCGACATCGGTGGGGGCGCCACCGAGTCGAAGCTCTGATAGATGCCGGGGGCTCGGGGGTCTGCGGACGGTCGCATGCGCATGGCGGATGAACTTTCGAGACGAAGTCAGCGACGGCGTGCTTCGTTGATCTCGCGGTTGACGCGCGCGATCTCGCGAAGCCAGACGTGTCGTTCTTCGTGTTCCATGTCGAGGATGTCGTCGATCGACCAGTGGAAGTGGTACGCGATGTACGCGATCTCTTGGTACAGCTGCTCGCGCGGATAGGTAGCGACCGCCGCCCAGGTTACCCCGGGCCAGA
>JACCTC010000424.1 GCA_013812655.1 Deltaproteobacteria bacterium | reverse complement strand
CCGCCACTGCGCTCGCCGCCGCCGCCGCCACGACCACCGCGCTCGCCGCCACTCCGCTCGCCCGCGGGCGCGTGGACGTGACCGTTCTGCTTCGGCGCCATCGCGGCGGCCTCGGCCGCGATCTCGGTCGACATCTTGCCGGCGACCCGGAACTGGTCCGGCTTCCAGCCCTTCTGCGCGATCACGGTGATCAGCTTCTGGCAGCGCTTCTCGAGGTGATCGAGGTAGTCGCGCTCCTGGCGCTGCAGCACCTCGGCGACCCGCGGCGACGCCTCGATCTCGATCTTCTCGTTGTCGACGAGCGAGCCCGAGCGACGCACCTCGCGCAGGATCTCGTAGGCGACCGTCGTCACGCTCTTGACGACGCCGGCGCCCTCGCATGTCGGACACGGCTCGGTGAGCAGCTGCACGAGCGATTCGCGGGTGCGCTTGCGCGTCATCTCGACGAGGCCGAGCTCGCTGATCTTGGTGACATTGGTGCGCGCGCGATCGCGCGACAGCGCCTTCTGGAACGCGTCCCAGACCTTGCGGCGGTTGCCTTCCTTGTCCATGTCGACGAAGTCGATGACGATGATGCCGCCGATGTTGCGCAGCCGGAGCTGGCGCGCGACCTCGTCACAGGCCTCGAGGTTGTTCGCGGTGACCGTGTCCTCGAGGTTTCCCGAGCCGGTATTCGTGAAGCTGCCGGTGTTGATGTCGATCGCGGTGAGCGCCTCGCCTTGATCGATCACGAGCGAGCCGCCCGACTTCAGCGGGACCTTGCGCGCGACCGCCTGCCGGAGCGCGGGCTCGATGTGATAGTGGTCGAAGATCGGCCGGCGACCCTCGTACTTCTTGATGCGATCGGTGAACCGCGGCAGGAACGCCTGCGTGAACTTCTTGACGCGCTCGAACTGCTCGTCGTCGTCGATCACGACCTCGAGCGTGTCCTCGCGCATCAGATCGCGAACCACGCGCAGCGAGAGATCGAGATCGGCGTAGACCAGGCCCGAGCCCGACATCAGCTCCTGGCGCTTGTCGATCTCGCTCCACAGCCGGGCGAGGAAGTCGACGTCGTCGCGAAGCTCCTGGTCACCGGCGTCCTCGGAGGCGGTGCGCACGATGAAGCCCGAGCCCTTCGGCCGGACCTCGTTGACGAGATCGCGAAGCCGGCGGCGCTCCTTCTCGGAGGCGATCCGGCGCGACACGCCGACCTGCGCGACGTGCGGCATGAAGACCGAGTAGCGGCCCGGTAGCGACAGGTAGCCGGTGACGCGCGCGCCCTTCTGGCCGATCGCGTCCTTGACGACCTGACAGAGCACGGTCTGTCCCGGCTTGACGAGCTCCTCGATCTTGCGATTCGCGAGCTGCTTGCGCGAGCGCGCGAGCCGCGATGCCGCGCCCTCGGGGGACTCGTCACCGCCGTCCTCGGTCGAGTCGAAGGTGGCATCCTCGAAGAGCTTGCGCTCGTCTCCGGATCCCAGCACGTCGGCGACGTAGAGGAACGCGGCGCGCTCGACCTTGGGACCGAGGTCCACGAAGGCTGCTTGCATTCCGGGAAGCACGCGACTGACCTTGCCGCGATAGATGTTTCCGACGATTCCGCGATCGCGTTTACGTTCGACGAAGAACTCGGCCAGGGCGCCATCCTCGACGACCGCGACGCGGATCTCGGGGCCCTCGGCGTTCACCACGAGCATGTTGTTCATGAAGACTCTGCAATTCGTTGCGCCCGCTCCGGAGCGTCGCGACATGGATGTCGTGGCGAGGGCTCATCGGGAGACGGGTCGAATGCAGTCGGTAACACGCAAGCCGATGGAAAACAAGGCATTGCGGAACACGGTCCTGCGGTGGCCCATAGCTTGCTTTGATATTGGTCGTGCGGATGTTGCCGCATCCGTGCTGAACGTCGGCTAGTTATTACAAATCCCGAAGTTCGACGACTTTTTAATTAAATATCCAATAGTTAACTTCGACTGAACGAACGCCTGGGTTGCCGCCCGGGCGTTTGTGTTTTTCGGCGTTCGCGCCGACCTGCCGTAACGTGGGCCCGTGGTGCCCGCCGGGATCGACGCGATCGACTTCCTGCTCGCGCTCGGCCGCGCCCTCCATCGCTACGGCACGCCCGCGCACCGGCTCGAGGACGCGATGGTCGTGATGGGCCGCCGGCTCGACCTCGAGGTCGAGGTGTTCTCGACCCCGACCGCGCTGATCATGAGCTTCGGCGCGCCCGCCGAGCTGCGCACCCGGATGATGCGGGTCGACAGCGGCGAGCTGGACATGGACAAGCTCGAGCAGGTCGACGATCTCGCCGATGACGTCGCCGCGCAGAAGCTGACGCCCGCCGAGGGCGTACGCCGGCTCGAGCAGATCCTCGCGTCGCCGCGGCTGTTCGGACGCGCGCTGTCGACGGTCATGCACGGTGTGACGTCCGGAGGGATGGCCGTGTTCTTCGGTGGCGGCGCGGTCGATGTTGCCGTGGCCGCCGCGATCGGCCTGACCCTCGGGCTCCTCGCGCAGGTCGCGAAGCGGTCGACCGATCAGGCGCGCGTGTTCGAGCTCGTCGGCGCGGCGTTCGTCGCGTTCGCGGCCGCGGCGATGTCCTCCGTCGTCTCGATCACGCCATCGCTCGTCACCGTCGCCGCGTTGATCGTGCTGCTGCCCGGGATGTCGCTGACCGTCGCGATGACCGACCTCGCCACCCGCCACCTGATCGCCGGGACCGCCCGGCTGATGTCCGCGGTGATCGTACTGCTCGAGCTCGTGGTCGGCGTCGCGCTCGGCGAGCGCCTCGCGGTGGCGCTGGTCGACGTCGAGCAGGCGATCCCGATCCCGCTGCCGGCGTGGTCGCAGTGGATCGCCCTCGTCGCGACCGCGATCGCGATCGCGATCGTCGTCCAGGCGCAGCTCCGCGCGTTCGTGTGGATCGTCGCCGCCTGCGCGGGCGGCTATGCGGGCAACCGGCTCGGCGCGACCTGGCTCGACGCGCAGATGGGCGTGCTGGTCGGCGCGTTCGCGGTCGGCGTGCTCGCGAACGTGTTCGCGCGGCTCATGGAGCGACCCGCGCAGGTCGTGCTCGTCCCCGCCGTGTTGCTGCTCGTGCCGGGCAGCATGGGGTTTCGCGGCATGACGTCGCTGCTCGGCCACGACACGTTGACCGGCGTCGAGACGGTGTTCGCGATGTTCGTCGTCGCGTTCGCGCTCGTCGCCGGTCTGTTGATCGCCAACGCCGTGGTGTCGCCGCGGCGCAGCCTCTAGCGGCGCGCCTTGTACGCGCGATAGTCCGTGATCAGCGAGCTCACGATCGTGCCCGCTCCCGCGACGACGTGCATCAGCGCGACCTTCGGCTCGGTCTTCCAGTAGCCGAACACGAATGGGGCTGCGATCGCGCTCATGCCCCACACGTGATCGATCACCTCGTGGGCCTCGATCGGGATGACCTTGGCGACGCTGAGCCGGTAATCGGTCATCGCCGAGACCCCGATCACCGACGACGCGAGCGCGATGCTCGCGATCCGCGCACGCGGATCATCGGCCATGACCGCACAGCTCGCGACCATCAGGCCGCTCGCGTAGTCCATGATCGAGTGGACGTCCTGCGGGAGCAGCCGCGCGAGCGGGAGTCCGAGGATGGGCCTGGCGGGCTCACCGTGACTGAGCGCGCGGTCGCCTCGGGTCTGCGAGACCTCGGCTGCTTCGAGGGGGGGCAGGGCGTTGTCGGCCAAGGCTGTGAAGGACGTGGGGTTTCCGGCGTGCGGTTGCATCGGGCTCCTTTTCTCTGATGGCCGGATTGCACTCGACGTGCCGCGAAGCGCGCGCTCCGGGAGCGCCATCGCGCGTCGACACGCACACGCGATGAACCGCCGCGACCCGCGTCGATCAGCGGCGGACGTCGGGGTCGTCGGGATCGGCGTCTCGGTGCACGCACGGATCGTTGTCGGGATCGTGACCGCACGCGAGCACGCCCGGCGACGGATCGTCGGGATCGGCGCCGCGGTGCGGGCCCTCGAGATCACCTGCCTGCTCGCGCTCGTCGGCCGCGATCGCGTCGTCTCCGTGAAGGCCGCCCGCGACGCTCAGCTCGGCGCGCTTCTCGGGCGCGATGTTCGGGACCAGGTCCTGCCGCGCGATGTACGCGACGTAGTACGCATCCTCGCGGCGCGGCGCGAGCTCGCCGCGTTCGATCGCACCCTCGAGCGCGCGCTTGAGCTCGCCGATCAGCCGCGACGGCGCGATCTCGAACGCGTCCATGATCGCGTTGCCGACGCCGCCCGAGAGTGGTGGCAGCTTCGCGTCGGCCTCCGCGATCTGATCGACTCGCTCGGCGAGTGCGCTGATCTGCTCGAGCAGCTGCTTGCGCCGCCCCGGACGCTTCGAGGTGATATCGGCGCGCGACAGATCGAGCAGATCGATCATGTGCGGACCCATCTCGCGATGAAACCGGCGTACCGCGCTGTCGGTCCATTGCTCGCTGTACTGGTTCGTGCGCAGATGATGCTTGACCAGAAAGCGGATCGTCTGGCGCTCGTCGCGCGCGAACGCGAAGCGCTGGTGCACCTTGTCGAACATCCGCGCACCGACCTCGGCGTGACCGTGGAAGTGCACGCCGTCGGGTGTGAACGTGCGCGTCGGAACCTTGCCGATGTCGTGGAGCAGGGCAGCCCAGCGCACGAGCGGACGCCGCACCGTCTGCCGCACGACCTGCTTGGTGTGCGCCCACACGTCCTTGTGCTGGCGTCCGGTCTCCTGCACGAGGTCGACGGTCGCCTCGAGCTCGGGAAACAGCAGGCGAACGATGCCGGTCGCGTGCAGCCACTCGAGCGCGGTGTCGACGTCGCGGCTCATCAGCATCTGCTCGACGGCGAGGCGTAGGCGGGGCTTGTCGGCGTCGGCGAGGCGCGGGGCGTGCTCGCGGATCACGTCGGTGATCTTGTCGGGCGGCCAGCGGCCTTCCTCGGTGCCGATCGCGGTCGCGATCTCGATCATCACGATCGGATCTGCCTCGACGAGGCCCCGGATGCGATCTGCCGCACGGTCGGCGGACATCGCGTCAGGTGAGGAGCCGGGGCCGGGAAGCAAACCGGACATGGGGCGCGATACCTACCACGCTCGGCACACGATGTGCTCGACGGGTCGACGGGTGCAAGGCCGTATCACAGAGCGCCAGCTTCCGCTGGCCGAGCGTAGCTTTCCGGGAATCTCGCGATTCTACGCCTCGCTCGACACCAAGCCTGCGACATTCCTACAACTTCTGTGGGCGTTCGAGGGCCTCAAGGTCAATCGCGCGACGCCGCGGAAGCGTCGTCGAACCTGAAGCGTTCTCCGTCACAGGCACGATCGGTCTGGCAGATCTAGTTGCCAAACCGCGACAGCCTGGCGCAATCCGGACGCTTATATGGGGCAAGTTGAACCAGCGAAACCCGCTTCATCCTCGTCGGCGATCGGCGTGTTTGACTCGGGCGTCGGCGGACTGACGGTCGTTCGTGCGATTCGTTCTGTTCTCCCCGGTGAGGACATCGTCTACCTCGGTGACACGGCTCGCGTTCCTTATGGAAGCAAGAGCCCGCGCACCGTCGAGCGCTACTCGCTCGCGTGTCAGCAGTTCCTGCTCGATCGTGGCGTCAAGCTCGTCCTGATCGCGTGCAACACCGCCTCGGCGAATGCGCTGCCCGCTCTCGTCGCCGCGAGTCCGGTACCGGTGATCGGTGCCGTCGAGCCAGGCGCCACCAGCGCGCTCGCGGCGACTCGAAACGGTCACATCGGCGTGATCGGTACGCTCGGCACGGTTCGCTCGGGCGCGTACGCGAAGGCGATCGCGGCGCGTGCACCCGAGGTCCAGCTCGTCGCGCTCGCGTGTCCGCTGCTCGTGCCGCTCGCCGAGGAGGGCTGGACCGACGACGCCGACGAGATCGCCACCGCGGTCGCGCGGCGCTACCTCGCGCAGCTATTCGCGCGGGATCCGTTGATCGACACGCTCGTGCTCGGGTGCACGCACTACCCGCTGCTGCGCGGTGTGCTCGAGCGCGTCGCGAGCGAGCTCGCGAACCGCCCGGTTGCCGTCGTCGACTCGGCGACCGCGATGGCGAACGCTGCGCGCGATGCGCTGCGGTCTGCAGGTGCCCCGGATCTCGCACGCCGTGCCGCGGGTCGCCTCGATTGCTTCGCGACCGACGCGACCCGGCTCGACGAGCTGGCGCCACGCTTCCTCGGCGAGGCGCGCACGGCGATGACGGGCTTCGAGCTCGTCGATCTCTGAGCTAGCGAGCGTTGCTCAGGCGCGAGCGCTCGCACCCTTGGTGCGAGCTTCTTCGGCCTTGCGGCGCTTCATCACTTCGGTGACCGTCGACGCCTTCTTCAGCTTGTCGGCGATCGTCTTCTCGTCGACGGGATAGTCGGTGCGGAACACCAGTCCATCGTCGAACAGCTGCTCGCGAGCTTCCTCGTCGTCGAGGTACTTCGCGACCTTCTTGCCCTTGTAGTCGAGCTTGGGCAACGACTGGACCTTGCTCTCGAGCCAGGTCATCAGGTCGCCCATCACGCTCTTGCAGAGGCCGAGGTTCTCCTCGAGGCCTTCGAACAGCTCGGGAAATCTCCCACGGAACGCGTCCTCGTCCTCGCCCTTGCCGAGCGCCTGCTGGAGCGCGAGGCGCAGCAGCAACGCATCGTCGGCGTAGCTGACGACGGCGTCGTTACGGTCGGAGATGAAGTCGTTGGGAGAGACCACGTAGGCGACCACACCGGCGGCGACTTCACGCACCGGACGGGGCAGGTTCTCGTCGTCCATCGCGTCGAACGCGATCTTGAGATCGTGCGGCAGCGACACCAACCAGGCACGAACCAACTCGACAAACTTCGCCTCGGCCACCGGTACAGAAAGACTCGTCGTCACGGGATATGCGTACCCCGCATCTGCGGGGCCTCCAAGCGAGCTTCGTGATTGAAGCCAGACACGGAGTACCAACCCCTCACCAGAATTACAAGCCCGGGACCTGTGAAGCCGCTGCTGTGGTACCCTCGACAGCGACGTGGCCAAGCGCTCGCCCATCCTGGGCTACAACCACAATGTCCGGTATCGCGGGCTGGTGTTCCACGTTCAGACCGAGGACTCGGGGATGGCTTCCCCGCACCTCTTCACGCACCTGTTCCACGGCGGCGTGATCATCTCGACCCGCAAGCTGGTCTACGACTCCGGCGCGGCCGAGGAGTCGATCAAGTCCTTGATGCAAGCCCAGCACAAGGCCGTGATGAAGGACCTCAAGAAGGGGACCTTCGACGACAAGATCGACGTCTATTTGGCTGGAACCGAAGGGCTGCTGCCACGCGGCGTGAAGGACGAGGAAGCCGGTGCCGTCGAGGCGGTCGCGGCGCCTGTCGTCAAGCCGCCGGTGGTTGCCGAGGTGGCTGCCGCGGCGCCCGAACCGGCGTCTTCGCGTGCGCCGACCGTGGCGGACGACAACCACGAGGAGCTCGAAAACGCAGCGCAAAAGCCCCGCACCCAGACCGCGGAACGGGGAAGTGCGCCGAGCGCGGTACGCACGAACCTGCCGCCGGCGCCGACCGCCGATGAACCGGAGACGCTGAGCGATCAAGTCGCGGCGGCGGTCGCCGCCGGCCACGCCACCGTGCCGACCCGGCTGCCGCGCCAGTTCGACGGGCCGCCCGGCATCGAGATCGAGCTCGAGCTCGACGACGCGGATGACGAGCTCCATCGCGCGCGGCGAGGGCGCGACACCGATATCGCCCCCGAGGTCTTCGGCGGCCGGCCGCTCGTCGAGCTCGAGTCCTCGGATGGAGTGCCTGGAGGCGGACGGTCGGCGAGCGGGCGCGTACCCGGCCAATCGGTTCCGCCGCTGCCCGCCGCGCCGAGTGGGCCGACACGTGCGCCGAGCGCGGTCGGTGCTGCGTCGCTGCCGCCCGCCCGCCCGATCGTTCGCCCGCCGTCACGGCAGGCGATGTCACCGCCGCAGGTCGTCTCGCGGCCGCTGAGCAACGACCAGGGACGGCCGGTGACGGAGACCGATGCCGTCGAGGTCTACGCACCCGCGCCGCCGTCGGCCGACGCTCCGCCGGGCATGGTCGATCGCTCGAGCCAGTACGCGCAGCACAAACGGCTCAGCACGAAGATGCCCGCGCTCGATCCACGCGAGGCCCCACGCGAAGCACCCCGCGATCAGCGCACCGGCGCCTATCCGATTCCGCCCGGGCTCGGGCGGCCTGGCCGGATCTCGACCGGCGTCTCCGGAGGCGTGCCGAAGCCGATCGGTCGCGATCCGTCGTCGCGCGGCGTCCTCGCGAACAGCGCACCCGCCGAAAAGTCCTCGGGCAACGTCCAGCGCGAGCTGTCGCCCGAAGGGCAGCCGCGCACGTCGACGCCTGCACGTTCCGGAACGTCCGCGAATCCGAACAGCGGTCGCGTCGTCTCGGCAAACACCAGCGGCGTCGTGATGACCCGCCCGGCGGTGATCGTCGGCGCGCCCGCGAAGCCGCCGCCGCTTCCGCGGGTTCGCAAGGCACGCGAGGACGAGGGCCGCGGCTTTGGCCAGGGCCTGATCAGCGAGAAGAGCCTCGACGAGGTCATCCTCGCGTATCTCTCCGAAGACGCTGACGACAAGTAGCCCGCGCGCTGGCGTCACACACGCATCGACGCGAGCCTGTTTGCCACGTTGTCAGCCGATCGATACGCGGCTACGGTTTTCACATGCCCGCCCAGGTGAAGATGTACACGCGGCGCTGGTGTGGCTACTGCACGGCGGCTCAGCGCCTGTTGCAGGAGAAGAACGTCGCGTACGAGGAGATCGACTGCACCGGCGATCACGCCACGCGGCGCTGGCTCCTCGAGGTGACCGGACGCAGCACGGTTCCGCAGATCTTCATCGACGGCAAACCGATCGGCGGCTACGACGACCTCCGCGCGCTCGAGCGACGCGGCGAGCTCGACGGCATGCTCGATGGTCACGGCGCCGCCACGGGCTCGAGCAGCTCGGGCTGATCTGGTTTCAGTCTCGCTCGGGTCTTGCCGGATCTCGGGCTTCGACTCGTTTACGTCTCGTTCACGACTCGTCTGGCTCGGGCGTATCGAGATCGGGCCGCTCGGTGCGGTACGTCGCGATCCACTCGGCGAGCTTGGGCATCGCGACCTCGAGGCGCTGGCTGCCCTCGCGATCGAGCGCCTGGCGGTATGCGAAGCGCGCTTCCTCGTGATCGCCGCGTTGCGCGTAGACCCACGTGCAGAGCAGCAGCAGATCGCGGCCGGCCGTCATCGACAGACCCTTGCGCATCCGATCGTGGAGCTCGGTGTCGTCGAGCTCGTCGGGCCGCACGCCACATTCGGCGACCGCGAGGTGCATCTGCGCGATCCAGTACGACAGCTTGAGGACCTCGCCGTGTGGCACTCCACCGCGCGCTTCGAGGACCACGCGAGCCTCCTTGGTGCGGCCGAGCGCGGTCAGCAAGTTGATCTCGGTGTAGTACGAGAACTGGTGCTGGATCAGCCGCGGCGAGAGCCGGGCGCGCGCGAGCCGCACACGATCGAGAGCCTGCTCGCCCTTGCCGTCGAGCGCGTCCGCGATCGCGACTCGCAGCTCGGCGAGCGCACGCACCCGACTCGGCGCCCACCACGCCCGCGACACCGGCTCGGCGAGCGCGCGGCCCGCGAGTGCATCGCCGTTCGATAGCGCGACGCTCGCCTCGTTCACGCGCTTGACGGCGCGCACGGTCCCGAGGAAGCGCCCGCCGAGTGCGAGGTAGAACGGGATCAGCAGCGGAAACGACGTCGCCGCGAGCGCGACGCCGGCGGCCGTGATGCCTCCGAACGCGACGTACGCGGCGACCTGGCGATTGCGGACGCCCGACGGATCCTTGACCTCGCCATCGCGGCCGACGTAGACGAGCTGTCCCTTGCCGGCCTTGTCGAGGTCGCGCGCGATCATCGGTCGGACGAGCGCGAGCTCTGTCCCCGGGTCCGGGACTGAATCCCGGCCCCTCCCTCCCGGTCCCGACCCCGGCGGATCTTTGGGGTCAGCTGCCATCAACCGACGTCCTGAACGCTCCAGTCGGTGCCCTGTGGCGTGTCGTGCAGCTCGACGCCGAGCGCGGTCAGCTCGCCGCGGATCTCGTCGGCGCGCGTGAAGTCCTTGCTGCCGCGTGCGGTCACGCGATCGGCGATCAGCTGGGTGACGCGCGCGACGTCGATGGCGCAGCGGCGGACGAGGCGGTCGCGACGATCGGCGAGGTAGCGCGCGGGATCGTTCGCGAGGATGCCAAGCGCGCCGCCGACGATGCGCATGTCCTTGCCGAGCCGTGCGAGCGTGCGGCGGCGGACCTGCTTGTCGGTGCCCTTGCCGATGTCGAGCAGGCGGTTCGCGAGCGTCTTGGCCTCGTGCAGCTTCGACATCACGACCGGCGCGTTGAAGTCATCGGTCAGCGCCTCGCGCGCCTCGGGGATCAGGCGCTCGGCCTCGGCGAGCACGGTGCCCTCGCCAGCGTCGCCGCCCTGGACGACGAACGCGTCGATCTTCGCGAGCGTCTTGTAGAAGTCCTCGAGCCGGCGATCGGCAGCTTCGAGGCTGCGGAACCGCACGCCGACGACCTCGTTGCTCGCGTCGCGCACCGACTCGACGTCGAACTCGACGGGTGAGCGGTAGTGATGCTCGACGCAGAAGAACCGCAGTGCCTCGCCGCCGACCGCATTGGCGATCTCGTCGCAGTTGAAGACGTTGCCGAGCGACTTCGACATCTTCTCGCCGGCGAAGTTGAGGAAGCCGTTGTGCATCCAGTAGCGCGCGAACGTCGTCGGGCCGTACGCGCCCTGCGACTGCGCGATCTCGTTCTCGTGGTGCGGGAAGATCAGATCCTTGCCGCCACCGTGGATGTCGAAGGTCACGCCGAGGTGCGCGACCGGCATCGCCGAGCACTCGATGTGCCAGCCCGGCCGACCGTTGCCCCACGGTGACGGCCAGAACGGCTCCCCGGGCTTCGCGGCCTTCCACAGCGCGAAGTCGACGGGGTTCTTCTTCTGCTTCTCGACGAGCTCGCGATCGCTGGCACCCGAGCGCAGCTCGTCGATCGTCATGCCGCTGAGGCGGCCGTACGCAGGGAACTTGTCGACCGCGAAGTAGACGTCGCCATCGACCGGATACGCGCTGCCGTTCTCGACGAGCTTCACGATCAGCTCGACGATCTGAGGGATGTGGGTCGAGACTTTCGGCTCGACATCGGGCGGCAGCACGGCGAACCGCGCCATGTCGCGGTTGTAGTCGTCCGCGAATCGCGCCGCGAGCGCGACCGAGTCCTCGCCCACTTCGTTCGCGCGGCGGATGATCTTGTCCTCGACGTCCGTCACGTTGCGGACGTAGCGGACGTCATAGCCGAGGAACGCGAGGCTGCGGCGGATCGTGTCGAACGAGATCGCCGAGAAGGCGTGGCCGATGTGCGCGGGCGCGTAAGGCGTCGGACCGCACACGTACATGCCGACCTTGCCGGGCTCGAGAGGCTCGAACGGCACCTTGTCGCGGCGCATCGAATCGTAAAGGCGAAGAGGCGTCGTCACGGGGATGAGGTTGTAGCACTACTCGTGCCGCCGGCTCGGGTTCCAGCCCACCCGCGCCTCACAACCAGCCAAGGCGTCCCATCGGATCGAGCGTCGCGTTCGAAAGCAGGGCGAGCCAACCTGCCAGCTCGTCCGGCGATGGCGGCGCCAGCAGGGTCCACACCAGCAGTGCTCGCGCCGAGTGCGCCATCACGCGCTGGCCATCGCTGCTGATCTGGGGCTCGCCGTACGCGTTGCTCTGTGCGCGGGCGAGGGTCCATCGATGCGGGGCCAGCGGATCGATGATGTCGATGCCATCGAGGTTCGAGACCACGTACACACCGGTGTCGACCGCCATCGCGGCGCGCCCGGCGTTGACCGGATCGGCCTCGGTGATCCGATCGCGCGCGTCGAGCCCGACGAGGTAGGCGGCACCCTCGGACGTGAACGCGATGATAGGTCCAGCGCCCGCGATCCCGAGCGCGTCGACCGGCTTGGGCAGCGTCGCGTGCGCGTCGATGCCGCCGTCCGGCCGCCACGCGCGGAGCACGCGTCCCTCCGCGAACATCACGGTGCCGTCGGCGAGCACGAGCAAGCGCGTGGTCAGCGAGATCGGGGAGGTCGCCACCGCGTGCTGGCCGGTCGCGAGATCGCTCCTCCACAGCGTGCCGTCGGTGAACGCCGCGGCGACCCAGGTCGGCTTGCCGCGAATCGGGCCCCGCTCGCCAGCGTTCGCCGGCTCGCTCCATCTCGGGCCGCGACTCCACGCCATGCTCGCGAGCCTGGCCGGGCGCGACACCAGCAGCTTGCGTGCGCGGGTCTCGACGTCGAGGTGATGGAGCGTACCGCCCGCATCGTCGGCGAGCAGCAGATCGCGATCGGTCGCGAACCCGGCGTGCGAGACGGTGCCGTCGAGTGGCTCCGCGGAGCGGCCACGCAGCACGAGGTGTGCCTTGCGCGCGATGTCGATCGCGCAGGCGGCGGTTCCGCCCGGTGCGCCGACGATGTCGCGCAGCTGCAGGCGGTCGCCGGCAGGTTGTTGCTTGCCGGTCGCGAGATCGATCCACTGCAGCGGGCTTTCGGCCGAGGTCGCGAGCACTAGATCGTTGCCGACGAACCGCGCGAGCTCGATCTGTGCGAGCGGCACCTTGCGCGGCTGGATCTCGTCGAGGTTCCACACGAGCAGGCGATCCTCGATCGTCGCGATCACGTACGGCGAGCGCGGCGAGGCCTCGATGATGTCGACGCGGCCGGTCGGCACCGTGAACGCGAGATCACCCGTATCGGCGAGCACCGCGATGCCGCCGCGGCTGCCCGCGATCATCGTGTGGCCACGTGCCTCGACGAGGCCGAGCGGATCGCCGACGAGCGGCTTGCGCGGGGCGAGGCCCTCTGCAGGGATCGCGGTGACCCCGGAGACGCCGATCGAGTAGACGCGATCGTTGCCGTAGGCGACGTAGCGCCGGACGCCGACGTTGCGGCGGTGCACGATCGTCGGGACCGGATCGATCTTGACGCCGAGCGCGGAGTCGTCGACGAGCGTCGCGAGGTGCGAGCCGTCGCCCGACCAGTCGACGTCGACGGTCTTGCCGTTGATGATCACGACGGGCTCGGCTGCAGGCTGCGTGCGATCGAAGAGCAGCAGGTGATCCTCGCCGTACAGCGCGATCCAGCGGCCATCGGGGGACGGCGCGAGCTGATCGACCGGCTCGGCGAGCGCGATCTCGTGCGGGGGGCTGCCGGCCAGGTCGACGTCGAGCATCCACAGGCGACGCTCGACGTCGACCCAGTACGCGGTGACGCCCACGACCTCGAGGTCGCGGATCGCGGTCGGCGTGCGAAGCTCGCGGCGGGCGCCGGTCATCGCGTCGATCACGACGAGCTTGGGGCCAGTCCACACGACGATCCGGCGCTCCTGATCGGCGAACCGCGCCGAGACCCGCTCGCCGAGCTCGGCGACGGTCTTCACCGAGCGCGCGGCGAGATCGTAGATCCGGATCACGCCATCCTCGCCGGCAGCGAGTGCGCGCAGGCCATCGCGCGACATCTCGAGCGTGAACGTCTTCTTCGAGGCGGGCAGTCCCCATGCGACCCCGGCCGCGCGCGCGGCGATCGCGATCGAGCGGACCTCGCGCGGGTGCTTCGCCGCGAGGTGACGGATCATCGCGACCGCGCGGGTCGGGTTGGTCTCGACCTCGTTGCGCGCCTGCTGCAGCGTGACGCGCTCGAGCTGGGTCTCGGCGCGGGCGCGCTCGACCTCGGCCACCCGCTTCTCCTCGACGGCAGCGCGCGCAGCCTCGTCGGCACGGTTGCGCTCGCCGACGACGCGGATGAACGCGAGCAGGAGCAGCAGCACCGCACCGAACGCGATGCCGACCGGCACCTTGTGCTTCTTGACGAAGCGTCGCACCCGCACGCTCGGCGAGTAGTGGTGCGAGGCCACGAGCTGGCCGGTAAGGAAGCGGTTGAGATCCTCGGCGAGCTCGCGCGCGTTCGGATAGCGGGCGGCAGGATCGTGCGCGAGGCACTTGTCGATGATCGTCGACAGCTCGGGCGGCACGCCGGCAACCAGCTCGCCGATCGGTGGCGGCGGAGCGTGCGCGGCAGCCTGCATCATCTCGTCCGCGGTCTTCGCGTGATGCGGCGGCTTGCGCGATAGCAGGTGATAGAGCGTCGCGCCGAGCGCGTAGACATCGCAGCGCTCGTTGACCGGGCGGCCGCGCAGCTGCTCGGGCGCCATGAATCCGGGCGTGCCGTAGACGATGCCAGCGCGGGTCTTGATCGAGTCGTGATCGTCGGTGGCGCTCGGCTGTGGCCGGGCCTGCGAATCGACCAGCGGATCGTCGGGCTCGCCGATCACCTTCGCGAGGCCCCAGTCGATCACGATCGTCTCGCCGAGATCGCCGGCGAGGATGTTCGAGGGCTTGATGTCGCGGTGGACGATGCCGCGCTCGTGTGCATGCGCGACCGCGTGCGAGGCCGCGACGATGTGCGGGATCAGCGCGAGCCGCTCGCCGAGGGTCTCGGCCCTCGCGACCAGCTTCTCGAGCGGACGACCCGAGATCTTGCGCATCACGTAGTACGGCGCGCCGCCAGCCATCGAGCCCGCGTCGTGGACCGGTACGATCGAGGGATGCTCGAGCCGCGCGGTGATCCGGGTCTCTCTCGCGAACCGCTTGAGCGAGTCGCTGTCGAGCGCGAGCGCCTCCTTCAGCGCGACGACGCGGCCGAGCACGGTATCGCGAGCCTCGACGACCCGGCCCATGCCGCCACGCGCGATCTCGTCGCCCAGCTCGTAGCGCTCGTGCGGCATCGCCGGCGGCGCACCCGTCGGGGTGGCCGCGCCTGTCATCGTCGCCATCACGGCGGGGACGTCATCCAGATC
>JACCTC010000411.1 GCA_013812655.1 Deltaproteobacteria bacterium | reverse complement strand
CCTGGCCGCCATGCGCCACGATGCTCGCGGCGAGCAGTGTTGCCTTGGGCTGGCCGACGTCGGCCACGGTGAACTGGATCTGGCGATGCAGGTTCGAGAGCTCGACGACGTCGTGATCGACGATCGTGAGCTCGATCCCCGCCGCGCCGAGCGACCGCGCGATCGGTCCGCCGAGCCCACCGGCACCGACGATCGTCGCGCGCGTCGTCACGCCTGCTCCGCGCGCTTGCCGCAGACCTTGCAGCGGCCATCCGATCCGAGCAGGCCGACGCAGGCACCGTCGGGGCACAGCCTGCGATCGTCGTCGTCCGGCTCGGCGATCGTCGCCGCAGCCGTCGCGATCTGATCGACACGTGCGACCTCGCCACGGGTCGCGACGCCGGCGAGCTCGTCCGCCGCCGCGGCGAGCGCGGCATCCTGGGCGGCGAGCTCGGCATCGTCGACCGCATCGTCCTTGTCGGCCTCGCCGATCTCTTCCTCGTCGCCTTGGTCGGCCTCGTCGTCCTCGTCCTCGTCGCCGTACTCGTCGTCGTCCTCGTACTCGTCCGCCTCGGCGGTTGCAGCTCCGGGAACGCCGGTCTTGCCGCAGACCTTGCACTTGCCGTCGGCACCGATCAGCCCGACGCACGCGCCGTCGGGACACAGGCTGCGCTGCCCCCAGTCGCCGAGCTGCGCTGGAGCCGCCGGGGCGATCGGATCCGCGCTCGCGGCGTCATCATCGTCGTCGCCGTCGATCGTGGACTCGTCCACGGGGGTCTCGACGAGGCCGCGCTTGCGCTCCTCGCCCCAGTTCGGCGCGGCGCGCCCGCAGACCTTGCACGTGCCATCGGGGCCGATCACGCCGACGCAGCTGCCGTCCGCGCAGAGCTGGCGTCGATCCCAGTCACCGACCGTCATCACACACCTCCCAGCACGCCGTAGAGATCGGGTGCGAGGTAGAAGGTCAGATCGACGTCGCCGAGCCGCAGCACCGTGCGCGACGTGATCGGCTTCTCGCGCCGCGGCTCGAGGGTCTCGCCGCGTAACCAGCTGCCGTTCTTCGAGCCACCATCGGCGACGACCCAGCCCGCACCCTGCCGGCGAAGGTAGGCGTGGAGCCGCGAGATCGACGCCTCGGCGAGCACGATGTCGTTGTTCGCCGTTCGGCCGATCGTGATGCGGTCGGGGAACGAGGCGCCGGGCTTCTTCACGAGTGGATAGACCTCGATGTTGATCACGTCACCGAGCGAGACCTTGCCGATCGGCATCGTCTCCTGCCCGGCGTCGTCGATCGTCAGGGTCTGATCGCCGGAGTCGGCGCCCAGATCGACTGCGCGGTAGCGGACGAGTGCGGCGGGAGCGGCTGCGGCGAGGAACTCGTCCTTGCCGAGCCCCACGAGGTGCCGGTACTGGGCCGCCGCATCCACGACGACGGTATCGCGCAGGGTGAGCGCGACGGCAAGGCGTGGTCCCGCCAAGATCGATGACTGAATGCCGTCGAGGATGCGGGTTTGACAGGCATGACGGCTGCGGGGTAAACGTCCCCTGCCATGTACGACACGTCTGATATTCGCAAGGGCCTCAAGGTGCTGATGGACGGTAACCCGTGGACGGTTATCGAGTTCCAGTTCGTGAAGCCCGGCAAGGGTGCAGCGTTCACCCGGACGGTGTTCAAGAACCTCCTCAACGGCAAGACCAAGGAGATGAACATCCGGTCGGGCGAGAAGCTCGAGCCCGCGAACGTCGACCAGCGCGAGATGCAGTTCCTCTACAAGGAGGCCGGCGATCTCGTGCTCATGGACCAGACGAACTACGAGCAGGTCACGATCAGCGCCGAGATGGTGGGCAAGGCCGCCGATCTGCTGAAGGACAACCTGCCGTGCACGGTGCTGTTCTTCAACGAGCGCGCGATCGACGTCACCCTGCCGACGTTCGTGTTCCTCGAGGTCACGGCCTCGGAGCCCGGCGTCCGCGGTGACACCAGCGGCAATGTCCAGAAGCCCGCGACGGTCGAGACCGGTGCCGAGGTCATGGTGCCGCTGTTCATCCGCATCGGCGACATGATCAAGGTCGATACGCGCACGCACGAGTACGTCGAGCGCGTGGCCAAGTAGGTTCCGTGCGCGGGCGTGTCCTCGCCCGCGATGGTGACGTCGCGATCGTTCGCGGCGAGCGTGGCGATACTCGCGTGCCGGCCGGCGCGAGCTGGCGTCCGGGCGATCTGGTGGATGCCGGCGAGGTCGTGCGCGCGTCCGGCGACGGTGATTTCCCGGCCCCCGGCACCGAGACCGCGCGGCTGCCGCGCGCGCGCCTCGCGAATCTCCAGGCGCGTGCGCGGGCTCTCGCGGCGGTGCGCGGGTTCTTCGCCGCGCGCGACTTCGTCGAGGTCGAGACGCCGCTGCTCGTGCCGAGCCCCGGGCTCGAGATCCACCTCGATGCCGTATCCGCCGGTGGCGGCTACCTGATCACCTCGCCCGAGTACCAGATGAAGCGGCTGCTCGCCGGTGGCTTCGAGCGGATCTACCAGGTCTGCAAGTGCTTCCGCGGCAACGAGCGAGGACCGCACCACGCCGGCGAGTTCACGATGATCGAGTGGTACCGCGGGTTCGCGGACCTCGACGCGATCGCCTCGGACACCGAGGCGCTGGTCGCCGCCGTGGTCGGCGCGGTCACCGGCACGACGATGGCTCGCGTCGGCGGCCGGGCGATCGACGTCACCCCACCATGGCCGCGACTCGGGGTGCGCTCGGCGATGCGGCAGTGGGCCGGCGTCGAGGTGGCGGGTGACGAGCCGGCGGCGGCGCTCGGCGCAGCGGTCCGCGCAGCAGGCATCGAGCTCGACGAC
>JACCTC010000404.1 GCA_013812655.1 Deltaproteobacteria bacterium | reverse complement strand
CCACGGCAGCGACCTCGACGACGCCGCCCTCGAGGCCGCGCGCGCGAATGCCGCTGCCGCCGGGATCGCGATCGAGCTCGTTCACGGCGATGCCCGCACGCACGCGCCGGGCCCGGTCGATCTGATCATCACGAACCCGCCGCTCGGTAGTCGCGTCCAGCTCGACGCCGCGGCGTTGCTCGTCGAGGCTCTGCCGGGCTTCGCGCGCCAGCTCGCGCCGCGTGGCCGCCTCGTGTGGATCACGCCCGCGGTGCGACGGACCACGCCGGTCGCCGAGCAGCTCGGGCTCCGCCGCGTGCGCTCGCTCGCGGTCGATCTCGGCGGCGTGCGCGGCCACCTCGAGCGCTGGGATCGCTAGTGGCGCGAGGAGCCAGCGACGGATCGTCGCTCGCGCTGGGTGCGCGGACCTACGTGCGCTACGTCGTGCCGCTGACCATTGCCGCGCTGATCGTGCTCGCGCCGATCGCCTACGCCGGGCTCCGCGTGCGGCCGCCGGCGAACGCGCTGCACGCGAAGGCGCTCCTCCAGCTCGCGTGGATCATCGCCGGCACGGCGTGGACCTTCCAGCTGCTGCTCGTCGGCGCGGCAGCGCCACTCGCCCGCGCGATCGCCGATGGCGCACCGGTCTCGCAGCCGCGCGCGCTGGGGCTTGCCATCGGAGGCGTGATCCGCGCGTTCGTCCCGTGCCTCGGTGCGATCGCGGCCGTCGCGATCGGCGGGCTCGCGCTCGTGCTCCCGGGCGTCGCGTTGCTCGTGCTGCTGTCACTCACGGCGGCGAGCACCGCGCGTGGCATGCCGGCGCCACTCGTCGACAGCGCGGCGATCGTGCGCGACAGGTTCTGGTCGGTCGCCGCGATCGTCGTCGCGATGGTCGTCTTCGACGTGCTCCTCGCGGTCGGCGCCTGGAAGCTGCTGGCCTGGCCGCTCGCCAAGAAGGTCAAGCCCGCGCAGCTCGCCGGCTACCGCGACGTCGTCCAGGTCCTCGCAGTCGGCCTGCTCGTCGCCTCGCCGATCTTCGCGGCGCTGCTCGCCGGGGTCGCAGCCCGTGCGCGACGGCCTGACCAGCCGGCCTAGAGCGCGCCCCACCGCACGAGCGCCGCACGGACCTCCGCGGCATCGCGTGCGACCGCGACGCGCTCGTCGTCGACGGCGGTCACGTTGCGCCCGAACCAGATCGCACGCCAGCCGGCGCCGAGCGCGCCGACGATGTCGGCTGCCCACGAGTCGCCGATGTGGATCGCGGCGGCACCCGGCGCACCGAGGGTCGCGAGCGTGTGCTCGAAGATCCGCGGGTCAGGCTTCTCGAGGCCGACCCGACCCGAGTCGATGATCGAGGCGAACGGCGCGGCGATCCCGATCTCGTCGAACAGCTCCGCTAGCTTGCCCTCGGAGTTCGACAGCACCCCGACGATCGCGCCGCGCGCTGCGAGCTCGCGGGCGAGGTCGAGCATCTCCGGCATCGGCCGTCGCCACAGATTCGCGCGTGGCTGCTCGGTCCATAGCCACTCGACGTGCGCGGCCGGTTCGGTGATGCCGGCATGCTCGAGCAGGAGCGTCATCAGCGCGTGCCACGGGTGACGGGCACCCTGCGCCACCAGCACGTCGTAGCGGCTCCAGGCGGCCGGTAGCGCCGCACCGAGCGCGATCGGGTCCACCGTCACACCGCGCTCGGCGAGGCGACCCGCGAGGAAGTCAAGATCCAGCTCGACCAGGGTCTGACCGGCGTCGAAGGTGATGACGGGCTTGCGAATGCCCCGTTGTACCGCACACCCGGGCCGGGGCGCCGGGGTGCGGTACACTGGCCACCATGCCGGACGCGTCATCCGCATCCGCGCCCGTCCCCGGGGCGGTGGTCGTCTGGAGCGGCGCGACGCCGACCGTGCAGGCGTTCCGGATCCCCGCGGCCGGCCTGATCCTCGGCCGCGAGCTCCTCGAGAACACGTCGGACGATCGGATCAGCCGCCAGCACGCCCGCGTGGTGTGGCGTGACAAGCGGTTCGTGGTCACCGACCTCGGCAGTCGCAATGGCACGTACGCCGGCGGCCACGCGCTCGTCGATCGCGAGGTCACGGTGATCGCACCGTCGATCGTCCGGACCGGCCGCACCGTCTCGGTGCTCATGGAGGACATCCGGAGGTTCGAGGGTGCGAAGATCTCGACCCAGCACGACGCGATCGTCGGGGCGAGCACGCACCTGCTGTGGAAGGATGTCGAGCAGGCTGCGGCCGACGCCAGTCACCTGTTGATCATCGGTGAGGCCGGCACCGGCAAGGGCCGGATGGCCCGCGGCTACGGCCGGATGCGTGGCCGCCCCGACGCGGTGTTCAATCCGACGATCCAGGCCGTGCCGCTCGAGCGGATCGTCGGTCCGTCGATCGAGACGTTGATCCTCGAGCAGGTCGGCAAGCTCGGCACCGCAAACCTCGCGGCCCTCACCAAGCTGCTCGATAGCCGACCCGCGCTCCGCGTCGTCACCACGGCGGTCACGCAGCTCGACCACCTGATGCCGGCCGACATCGCGAAGCGGCTGTCGACGCGCGTCATCCAGCTGCCGCCGCTGCGCGACCGCCCAGACGAGATGGCCTACCTCGTCCACGATGCGATCCGCAGCGCGGAGCCCGCCCTCCAGATCCACTCGACGCTGATCGAGGCATGCCTGCTGCGGCCGTGGCCCGGCAACTCACGCGAGCTGGTCGCCGAGGTCAGCCGCACCGCCCATACCGTCGCGGCCCAGGGCAAGAACAACATCCGCGGCGAGGATCTGGCGAACGATGCTGGCCATCTGATGGTCGGCGCGCCGACGATGAACGCCGCCGTGCAGCCGACCGAGGTCGGCAAGCAGGCGCGCAAGCCCCGCACCTCGCGCCCGAGCTCCGACTGATCCGCCAGGGCTGATCAGTGATCGTGCGCGACGCGCGCGACCGGTAGCGCCGCACTCTGGTGGTGCTCGCAGCGATGGACCTCGATCGTCAGGTGCGCGACATCGAGCGCGCCGAGCACGGCCTCGCGATAGAACTCGACGTCGCGCGGCGCCGCCGTGACGATCGAGACGATGCAGCTGCGGCGCCCCGGCCCGAGCTCCCAGACGTGGAGGTCGGCGACACGGACGTCGTCGATGCGCTCGAGCTGCGCGCGGACCTTGTCCTCGTGGGTCGGGGACGACACGACGTCGAGGAGCTGGCGGCTCGCCTGCCGGCACAGCGACAGCGCCCACCAGATGATCACGACGCCGCCGACGATGCCCATCGCCGGATCGAGGAACCACACGCCAGCCCAGTAGCCGAGCGACAGCGCGATGATCGCCATCAGCGAGGTCAGCGCGTCGGCCAGGATATGGATGTAGGCCGCGCGCATGTTGAAGTCGAGCGTGCCGGCCTGGGGACGCGAGTCGACCGGCCCATGCGCGTTGCCCTCGTGGTTCTTGTGATCGTGGCCGGCGTGCGCGTGGTCGCCGTGCGCGTGGCCGCCGTGCGCGTGGCCGCCGTGCGCCTGGCCGCCGTGCGAGTGACCGTGCGAGTGGCCGTAGTGGTGACCGCCTCCGAGCAGTAGCGCGGAGGCACCATTGACCAGCAGCCCGAGCACCGCGATCGGCAGTGCCTCGGCGTAGTCGACGGGCGGGCGCTCGATCAGCTTCTCGAAGCTCTCGACGCCGAGCATCAGCGCGACGATCGCGAGCACGATGCCGCTCGTGAACCCGGCGAGCGCATAGACCTTGCCGGTGCCGAAGCTGAACGCGTCGTTGCCCGAGTGCGTCCGCGCGTACCAGTAGGCGACGAGCGTCAGCCCGAGCGCGCCGACGTGCGTGCCCATGTGCCAGCCATCGGCGACCAGCGACATCGAGTTCGTCATGTAGCCGGCGACGAGCTCGCCGATCATCATCACGAATGCGAGCAGGACGACGAACACCGTGCGCCGCTCGCCGCTGCGATTGAACTGATCCTCGTCCTCGTGGTGCGCGTGCGCGGACAGATCATGCGCGGAGGAGGGGCGGGACATGCGGATCGGTGGAGTCTACCCGTATCATCGGCGCGTGCCCAAGCACCCGGTCACGATGGCGATCCGGACCCTGCGTGCGGCCGGGGTCGGGTTCGAGCCGCACCTCTACCCCTGGCAGCCCCCGGGCGGCACTCGCGCGTCGGCCGAGGCCCTCGGCGTTCCCGAGCATGCGGTGATCAAGACGCTGATCTTCGAGGACGATCGCAAGCAGCCGCTCTGCGTGCTGATGCACGGCGACCGCGAGGTCTCGGCGAAGAACCTCGCGCGCGCGATCGGCGTCAAGACCGTGGCGCCGTGCGCACCCGACGTCGCGGATCGCCACTCGGGCTATCAGATCGGCGGGACCTCACCGTTCGGGCTGCGCCGCGCGATGGCGGTCTACCTCGAGCGCTCGATCCTCGAGCTGCCGACGATCTACATCAACGGGGGCGCGCGGGGCTTCCTCATCGCGATCGCTCCCCGCGAGGTTGAGCGCGTGCTGACCCCGACCCTGGTCGACGTCGCGGTCTGAGCGAGGCCGCGCCGAACGCGGATCGATAAGCGTTCATCCGGGCCCCTCGGGATCTAGGTAATCACCAAACCACCACGACCCGGTCTGGGGTCCCGGATGAACGGGCGTAGCCTCGCAAGAACCATCCCCCGAAGTCGAGCAAAACTCGCAGGGTCGCGCGGTCGATCACATGAAGCCCGGCGTCGAATCGGTCTCGGGTGGAGACCGCCGAACGCCAGGCTCATGCTGCAGCGGTTTGCAGTCAGCGCCGATCGCGACCCGTGTCCGCGCCCTGGGACGGGTTGCGCTGGGTCACGCGATCCTCGTCATCATCGACATCGACGTCCTGATCAGCGTCCTCGGTGACGCCCTTGCTGATGTCCTTCAGCTGGTCTTCCTGCTGGCCCGGCTGACGGCCACCCTGCTGCTGGCCGGTCTTCTCGCGACCGCCCTGCCCCTGGTCCTGCATGCCGCCCTGGCGGTTCTGGCCCTGCTGCCCCTGTTGCCCCTGACCTTGCTGGCCCTGCTGATCGCGCTGGTTCTGCTGGCCCATGCGATCGCGATCGCGGTCCTGGCCTTGGCCCTGCTTCTGGTCCTGCGGGCCCTGCTTCTGGATGTCGCCCTTCTGCGCTGGCTTGTCCTGGCCCTGCTGATTGCCCTGACGCTGGCGATCTTGCTGACCGTCCTGTCCTTGCTGTCCCTGCTGCGGTTTCTTGGTGTTCTCGGCCATGACGTTCTCCCCGAATGTTGTTTCGAATTTGTTTCGACGAAGCTCCTATCGTGCAACGTGCATACCGCCGTGCTCGCGATCACCTCGCACGGCTTTCCAGTGACATCGGGGGCGACGTCCGCGCGCAGCGAACCACTGCGCCTCCGGCGCACGACAGCAATTCACGCAAGTGTCTTCGCGCTGACGCTTTTTCGTGATCGTGCGAAGGCGCGTCACTGCACCGCGCACACCTCGCGTTCGCGATCTTCAGTCGTGGATGCCGAGATAGGCGCGCCGGATCTTGTCGTCCTTCGCGAGATCCTTCGCAGGACCTGCCAGCACGATCTCGCCGACCTCGAGGACGTACGCGCGATGCGCGACGCCGAGCGCCTTGTGAGCATTCTGCTCGACGAGCAAGATCGTCGTGCCGTCCGCGGCGATCGTCTTCACGATCTTGAAGATCAGCGCGACCATCTGCGGCGCGAGCCCGAGCGACGGCTCGTCGAGGAGCAGGAGCTTCGGACGCGACAGCAGCGCGCGCGCGATCGCGAGCATCTGCTGCTCCCCACCGGAGAGCGTGCCGGCGCTCTGGGCAAGCCGCTCGCGGAGCCGCGGAAACAGCTCGAGCGCGTGCTCCCGATCCTTGGTGACCTGCGCGCGATCCTTGCGCAGGAACGCGCCGATCTCGAGGTTCTCGGAGACCGTCATGTTCGAGAAGATGCCGCGGCCCTCGGGAGCGTGGACGAGCCCACGCGCGACGATCGAGTGGGGTCCCGTGCGGTCGTCGCGGAAGGTGCCCGCGATCCGCCCGGCGATCCCTTTGAACGTGAGCAGCTCGGTTGCCTGCCACCACCGGTTGGGTCCGCGCTTGACGCTTCCCGAGGCGATCACCTTGCCGTCGAACTTCACCGTGCCGCGCGTCGGCTTGAGGAGCCCCGAGATCGCACGCAGCGTCGTGGTCTTGCCGGCACCGTTCGCGCCGATCAGCGTCACGACCTCGCCCTGCTCGACCTTCAGCGACACGCCCTTCAGCGCGTGGATGCCGCCGTAGTGGACATCGAGGCCCTCGATCTCGAGGAGCGCCATCAGCTCTCCCCCACGGCCATAGCGGCGTCAGTCACCGGTGGAGAATCGGGCGGCGGCACCGGATCGTCGTCCTCGGGGACACCGAGGTACGCCTCGATCACGGCCGGGTTGCTCTGGATCGTCTTGGGCAGGCCGGTCGCGATCGTCACGCCGTGATCGATCACGGTGATGTGCTCGCAGATGTCCATCACGAGGCCCATGTCGTGCTCGATCAGCAGCACGGCGACCCCGAACTGCTCGCGCAGCGACTGGATGAGGCCGCGCATCTGGTGCTTCTCCTGGGTGTTCATGCCGGCGACCGGCTCGTCGAGCAGCAGCACCTGGGGCTCGGTCGCGAGCGCACGCGCGATCTCGAGCCGTCGCTGATCGCCGTACGGCAGGCTCTTTGCCTGCTCGTCGCGCCGGTGCGTGATCCCGAGGACGTCGAGGAGCTCGAGCGCGCGCTCGGTGATCGCTCGCTCCTCGGCGACATGCAGCGGCGTGCGGAGCAGCGTGCGGAACAGGCCGCTCGTCGTCCGGACGCCCGATGCGGTGCGCACGTTGTCGAGGACCGACAGCTCGCCGAACAGCCGGATGTTCTGGAACGTGCGCGCCATCCCCGCGCGCGCGATGAACGATGGCTTCTTGCCGTCGATGCGCTGCGCGCCGAGATGCACCGAGCCGGTGTCGGGCTTGTAGACGCCGGTCAAGAGGTTGAACACGGTCGTCTTGCCGGCGCCGTTCGGACCGATCAGCCCGTAGAGTCCGCGCTGGGGCAGCTCGAGCGAGAAGTCACAGACCGCCTTGAGCCCACCGAACGCGAGCGACAGCTTGTCGATGCGCAGCGCGGCGGTCACGACGCCTTGCCTCCGCGCAGCTTCGCGCGAACGGCGAGCGCGCCGCGGCGCCACCACGAGGTCTCCCAGAGCTCCTTGACGCCCATGATGCCCTGCGGCCGCAGGATCATCACGATGATCAGCGCGAGCGCGTACGCGATCATGCGGTAGTCCGCGAACTCGCGGAACACCTCGGGGAGGATCACCAGGATCGCCGCGCCGAGCACGACGCCGGTGATCGAGCCCATCCCACCGATCACGACGATGATCACGAGATCGATCGACTTGAGGAACCCGAGCTCCTTGGGATCGAGCGCGCCAACCTGGTGGGCATACAACGCGCCGCCGATGCCGGCGAAGAACGCCGAGAACACGAACGCGACGACCTTGGCCCGCGTGGTGTCGACCCCCATCGCCTCGGCGGCGATCTCGTTCTCGCGGACCGCGAGCAGCGCGCGGCCCTTGCTCGAGTACTTCAGGCGATAGACGAGGACGAGCAGCACGAACGCGAACAGGTAGACGAAGAACAGCGTGGTGTAGCCGGGGATCTGCGAGAAGCCTTCGGCACCGCCGAGGTTGTTCGCAAGCTCGGACATGGAGCGCTCCTTGATCGCCGCGACGTTCTTGGGCTGGCGCGCGGTGATCTGGCCGAGCACGCGCACGATCTCGCCAAAGCCGAGCGTGACGATCGCGAGGTAGTCGCCGCGCAGCCGCAGCGATGGCAGGCCGACGACGACGCCGAACACCGCAGCGACGAGCCCACCGAGCAGACACCCCGAGAGGAACAGCAGCTCGCCGTTCCCGAGGAAGCCGCCGACGGTCTCCTTGCTGCCAAACCAGTGGATCGAGCCGTAGAACGTCAGCCACGCGGCCGCGTACCCGCCGACCAGCATGAAGCCGGCGTGGCCGATCGAGAACTGGCCGGCGTAGCCGTTGACGACGTTGAGCGAGCCCGCGAGCAGGATCGCGATGCCGACGTCGAGCAGGATCTTGCTCCACGTCGCGCCGACACCGGGGCCGACGACCTTGTCGACGAACAGCGCGAGCACGACGGCGATCGCGAACGGCAGCACCGACATGCCGACCGCCGACACCGGGTGCGGCCGCAGCGCCGCGATGCGCGCCTGGACCGACTTCATACCTTCTCCACCGTCGCCTTGCCGAGCAGCCCGCTCGGCTTGAACATCAGCACGAGGATCAGGATGCCGAACACGTAGATGTCCTGGAGCTGGCCGAGCCACGCCTTGTCGGGGAACGCGGCCATCACGTAGTGGTGGACGAACACCTCGACGAA
>JACCTC010000390.1 GCA_013812655.1 Deltaproteobacteria bacterium | reverse complement strand
GATCCGCACCGCGACCGCCTGCGCCGTCTGCTGCTGGCGTTCCTGGAGCGCACGTACCGCGCCGCGATCGTCGCGGTACGACACGGCGCCGAGGTACGCGATGCCACCCGCGGGCACGAGCAACGCGGCCACCGAGAGCACGTAGATCCACACTCGCGTGGCCGGCACCATCTCGAGCATAGCGCGTTGCGGCGCAGCCGTCGGATCGCTATCGTCCCACGCGGATGGCGCAGTCTCTGATCGTGGTGCCGACGTACAACGAGCACGACAACGTGCGCGGCATCGCGGAGCGGTTCCTCGCCGCCCTGCCGGGCGCCGAGATCCTGTTTGTCGACGACAACTCCCCGGACGGCACCGGGGCCCTGATCGACGAGCTCGTCGCGGCCGAGCCGCGGATTCACGTGATGCACCGGGCCGGCAAGCTCGGCCTCGGAACGGCCTACGTCGAGGGCTTCGGCTGGGGGCTCGCGCGCGGCTACGAATACCTCTTCGAGATGGATGCGGACGGCAGCCATGACCCGAAGTACCTGCCGCAGATGCTCGCGCTCGCCCAGGATGGCGCCGATGTCGTCGTCGGTTCGCGCTACGTGCCAGGTGGCGGCACCGAGAACTGGGGCCTTGGCCGCAAGCTCATCTCGCGCGGCGGCGGCCTCTACGCGCGCACGATCCTCGGCGTCGACGTCCGCGATCTCACCGCCGGCTTCATCTGCTGGCGGCGCGCGGCGCTCGAGGCGATCGAGCTCTCGTCGATCAGCTCGAACGGCTACAGCTTCCAGATCGAGATGAAGTACCGCGCGCTCAAGCGCGGGCTTCGCGTCGTCGAGACCCCCATCGTGTTCGTCGATCGCCGCGTCGGTCAGTCGAAGATGTCGCGGGCGATCTTCCTCGAGGCCCTCGTGAAGGTCTGGGGCCTGCGCTTCCGTCCGCGCTGATCGCCGCATCGCCCGGCACGAAGCACTTTCAGCGGCGGTCGGGTTGGCCCGATCCCCATGGCGCCGGCCCGCACCGTGCTACGGTCCGACGGCGTCGATGGTGATCCTCAAGCTCCGCATCCGTTCGGCCGATGAATGGCGCGAGCTCGTGCCCGGCGACCTCGTCAGCGAAACGGTGTTCGTGCCGACGACGGACGAGCTCGAGGCTGGCCAGGACGTGATCATCGAGGTCGCATCGCAGCTCTTGCCGAACAAGGTGCTGATCCGCGGCAACGTCCAGACCTGGCGCCCCGCGCTGCCCCGGATGCGCGTGCGGGCCGGCGCGACCATCGAGCTCGCGGCCGACGAGCAGACGAAGCTGACGTTTCTCCACGAGGTGTTCTCGGGCAAGCGCACGGACGTCCCGCGGCGCCGCCATCACCGCCTCCCGGTCTCGGTGACCTGCCGCTACCGGCTGACCAACAGCTCGAGCTACATCGAGTCCGCGATCTCCGAGATCGGCGTCGGCGGCGCGCTGCTGACCACCCCCGAGCCGCTGCCGATCGACACCGAGCTGACGCTCGAGGTCGTGCCACCGGGTGGTGCTGCCGCGATCGCGATCGCGGGGCGCGTCTCGTATCACGTGCCGACCGGCGGGTCGGGGCTGCGGTTTGTCAGTCGCGATGGCGATGGCGATCGCCGCCTCCGCGAGCTGATCCGGCGGCTGCGAGCGTCGTGAAGCCGAAGGCGCCACGGGATCCAGATCCATCCCAGAAGCCGCGCCGCACGTACACCACGACCCAGGCCGGCCAGGCGATCGCGACGGTGCTCGCGATGCGCGGGCTCTCCGATCAGGTCCGCGGCGAGCGGCTGACCACCGAGTGGACCGAGCTCGTCGGCGCGAAGATCGCGTCGCGCACGCGGCCCGATGGCATCAGTGGCCGGATCCTGTGGATCGAGGTCGCGACGTCGGCGTGGCTGCACGAGCTCAACATGCTACGACCGCAGCTGGTCAGCGGTCTGATCGAACGACTCGGCGAACCGCGGCTGTTCGACGACGTCAAGTTCAAGCTCGCCGGCCGTGGCCGCCAGCAGCAGGTCGTGACCGCGCCCCGCGCGAAGCAGCGCCCCGCACCACCGCGTCCATTCCAGATGCCGGCGACCGGCGCGGCGCGCGAGTCGATCGTGCGCGAGGCCTCGGCGGTCGACGACGACGAGCTGCGCGAGCTGATCGCGCGCGTCCGCATCACCCACGACAAGTGAGCGCGGCGTGCGGGCGATCGTCGTCGGCAGCGGCGTGTTCGGCCTGACCGCAGCACTCGAGTTTCGCGCGCGTGGCCACCTGGTGACGCTGTGTGACCCGGGCCCCGTGCCGCATCCGCTCGCGGAGTCGACGGACATCAGCAAGATCGTCCGGCTCGACTACGGCGCCGACGCCGACTATGCCGCGCTCGGCGAGGTCGCGCTCGGCGGCTGGCGCCGGCGGAACGCCGACGCGCCGCTGTTTCACGGGACCGGCGTCGCCGTCGCAAACGATGCCGAGCGCGTGACCACGGATGCGCAGGAGCGCGCGCTGCGGGCGTTCGTCGACGCGTCATTGCCAGCACTCGCGGACGCGCCGATCGTCCATCGCCGGCTCTGCGTGTACGGCGACACCGCGGACGGCCATTTCTGGATCGCGCGCCACCCGACGCGCGAGAACCTCGTCGTCGCGACCGGCGGCTCGGGCCACGGCTTCAAGTTCGCGCCGGCGCTCGGCGCGCTGATCGCCGACATCGCGCTCGGCGAGCCGCATCCGCTGGCCGCGAAGTTCCGCTGGCGTCCCGAGCTCGCGAACCTGGCCGGCCCGCTGCGTGGCGACGCCGCCCGTGCCGCGACCGATCAGTGATTCGCGTCCGCGGACTACTTGGCCGCGCCGCCGACCGCGGAGCCGCCGACCGTGAGCAGCGCCGCGAGATCTTCGTCGTTGAAGCGAAGCATCGCGCCGGCAAAGTAGTCACGCCCGTAGCGGAACTCGTCAAACTGGATCGGCACGCCGGAGCCGCCCTTCACGATCGGCAAGACCTCCGGATCGTTCAGCAGCTCGTCGACGCCACCGAGGATGTAGAGGTGGCGGAACATCTCGACGGCGATCGCGAGCTTGACACGGGGCAGATCGTCCCACGTCGCGTCGAACACGTCGGCGGACAGCTTGAGCCTGCGACCGAGCTGCGTGAAGTCGGCGTCCATGCCGATGCCGCCGGTCGACTCCTTGAGCCCGTAGCGCAGCGTGGCCCAGCCAAACCGCTTCGCGAACTGGAACGTGAACCGCAACTTGTCCTCGATGACCGAGCGCCGGACCCAGTTGTTCGGATCGACGGTCGGATCGAAGGTCAGCGTGACGTCGGGGTAGTTGCCGCGTGGTCCCTTCTCGAGCTCGATCAGATAGTACTTGTCTGGCCGCGTGTGCAGCTCGACGCTGATGTAGTGGCGCGCGAGCTTCGAGAACACGTTGAACTCGCTGCGTAGCCCGACGTAAGCCTTGAGCCCGAACAGCGTCCCGAGGAAGCCCTTCGCGTCGTCGGTGATCTGCTCGACGTTCTCGGCGATCGCGGGATCGTTGACGAGCCGGCCGAGCGTGCCCTTGTCGTCGTCGATCTTGTCGGTGATCGACTCGGTGTTCGCGATCACGCCGTCGAGCTTGTCGAGCTTGCCGCGCAGCGACTGTCCGGTCTCCTCGAGCTCCTTCTTCGCGGTCGCCACGAGGTCCTTCGCCTCGGCCGAGGCCGCGTCGAGGTTCTCGAGGATCGCGGCAACCTTGGGATCGGCGTCCTTGGTGATGCCGCGTAGATCATTCGTCAGCCCCTCGATGTTGATCATCACGCGATCGGCGCGCTGGATGATGTTTGCAACGGTATCGGCCTCGCGCTGCACGAGCCCGTCGATGCGCATCGCGACCGACTGCAGCGGCCCGTTGACCACGCGGCGGACGTCCTCGGATAGATCGCGCACGCTCTCGAGCACGCGGTCGACGTTCGGCAGCGTCTGCTCGATGCGGTGCATCAGCTGATCCGGCGTCGTTGCCTCGACGACGTTCGGCACGAGCCGGCAGGGCTCGGACTTGCGCGGGTCGTCGCTCTTGTACGTCGCGCAGGTCGGACCGAGCAGCGTGTACTTGCGGGTCGTGCCGTCGGGGAGCTGCTTCATCTCCTCGCCGGGATCGATCTCGAGGTAGTTGTCGCCGAGCAGCGAGGTCGCCTTCTTGATCACGACGCTGCTCGACCAGACCTTGATCTCGTCGTCGAGCTTGAACGTGACGCGCGCGGTGCGGCCCTCGACCTTGAGACCTATCACCTCACCCTTGGGCAGACCGGCGACGACGACCTTGCTGCCCTTCGGCAGGCCCGACGCGTCGCGGAAGCGCGCGAACAGGACGTAGTTGTCGTCGCCCGCGGGATCCTGGCCGAGGTTCTTCCACACGAGGTAGCCACCGACCGCGAGGAGCAGGAACAGGACCGCGACGCGGACGCCGCTCGAGACGACCTTCACGTCGGTCCTCTCGCATCACGATGCGCTGCCTGGTCCACCACCGAGCTGCGGTTATACCTCACAGACCGCCTTTGCCCGTGCCCAGGATCGTCAGCAGGATGTCGGTGAGGAAGTAATCCATGACGAGGACCGTGACCGATCCCATGACGACCGCGCGTGTGGTGCCCATGCCCACCCCGCGGCCGCCGCCCGTCGCGTTGAAACCCTGGTAGCAGCCAATCAGCGTCACCATGAAGCCGAAGAAGACGCTCTTGATCAGGCCCTGCAGCACGTCGGTCAGCAGCACGATCTCGCGCAGGTTTGCCACCCATTGCCCCTGGTCGACGCCCTCCAGCAGCACGGCGACGATGTACGCGCCGCCCATCCCGACGACGAAGAACAACAGCGACAGGATCGGCGTCACGATCATCGACGCGATCAGCCGCGGCAGCACGAGGAACTGGATCGGGTTGACGGCCATCGACTCGAGCGCGTCGATCTGCTCGGAGATCCGCATGGTCCCGAGCTCGGTCGCGATCCCGGCTCCGGCGCGGCCGGCGAGCATCAGCGCGGTCATCACGGGCGCGAGCTCGATCGACAGGGCCTTGCCCGTCGTGCCGCCGGCGAACGACTCGAGGCCGAACTGGCGGAACGCGGCGACCGACTGCAGCGAGAGCACGGCGCCCGTGAACACGCCGACGAGCAGCACGATCGGCAGGCTGGCAAAGCCGATGTACTCGAGTGCGTCGAGATAGTTCTTCGGGCGATACGGCCGGCGCGGCAGCCACGACAGCGCGCGGGCGGTGAGGATGAGGTGACCGCCGACCATCTCGAGGAAGCGGTGGATGGGCGCGCCGGCATCCTTGACGCCCGCCCAGACCGCACCGCCAAGCGAGTCCCCCAATGGCGGCTTGCGCGGTCGCTCCTCACCCGTGAGGCTCGTGTTCAGGTCGTCTCCGAGCGCGGGGGGGGCGACGACCGGCGGTTTCGACGCCCCTGCCTCCGGCGCAGCACCGGGCCGCACCTGCGTCGGCTCGTCGTCGGCCGGGCCGCTCATGGCGGATCACCAACGTAGGTTCGGGGGACGCGCTTGCTCATGCCACAGGTGACTTCGTACTCCGAGAGTCCCGCCCACGCACCGTACTCGGCCGTGCTGATCGATGCACCACCCGACGCGCGACCGAGCAGGACCGCGGGATCGCCGACGGCAATCTCCGGCACGTCGGTCACGTCGGCGATCGTGATGTCCATGCTGATGAGCCCGACGAGCGGCACCCGGATCCCGCGGATCGCGACCTGCGCGTGTCCGCTCGCACGCCGCGGCAGCCCATCGGCATAGCCGACCGGGAGGATCGCGATCCGGGTCGGCCGCGCGGCCCGCCACGACGCGCCATACCCGACCGAGCCGCCGGCCGGAACCGATCGCAGCTGCGCGACCTCGGTGAGCAGGCGCATCGCCTGGATCCGCGCCGCACCGTCGGGCCATCGCCCGTTGCCATAGAGCGCGATACCAGGACGCACGAGATCGAACCGCGCCTCCGGAAACAGCAAGGCCCCCGAGCTATTGGCCGCATGCTTGATGCGGATCGTGGCGCCGGCCGCGGTGACCGCGCGCTCGGCCTCCGAGAAGCTACGCAGCTGCGCGCGTGTCATCGACCCCGGGTCCGCCGGATCGTCGGTGTCGGCACAGGCGAAGTGAGTCATCAGTCCGACGAGCGTGATGCCGCTGCGGGCGGCGACCCGCGCGACCTCGCCGGCCTGCTCGACAGGCACGCCGAGCCGCCCCATCCCGGTGTCGACCTTGAGGTGAGCCTCGACCGGATGGCCGCTCCGGCGCACCGCCGCGGCGATCGCGGCCGCGTCGTCGGTGCTGGCGATCACCGGGGTCAGTCGCGCTGCGAGCATCTCGTCCTCGCCGCCGTGCTGGCTTGGCCCCATGATGAGCACCGGCGAAGCGACGCCAGCCTCGCGAAGCGCGACGCCCTCCTCGACCAGACTGACCGCGAAGCCACTCGCCGCCTTCGCGCGCTCGAGGGCCTGCGCCACCGCGATCGCGCCATGGCCATACGCGTCTGCCTTGACGACGGCGTAGAGGTTGGTGCCGGCGAAGGTCCGCACCACGCGCGCGTTGCTGACGACCGCGGCGAGGTCGACCTCGACGCGAGTGCGCCGGATCATCGTCGACGCGTGCATCGAGGCGATGCTGAGTCTCGCGCGTGGCGCGTGTCAAGGTAACCGGCGGATTCGTCGGCGGAATGTTGGATCCCGCTCGGCACCCGAAACGGCAACACCCGCGCTCGCGTTACTGCGAGCACGGGTGCGATCACCAGCCGTCGCGGTGCAGGCCACCGCAAGTGAGCGCTACGCAGCCTTCTTCTTCTCGCACCGCTCGATCAGCGCCGGGGTCACGACCAGCGACCGACCGCGAGGGATGATGAGGCCGTCGCGCGCGAGCTGGTTGAACGCGCGCGAGATCGTCTCGCGACAGCTACCGATCATGTTCGCGAGCTCCTGCTGGGTCGGGCGGCGGCGCACGAGCAGGCCATCGGGACCCGCGGCACCCTCCTCGCGGGCGAGCCCGACGAGGCGATGGACCAGCCGCTCGTTGACGTCACACAGCGCGAGCTGCGCGATTGTCTCGTCGGCGCGGCGGAGGCGGCGCGCCATCTCGCCGAGCAGATTCAGGCCGGTCCGCGGATGCGCCGCGATGTGGCGCAGCAGATCTTCGCGCGACAGCACGAGCAGCGTCGTCGGCTCGATCGCGAGGCAGTGCGCCGAGCGCGGCGCCTGGTCGAACAGCGACATCTCGCCGAACGAGTCCCCGGCGCGGAGCAGTGACAGCGTCACTTCGCGTCCACTCTCCCCGAAGATCACGACCTTCACGCGGCCGTTCATGATGACGAACATGGCGTCACCCGGCTCGTCCTGGGCGACGACGGCAGAGCCGACGGCGACCTTGCGTACGGACACCCGCGCGGTGAGGTCCTCGATCGCGCTGATCGGCAGCGCGGCGAAGAGTGGAGCCCGCGCGATCGTCGCGCGGATCCGGGCAGGATCCTCGCCTGCCACTCGTGGATCCACGGGACGCAGCGGCATGGTGGGTGACAGAACAGGGCGAGCAATTCCGAACGTCATGGATGAGCTCCTGGGGGCGACGACCCGAATGAGCTTCTCTGCGAGGGTCGTGCCCGTGACCGGGATCGCGGCTCCCATACGTGGTTCCAGGCACTTGCCACCCCATCTACCCCCTTTCCCTGTGACGTAGGTTTCACAAAATCGATCGTCACCAAGGCACGGATGTCGTGGTCATCACAGCTAGCGGTCCGCGTCATTGACTTTGGAAGTGGGGACACGTGTCCGCCTGGGGCCGGGCCTGGGGGTCCCAGGCGTCGATCGATGCTAGGTTGCGCCACGATGTCGACGATCGAGGTGGTCATCAACGGCCAACCTCGCACGGTGGCTGCGGGAATCACCGTCGAGGCGCTCATCGGTGAGCTTGGCCTGGCTGACCGGCGGGTCGCCGTCGAGCGCAACCTCGAGGTCGTGCCGCGTGCCCAGCACGCGACCACCGTCCTCGCCGCCGGCGACCGCCTCGAGGTCGTCACCTTCGTCGGAGGAGGCTAAGTGACAGACGTGACCGCCACATCGATCAACGCATCGGTCAACGCATCGGACAGCTGGAACCTCGCGGGCCGTACCTTGAGCTCGCGGATCATCGTCGGCACCGGCAAGTACAAGTCGCTCGACGAGACCCGCGCCGCGCTCGCAGCTTCGGGCGCCGAGATCGTGACGGTCGCGCTTCGCCGCGTCGATCTCGCGAGCAAGGAACCGACCGTCCTCGACGCGATCGATCGCAAGAAGTACATCCTCTTGCCGAACACCGCCGGCTGTTACTCGGCCGACGAGGCGATCCGGACGCTGCACCTCGCGCGCGAGCTCGGGATGGACGACCTCGTGAAGCTCGAGGTGATCGGTGATCCAAAGACGCTGTTCCCCGACAACACCGCGACGGTCGAGGCCGCACGCCGGCTCGTCAAGGAGGGCTTCAAGGTCCTGCCCTACTGCTCGGATGATCTGATCACGTGCAAGCGTCTCGAGGAGGCAGGCTGCCTCGCGGTGATGCCGCTCGCGGCACCGATCGGCTCGGGCCTCGGGATCCGCAACCCGCACAACATCCGGCTGATCATCGAGAACGTCGGGGTGCCGGTGATCGTCGACGCCGGGGTCGGCACCGCGTCCGATGCCGCGATCGCGATGGAGCTCGGCTGCACCGCGGTCCTCATGAACACCGGCATCGCCGGCGCTCGTGACCCGGTGTTGATGGCGGAGGCGATGCGGCTCGCGGTCGACGGCGGCCGCAAGGCGTTTCGCGCGGGTCGGATGGCGCGCCGTGACTACGCGAACGCGTCGTCGCCGAGCTCGAACCTGATCGAGTGATGCGGCTCGTCGCGATCACAAATCGCGCCCGCATGGTCCCGCGCGACGTCCTCGTGGCCGGCGACCTCCGAGCGATCACCGACGCGTTCGGCGCCGCGATCGCCCGCGTCGTCGCACGATCTGGCGCCGAGCTGATCGTGCAGGTTCGCGAGAAGGATCTCGACGGTGGCCCGCTGCTCGGTCTCGTGCGCGCCGCGATCGCGACCGGCGCGACCGTGTGGGTCAACGATCGCGTCGACGTCGCACTCGCCGCCGGGGCAGCCGGTGCACAGCTCCCCGAGCGTGGCCTGACCGTCACGATGGCGCGTGCGCTCGCCCCGCAGCTGCGGCTCGGCGTGTCCTGCCACTCGATCGAGGGCGTGCGTGCGGCCGCCGACGCCGGGGCCGATGTCATCCAGCTCGGCCCGATCTGGCGGACACCCGGCAAGGGCGAGCCGCTCGGGCCGCTCGCGCTCGAGGGTGCACGCGCGGTGATCGGCACGCGCTGCGAGCTCGTCGCGGTGGGCGGCATCGAGACCACCGAGCGCGCGCGCGCCGCGATCCGTGCGGGCGCAGATGCAGTCGCCGCGATCCGCGCGGTGTGGTCCGGCGGCTTGACCGCGGACTGACTACTTTTACTTCTTGCGAACGCTCTTGCAGATCGTCGCGATCTGCTCGGCCATCGCTTCGCTCGTGAACGTGCCGCCCATCATCGTGCCGCACGAGTACTTCGCCTTGCCGCCCTTGCCGACCTTGATCAGCGTGTCGACGTTCCACGCCTTGCCGAGCGGCGGGTTGCGCTCGTAGCGAACCTCGGTCGCGCTGACCTGCTTGATATTGGAGTTGTCCTTGTCGGTCGCGAGCGTCTTGACGCCGTCCTCCCAGAACTCGGCCTCGCCGATCGAGACCGAGTCGACATCGGACAGCACGATGCTGCGGCTCGCGTCATCGAGCTCGATCTTCGCGTTCTGCGGCGCGGTCACGACGTAGCCCTCGAAGTCCTTGCCGAGTGGCGCGAGGTCGTGATCGGTCATCGGCTCGGCTTTCGGCGGATCCTTGGGCGCCTCCTTCGCGGGCTCGGCCGGATCGGCGGGCTTCATCGCGGGATCGGCCGGCTTCATCGCCTGGTCGCCGGCAGCCGGCTCCTTCGGGGCGTCCTTGTCCGCGGACTTTTTGCATGCAACGACGGCCAGGAGCGCCACGAACGCGAGGGCAATCTTCATCTGCGGATCTGTATCAGATCGGCTACCTGGTGACTCGTCGAGGCCACCGCCCCGATCGCGTTCTTGAACGCGGCGATCGTCTGCTGAGCGGACGGCGCCCGGGCGTCGCGCTGAGCTTTGGGACCTGCCAACAGCTCTTGCGTGATAAGGCTGGCTCGGGTACGAGTTAGGCCCTCAACTTGCCGGTGTAGCTCAGTGGTAGAGCAACGGTTTCGTAAACCGTAGGTCGGCGGATCATACCCGCCCACCGGCTCCAGATTTTCTGGCTCGAGTCGCTCGCTCCGCGCGACTCGCCGCATATGCAGACGCGAAGGCAATGGTGTCGCGCCTTACGAGAGGCGGTGTACCTGTCTTGTTTGCGCCTCGAACAAACTCGCACGCTGTGACGACAGCGCCCGCGGCTCGTGACTCGACGGGGCCCCTGGCTGGTGAGCTTGCTCGCAGCAGCACGCGACGACGTGGGCCGGATGACATCACCGTCATGCGGCATCGGCAGTGCTCGGCTTGCCCCAGATGGGGACAGACGTCGGGCTACTGCTCGCGCGTGATCACGAGGAGCTCGAACGATCTCTGGTGATGCTGATCGAGCCATGGCGTTCCGACGCTGACAAGCGCAGCGCGCTCGATGACCTCTGCGTGGGCTTCGTGGCCCACGCCGAGGGCCAATCGGCGGTGCTGTGGGAGGCGCTCGCGCAGAGTCCCGCTGCCGCCGTTCGCCGGGCTGTTATCCAGGTGTTCGCCGCGCACGAGGCGCAGGAGTCCGTGTTGACCGAGCTTCGATCGGTCGCCCCGTCGACGGCGCGCTGGCACGATCTCGTCCAGCAGCTACGCGACCTCCTGCGCGTGCACTCGGAGCAGGAAGACCAGAGCGTGCTCGGCGCGCTGCGCGCTCACATCGAACCGGCGCGTTACCAGCGACTCGCCGGCGCGTACGCGACGGAGCGGCTGCGCGCGCTCGGCATGTTGCATCCGATGTCGGTAATCGACCGGTCGGCGCGGCGGCCTGCTGCGCGGCCATGAATCGCGGCCCGTGAATCTGTGGGTGCGAGCCCCGGACCTCGATTGAAGAACGGTCGGTGAGCGTGTGCGTGTCGGCGGACCGCGAAGGTTGTCGCGGGATTGCGCAGCGACGGTGCTAGGGTCGCGGACGTGCGTATCCACGTGACTCGTCCGGGGCGGCTGGCGTCCTCGCTCTTGGGCATCCTCGCTTCCACGGCTTGTAGCGACCCGACCCCGACCGGGCCGACGCGGGTGCCCCCGACGACACCGGTCGCTGCGGCGATCGCGCTCGGCGCCACTCCGCTCGCGATCGACGAG
>JACCTC010000365.1 GCA_013812655.1 Deltaproteobacteria bacterium | reverse complement strand
TTCGAGGCCTGCGCGTGAACGTGCAGATCCGCGGCGAGCGTGCCGCTCGGGGTCCACGCGCGCACGAGCGGAATCGCGAGCGGCACGCGGCCGCGATCCGCGGAGAGGTCGACCTCGCCTTCCCACTTCTCGTATTCGATCCCGCGCCACGCCCAGACCTTGTACTTGCCGTACGGGATCGCCGGCGACGGGTTGCACGCATCGCGGCCGATCGGGACCTCGCCGCCACCGCGCGCGACGATCAGGCCGTTCCACGAACCGACGACGCCCGGTGCGATCGGACACGCGGTCGCGCCTTGCCGCTGGCCGTAGAGATCGAGCTGGCCGATCCGCACGGGCTGACCTTGCTCGTCCCAGAGCAGCACGCGCGCGCCGACGGGCTTCCCACCGTCGGTGATGTCGAGTGTTAAGATCGTGGTCGAGCGCGCCGGCTCACCGCGTCCGCATGCGGCGCAGAGCGCGACGACGAGGCCCGCGCGCATTACGGCAGGCGGAACTCGGCGCCCGCGGTGAGCGCGAACCCGAGCTGCGGCTCCCAGCCAAGCCCGCGGTTGAAGCGCCCGAAGCCCGCGACGACCTCGCCCTGCGCGACGACCGCGACCCGCGGATCGACCGCGACCCGCACGCCACCGCCGAGGTGCAGCGGAAACGCGAGGCCCGAGACGTCGTCGTCGCCGAACCGGACAATGGCGACGCCGACACCGGCGCGGGCGAACGGCCGGTACTTGCCCTGGGACGCGAACATCCGGCGCACGCCGGCGGTGATCTCGATCGCGCCGCCGTCGGTGAAGCCGTGGTTGCACACCACGAGATCCATGCGATCGCGGTAGCACGCCGCGCCGCCGCCGCCGAACGTGAAGCTCGCGGTGCCGTCGAACCAGTCCTCGGACGACAGCTGGTAGAGGTAGTCGCCCGCGATCCGCAGACCGCCAGGCGTGACGCGCCCGCCTGCCGCGATGCCAACCGCCGCGCCGATGCCCTGGTCGCCGATCTCGTCGGCGATCGTACCGCTGGCATCGGTGTCCTCGACGACGGTGGTCTCCTCGGCCGCGGCGAGGCCTGCCGAGCACGCGAGGATCGCGACGATCACGAGCCGAGACATACGCCGACCTTTCCGGTGCCGCCGCGCAGATCCTCTTCGCGACACACCCAGCTCGGACCGAGGAACTCGCAGTCGGCGTTCTCGCGACAGAACATCAGGCACACGCCACCTTCACGTGCGACGCACTCGCTGTCGTCGGGACACTCGCGCAAATCGGTGCAGTCGATCGTGCAGAACCCGTCGGGATAGTCGCCGCTCGAGGTCAGGCAGCGATCCGCACAGTCCGCGGTGCGATCGCAGCGGGCGCCGACCTCGCGCGAGATCCGATCACCGCCGCAGGCCACGAGGCCCCCGACGATGACGACGAGGACGATGCCGATCGCGTGTGCGGTTCGCATCGCTCGCGAACCTACCGCGGTCACCGTGGCCGCGCCACTTCACGCAAAATTGCCGCGAAGGCGCGTTCACCGACGACGGCGAGGGGTCACGCCGGCGGCGTGCGAGAGCGCCGAGACCAGCGCCTCACCGGCGCGTGGCGAGTGTCGCGCAGCGTCGGCGAGCGGCTGTAGCGAGATCTCGATCTCCACGCCGCCGCGCAGTGGACCCGGCGTCGCCCACCAGAGCTCGAGCGCGCGCTGCGCCGCGACCTCGCCGATCAGCATCGCGAACTGCGATGATGCGATCGTCGCGAGCCGGGCGAGATCCACGATCGCGCACGCCGACAGCCGGCCGCCGCCCATGATCCAGTCCGCGAGCGCGGTCCACGCCGGCCCGTCGACGATCGCCGCCTCGGGTGGCGCCTCGGGCACGCGGACGACGTGCGGCGCGACGGCTCCCTGATCAGGCGGCGTGATCACGACGACGGGATCGTTGGCGTGCCGCTCGAGCACGAGCATCCGCACGAAGCGGCGTGCGTGGCGAACGTCGGCGTAATATCCGTCGAGCGTCATCGGGGCGCAGCCGTGGAGCTCGTGACGGCGCTGGCGGCCATCGGGCATCCTGATCCACAGCGCATCGGGCTCGAGTTGCACCTCGGCCCGCGCTGGTTTCCACGGCTCTAGATCGCGATACAGGGCGGTGCGCCCCATCTCAGGATCATAGCTCAGCGCCCCCGGAATGCCGGCAGGGAGTTCTTGCCGTGCCGGGGGTCACTTCTTGGCGGGTGCGACCTTGGGCCTGATGGCCGACGTCGACGGCGGCGTGATCGGACCGGCCTGCTTGGGCCCCGACTTGGGCTTCGGCTTTGCCTTGGCCTTCGCGCGCTTGGGGTTAGCGAGGGCAGCCGCGCGCTTCTCCTCGGTCGTGATGTCGGCCTTCTTTTGCTGCTGGAGACGGCGAATCGCGCGAAGCCGGAGCTGGCGGTCGAGCTTGGGCTTGAACGCGGTGGCTGTCGCGAACTCGGTCGACGTCCCGGCCCGCGCGTTCGCATCCTCCTTGAGGAGCAGCGCGCGCAGCTGATCGGGCGACGACATCGCGCGCAGCCTCGCGATGGTTGCCGGGTTGCGCAGCGCACGCGCGAGCCGGCCGAGGATCGGCAGGTGGAGGCGGTCGTACTTGAGCCCCAGCAGGAAGAACAGGTACGTCGGCCCCTGGTCGGGTGCGCCGAACATGATGCCTTCCCACGAGCGCCCTACGATCACGAACGGCCGGCCGATCTTGCCCTTGTCCTTCGCGCGGGTATGGAGAAAGGCAACGCCACCTTCCATCGCCGTCGACGACAGCGACTCGCGCTCGACGACAGCGCCGACGAACCACGGCTTGTCCATGAGCCAGCCGTTCGTGTAGGCGCGCGCCGCGAGCTCCTCGATCACCCCGACCGGCGTACGCGCGCGGAGGTTCGTGATGATCGCCTGATCGGGCAGCAGATCCTCGAGCGGCAACTTCATGCCGTCGGGGACATCCGCGAAGCTCTCGTCCTCGCCGACGAGCTGCTCCTCGATCCAGCCGTCGATCTGCGAGCGCTTGAAACGCCACTGTCGATCGACCTGCACGGCGGGGATCTTGCCGGCGTTCACGAGCCGGCTCACCGTCTGCTCGTCGAGATGGAGATAGGCCGCCAGCTCGTGCATGGTCAGCAACTGCGCGTCGGTACCGCTTTTTTTGGCCATGTCACCCGCTGGCGGGATTCTAGAAGGCTGCGAACGCGCGCGCCAACCTCCGGCAGCGTAGAATTTCGGGATGCAAAGGCAGCGGTGGTCGATCCGCCGAGCCAGGCTGCTGGTCGGAACCAAGTTCCTGCTCGTTGCGGGACTGGTGGGTTTCGTCCTGATCGCGTGGCTGGTCGAGCTGATCGCCGGCCTCGAGCGCGCGGTCCACCTGGGCCCCCTGCTCGCGGCGTTCATGGCCGGCATCCCCGCCGTGTTCTGGCTCGGGTTCTTCTACCTGATGGATCGTCACGAGCCGGAGCCCAAGCAGCTCGTCATCGGGGTCTGCGTGCTCGGGACGCTCGTCGCCGGTCCGCTCGCTGACTTCGTCCAGTACCAGGCGGTGCCGCCGCTGGCGCTCGAGGTCCACGGCCTCGACGCCCTCGCCTTCGATCGCATCCTCTACGCGGTCCTCGTCGCCGGACTCGCGCAGGAGATGTGCAAGTACGCGGTGGTCCGCTACACGGTCTACCTGTCGCGCGAGTTCGACGAGCCGATGGACGGCATCGTCTACATGATGGCGTGCGGGACCGGCTTCGCGGTCTGGGTCAACTACCACCGGCTGTCGGGCCAGAACCACTCGGTGCACCTCTCGACGGCCGCCGCCCAGGTCGTGATCACGACGCTCGCCCACGCCTCGTTCGCGGGCGCCCTCGGCTACGTGATGGGCCGCGCGAAGTTCTCCCGGCGTAGCGCGATGGTCCGGGGCGTCCTGCTGATGCTCGGCCTCCTCGGCGCCGCCGCGCTCAACGGTCAGTTCGCGGTCGTCGAGAACTGGATCGTCCAGAGCGGCATGGCCCAGCACCCGTGGCGCGGGGTCGGCTACGCCGCGCTCTGCGCGATCGCCGTGTTCGCCGGCATCTGGGTGGTCTCGCAACGCTTGCTCGCGCGCTCGCCCTTCCGGAGCAAGACGTGACCGACGGCAAGAAGCCACGGCGCACGCGCAAGACGCCGCTCGCCGGCACGCCCGAGGCCGCGAGTGATCCGGCGGCGAAGTCGCGCAAGACCAAGCGGGGCTCGCAGGAGAACATCGATCGTGACGCGCCTGCCGAAGCTGCGGCCGGGGCCGACCCCGTCGAGCCGGTGCGCGCTGCAGACCCGACGTCAGAGCCCGGCGAGCCCGGCGAGCCCGGCGAGCCCG
>JACCTC010000364.1 GCA_013812655.1 Deltaproteobacteria bacterium | reverse complement strand
GAGCTCGACCGCGACGCGCACCAAGGTCCGACGTGTCGCCCAGGCGCATCCGTCCTTGCATGTTGCGAGGACCGGGCCGGCATGCGCTTGCACGAGCTCGCAATCGATCAACCCTGCATGGTCGGCGAGGGCGTCGAGTCCGATCAGCAGCGGCCACGCTCCATGGAGGCGGCACTCTCGCGTGATCGCGCGCAGCTGGCGCGTCAGCTGTGCCGGGTCAGTCGCAAGGCTCGCGGCGCGCACGTTCAGGACCGCTCGACCGGCTGTCGAGACGGCGTGACGCAGCAACGTCGCGCGACCGCTGCCCTCGACACCGCTCGCGAGGATGAGTACATCAGCGCCCGTTTCGATGGCATGCGTCAGCGCCTGCGGCGTCACGAGCTGCAACGGTTGCATCGACCGTCGATCTCGACCGCACTCTCGAGCGTCGCGAGTCCGGCGAGCTCGGCCTCGAGGACCAAGCGTCCACGTACCAGCTCGAGCACCCGATCGCTGGGACGCACGGCGCGGCGGTGCAGCGGTACGCGCGGGTCCTGCGTCGTCTCGATCAGACCAAGCCGGATCAAGCGGTCGAGCAGTTTGCCATCAGGCCCGCTGCGACCGCGGGTGACGAGGCGCTCCACGATCTGTGCGTTCAGCTCGTGCATCCCGGGAGAGACGAGGAGCTGCGAGATCCGCGAGAGCCCGGGATCGAGCTCGGTGCAGGCAAGCAGCCACAACACGTCGAGCTCCGACGCAAGCTCCGAGTCGACTCCCGGACGGCATCGAAGCCCAGATCGTCCAGGTGATCTGCCGTCCGTTACATCCCGGTGAAACCCATCAGGCCGGCAACGCGAACCGCGAGCGCGAGCTGTGTGGCGTCCTCGAGCAGCTCGACCTCGTCCAGATCCACCATCTGCTTCGTCGGCTCGACATGAACCGCGACCACGACGCGATCGCGACCGCGTTCCGGCGCCTCGTCGTCGAGCGCCGGCAGCGCATTCGCGCGTTCCTTGCAGACAGCCGGCGTCGTCGGTCGGTTGCCGGACGCTGATCGAGCCAGCGTCCGATCGATCAGCTGACCCAGGTCCAGCGCGCACGCGTGTCGTCGCCGAGCTCGAGGTCGGTATCGGCGACAAGCTCGATGAGGCGGGCATCGTCGCCGCCCACGCGGCGCGTACCGTTGGTGCTCGCGGTGTCGATCAGGAGCAGGCGGTCGTCGACGTGGACGAGCAGGGCATGCACGCGCGACAGCGAGTGGTCGGCGAGGATCGGCGCGCCGTTGCAGCGGTCGTAGCGACCGAGCAGGACGCCATCGCGGAGGGCGGCGTGGCCGATGTCGAGGGTGCCCGCGATCGCGGGGCCGACGAGGTCGAGCCGGCCGGCGAGGTCAGCCTTCGACACGAGCTTCATGCCAGTGTGGCGCGGGCCCCCGGTGCGGGTGACGACGGTGATGTGGCGATCGAGGGGCGGGCGGACGATCGAGCCATCGGGAGGGTGGACGAGCTCGTCGAAGTAGATGCGCTCGGGCAGGTAGGACCAGGCGTCCTCGGCGGACTCGGGCCAGTCGGTGGGATCGCCGAGGGGCAGCGCGAAGATGACGTGGCCGCCGCAGCGGACGATCGCGGGGCCCTCGGAGCGCAGGCCGCGGAGTGGGCGAGACTCCTCGTCGATCATGCCGTCGTGCGTGCGGAGGTCGATGATCCGGTAGCTGACGTCGGCCGAGCCTGCGCGCCAGTCCTCGACGGGCGACACGATCACGGCGAGCTGGCGAAGCGCGAGGCGATCGTTGCTCGCGAGGTAGAGATCGCAGCGGTCGTGACGACCGACGATCGCGGCGACGTGGCGATCGGGGCGAGCGCGGAGACAGGCGACGCCCGCCGGTGCGCCGGAGTCCTCGTCGATCGCGATCAGCGCGACACCCGGTTCGTCGACGGCTCGGCAGGTCGGCGCGAAGCGCGCGTAGCCGTGCACGAAGCGGTCGCGCAGCGCGATCGCGCGCGGGACCGAGACCTTCGCGACGCGCGTGCCGTGATTCGGCGCCTCGCCCCGGATCTGTCCACCCCACAGCTCGATGTCCAGTGTCTTCATCGACGGCCCCCCATCGTGGAACAGCCTAGCGGATCGCTCCGACACCGCGAACATCGCATGTCACGAACCGCTGCAGCATGCGATGCGGTCGCGGTGCGAGCAGTTTACATCGGCGCGATCTCCGACGAAGATGGCGCATGGTTGTAGGGGCAGGGGGATTGAGGGTCGTGTTCGATCCGGCGCTCGACGGCGGCGGCTGGCCGGGACCGCTCTCCGCGCGCACGGCGTGCTTCGGCGAGGCGAGGCTCGGCCCGCTCGGGCTTCTCGATCGCCTCGAGGTCGAGCTCGGGCTGGTCGTCGCGAGAGAGTCGCCGACCGAGCGGGCTGCGGTGTTCGCGCGCACGCTGGCGACCGTCGAGGGATTCTGGTCGCGCTCGTTCGCGACGGATCGCCTCGGCACGAGCAAGCGACTGCTCGCGGATCGCGATGCACTTGCGCTGTGGGGCTGGCGGGGCGAGCCAGCGAGCGCGCGACTCGCAGCGCTGTGGCAGGTGACCGCCGCGGCAGCGACCGGCGTGCCGGATCGATTGCGCCGGATCCTCGCGCGGTTGCCTGGACGCCAGCTCGATATCGAGAGCGTCCACGTCGTCGAGCCGATCACGGCGTTCCCGCCACTGTGGCAGCAGGTGCTGCGCGCGCTCGCAGGCGCGGGCGTCCGGATCGTCGTCGAGCCCCTCGCGCATGGCCCCGCGACGGGCGATCTGCTCGCGGCTCGCGGCACCGCCTTCCGGC
>JACCTC010000348.1 GCA_013812655.1 Deltaproteobacteria bacterium | reverse complement strand
CCCCGCAGCCAGGCCCGACGCTCGCCGAGCCGCACATGACTGCGCCGCCGATGCCGCGCCCCGAGTTCCCGATGCCTGCGCCGATGCCTTCGCCGATGCCAGCACCGACGCCGCACAGCGCGCCGATGCAGGGCGCACCGGCACCGGTCGTGCCGCTGCAGCAGCCCAACGGTGGCAGCGAGCGCAACCACAAGCGCGCGCTGGTCGGCGCGGGCGTGAGCAAGAAGGCGATTGGCCGCTCGGTCTCGATGCCGAGCCGCCGTGGTGTGCACCTCGAGCCGCTCGATCCGAAGGTCGTCAAGATGCTCGACCTCCAGTCGAACATCCTCGAGCGCCTCCGCGCGAAGCTCGATCTCGACAAGATCCCCGTCGAGCGGCTTCACGAGGAGGAGCTCTGGAAGCGTGCCGAGCGCGCCACGATCGATCTCGTCGAGACTCTCGAGACGTCAGGCGAGCTGCCGAAGTACATCGATCAGGACACGCTGATCAAGGAGACGCTGAACGAGGCGCTCGCGCTCGGACCGCTCGAGGACCTGCTCGCGGACGAGCGGGTCGACGAGATCGTGATCGATCGCCGTGACCGCGTGGTCGTCGGCAAGGACGGCCAGCTCCGCGGATCGGGCAAGGCGTTCTCGTCGGACGAGGTCTTCGAGCGCGTCGTCAAGCGCCTGGTTGCCGAGGCCGGCGGCGTGATCGACGAGGCCCGTCCGCTCGTCGATCTGCGGATGCGCGACGGCACGCGGCTCACTGCCGCCGTCACGCCCGTCGCGTCGCGAGGTGCGTGCCTCGTGCTGAAGAAGGCGCCGGCACAGATGGCGCAGCTCGCCGACCTGGTCGGACAGAACACGCTGTCCTCGGGGATGGCGGACTTCCTCACGACCTGCGTGACCGCGCGTCGCAACATCCTCGTGTGCGGCGGCCCGGGCTCGGGCAAGACGAACCTCGTCGCCGCGCTCGCGGCAGCATCGCCGGCGGGCGAGCGCGTGATCTCGATCGAGGAGATCTCCGAGCTCGCGATCCCGCGTGACGAGTGGATCCAGCTCGAGACCCGCGCCGGGAACGGGCACAACGCGTCGATCGACATGGCGCACCTGCTCGAGACCGCGCTGCGGCTCACACCCGATCGGCTCGTGGTCGGCGACGTGCGCGGCCGCGAGGCCCTGCCGCTCGTCAGCGCGCTGTGCACGTCGGTCGATGGCGCGATCGTCGCGATGGCAGGTGACGGCGCCAGTGCCGCGCTCGGCCGGTTGATGACGCTCGCACGCGTCGGCATGCCGGTGTCGAACGATGGCGCGCTGCGCGAGCTCGTGGCCCAGGCCTTCGAGATCGTGCTGCACGTCGCGCGCTGGACCGATGGCACGATGCGGGTGATGGCGATCGAGGAGGTCACGGGCTGCACCGAGACCACGTTCGAGACCCACGCGCTGTTCCAGTTCCGCGACGGCACGTTCGTCGCGACCGGGACGGTGCCGCGGTTCTACGCGGAGCTCGAGGCGCGCGGGATCCCGGCCGATCAAGCTGTCTTCAGATAGCCGGCAACCCTTGCCCAACGTGAGGCGCAAGGGCAGGAGCCGCGCGGCGCGCTAGCTGCTCGGCAGGCTGTCGACGCGGCGCGCGAGCTCCAGCACCTCGAGATCGCGCGGCCAAACGGCACGCAAGAGCTCGATCAGCCCCTTCGCGCTCGTCGCGTCACCGGCCTCGAGCGACGCACGCGCGCCGGCGAGCTGGGCCTGCTTGAGACCCGGTCCGAGCAACGACGCCTTGGTCGCGGCCTGCGCACGCAACACGTCGTCGGCCATCCGCACCGCGAGCCGCGCGAGCTGCGCCCAGAAGTAACCGGCCTGCGGATGCTGTGCGCCCTCGGCGGTCTCGGCGGCCATCCGCACCTCGTCGAGCGCGCCACTGACCTCGCCGAGCTGCTCGGAGATCCGCGCGAGATCGAGCCACGCCCACGCGAACGCGGGATCGTCGGCGACGACCTGCTCCATCTGATCGCGCGCGTCCTCGGCGGCGCCTTGCTCGAGGAGCTCGTGCGCGAGTCGCCAGCGCACGCCGGGGGCACCCGGATCGCGCTTGAGGTGCGCGCGCAGCTGGCGCTCGTGGACCACGGACTCGACCTCGCCGTCGTCATCGAACACGCCGTCGGAGAACTCGCCATCGCCGTCGTAGAGCTGGGCGGTCGCGTCGAGCATGCCGGCGAGCCAGCGATCGAGCCGCGTGCCCTCGCAGATGTCGTCGTCGAGCGACTCGTCACTTCGCCAGATCCGGCCGCGGTGATCGAGCGCGATCTCGTCGCCGTCGACGGTGGCGAACTTCCAGCGGCCCGGTGTCTCCATCGTGACCTGCGACGACGGCACGATCTCGATCGTGTCGTGATACAGCCGACCGCCATCGCAGCGCGCGTAGAGCTCGATCAGCGGCTCGGGCAGACCCTTCGGCAGCTCGAGCACGGGCGGCTCGAGATCGTGCAGCCCGGCCGGTGCCTCGTCGAGCTGCTCGAAGATCCGATCGAGGCCACCTTGCGCATCGTCCTCACGGCGCTTCTTCGCCATCGCCGCCTCGTCGCCTATCGACCGAGCGGCATCGCGCCGACCGCGACGATCGGCTCGCCCGCCGCATCGACACCACGGAACACCGCGACGATCCGGGTGCCGGCCGTCGGGGTCGGGCCGCGCGCCAGCTCGGCCGTGCCCGCAGTGGTCGCGGTCGCGGAGAGTCGCGTGCGCACGCCGCGCGTGTCCTCGACGAGCATCTCGACCGTGCCGGCGCCGAGCCCGCTGCCGGTCACGACGATCTCGCCGGTGACCGCGATCGCGAGCTCGCCGCGGATCAGATATTCGAGGAGCCCGGTCTCGTACGCGGCGACCTCGGGCAGGATCGCGGTGACCTGCTCGAGCGCGCACTCGTCGTCGAACGAGAACCCGAGCACGCCATGGTCGACACGGTAGCGCGCGAGACAGACGCCAGCGGCGTTGCGGAGCAGCGTGCCCTCGTCGCGGCTCGCCGCCATCAGATTGAGCCGCGCCGGCAGCGTCGGCGCAGGGCGCCGCAGTGCGGGCTTCGAGTCGTCGCCGACCCGGCTGTGCTTCGGCAGCGTGTTCGACGAGAAGTACGAGCGCGAGATCTGGTCGGCGAGGCCCTGGCCGTCGCGCGAGCTGAAGAAGTCGCGGAGCCGCGTCCGTGTGACGACGCGCGATGGGGCGGGGACGCCGAGCCGGCCGTACGCGAGCGCCGCGATCCGCTCGAAGCGCGAACCGAGATCGTCGGGGCCGCCGCCGAGGGGCTCGAGGTGCGCCGCCTCGTCGCTGCGCACCCGTGACGGCACGCCGAGATCGCCGAGCGTGTGGAGGATCGCACCCGCCGCGACGAGCGCCGCAGCCATGTGGCGCGAGCGTTCACCCGGCGTCGAGGCGGTGACGGCCTTCGTGTACTGCGAGAGAAAGTTCTCGAGGTTGAACGGGTTGTCCTTGTGCGTGACCCAGTCGGGGGCCGGCACGCCGTGCTCCGGCAGCGACGCGCGACCGATCGCCTCGCGGACCTTGTCGGTCAGCCCGGCGATCACGCCGCGATCGGGCTCGGACCAGCCGCGGCCCGTGCTCGGATCGAAGAAGTGGTTCGCACCGTGCCGGGCCGGGACGTCTGCGAGCGCGGCACCGGCGGCGAGCCAGCCGAGCGCGACCTGGCGACCGCGCGCGTCGGGCACGGCACCATGAGTCGGCGACAACAGCTTGAGCGCCGCGATCAGCTGCGGTGCATCGGCCGGTGGGATCGTGAGTGGCTCGAACAGCCCGCCCGCAAAGCCGAGCGTGACGAGTCGCTTGTGCAGGCGCGACGCGAGCGCCGCCTGCTCGGCGAGCCCGGCGTGCGTGGTCTCGGGCTCCCACGCGCGCGCTTGCGACGGAAGTATCGCCGGTACGGCGAACGCGACGGCGGCGAGCACAGCGACGAGGTGCTGACGGCTCACTTGCCACCTCCGATCGACATCGGGACCATCTGCTTGAGGCGGTCGTAGACGGTCTTGGCGAGCGCGGTGGCATCGTCGATCGACGCGCACTGGTTCGAGCCGCAGGTGATCAGGATGACGACGCCGCGCGGCGCATCGAGCAGGCCGACACCGCGGATGTCGCCTTCGTTCGCGATGAACGACCGGCTCGCGATCTCGTCCTTCTCGGTGATCCCGGGGAGCGACGTCGTCAGCTCCTCGTAACGCTCCTGCGCGGTGCCGGGATCGAGGCGCCACATCCGGATCGCGATGTCCCAGGTCTCGGGACGGCCGAGTGCCTTGAAGTGCTGCGACGAGTACGTCGAGGTGTCGGGCTCGTCGGAGAGCGGGCCGGTCTCGAAGCCGCCGTCGTACTTCGTGCGTGCCTTGATGTCGGTCTCGGTCAAGAGCTGAGCCGCGACGATGTACTGGCCTTCACCGCGGCCGGGGCGCAGATCGTCGCCGGCCGGACGCGTGCCGTCGAGCTCTGCGCTCGCATCGGCGAGCTCCCACTGGGTGAGCGCGGCAACCGCGGTACCGCCGCCGACGAAGCGGAGGTGGCGCGAGTGCGAGAGATCGGCACGCCAGCGCTCGAGCATCACCTGGTTGCCGTGCTGCGCGTAGTCCATGCGCGGTCCGAGGTCGCTGAACCGGCGGTCGCTGCGATACGCGATGAAGCCGCGCTTGTAGACGAGCAGCGTGAACTCGGTGACCCGCACGCCGCGCGGCACGCTGCCGACGGACGGGACGCGGTAATTGCCGGCGGCGTCGGTCGATCCGACGAACTCGCGCGCGCCGGCGGGCTCGGGCAGGCCAGCACCACGCTCGAACGTCCAGGCGCCGTACACCAGCGCGCCCGCGACCGGTGCGTGCGTCGTCGCATCGACGACCCGTCCGGTGAACGGACCCAGCAGCGAGCCGGGGTTTGGAGCGTCCGGTCGCACCCGAAATGGGGCAGTCCGGACGGAGGACTCGACGCATGCCGGCGCGATTGCCAGCAGCAACGAAAACACGAACCATCGAGCCAATTTGTCGACCACGGAGCCGGGCGGTCTTAGCAAGATGGGGCGCGCGTTGCAAACCGGGTCGCGGCCATTCCCGAGACGGAGTGTTGTTGAGACACTCGGGCCCGGTTCAACGTCAGGGGTCAGATGCGCTGTTCGATGTGTGGCCACGAAAGCCCGCCTGGGTCCTCGTTCTGCCTGAACTGTGGCAGCTCGATGGCACCCGCCCTCGCGCAGACTCCACCTCTGGCCGCCGGGTTGCCCAACATCTGTAACGTCTGTCGCGGCGAGAACCCGCCGGGCATGAAGTTCTGTCGCAACTGCGGCAGCGCGATCACCGGTCCTGGTGCGAGTGCGATGCCACCGATGGCCCCAGGAATGATGCCGCCCGCGGGGCCGATCGCGTCACCGCCGGGCATGGGAGGCATGGGGGGGCCACCGCCATACGGTGCGCCGCAGGGGCCTCCGGGATCACCCTATGGGCCGCCGCCAGGTGGACCGCCACCAGGGCCGCACGGATCTCCGATGATGATGCCATCGGGTCCGCTCGCGTCGCCACCGGGGCCGCCGGGACCGTTCGGCGGTGGCAGACCGCACAGCGATCCGATGCTCGCGACGCTGCCGCCGAGCACGGTAACGCCTCCAAGCGTCCGGGCGATCGGCAGCTCGATCACGTGTCCGCGCTGCGGGACGCCAACGCCACTCGGTTTCGCGTACTGCCAGCAGTGCGGGCTGCACATGTCCGCGCTGCATCCGACCGATCCCGGCGAGAATGCACGGCCACGCGCACCCTCGTCGCCGGGTAGCTTGCCCCCGGTTCGTCCGTCGACCGGACAGCAGCCGCCGATCGATCAGCATGCCGTGACGCTCGCGTCCGACGGTGCACGGGCGCCGTCGGGGCAGCAGGCGGTGGGCCAGGCCGGTGGCCACTCCGGCGGCCTGGTTCCTGGCCCAGCTCCCGGCGCGGTTGCCGTGCACTTTCACGGACCCAATGCCGCAGCTTCGGCAGCGCCGCGTCCGCAAACCGGACCGGCGTGGGGCACCGCCGTGCTCGTCAACCGTGACGGCTCCGATGGTCAGCGCTATCCGCTCAGCGGCGAGTACCTCGTCATCGGGCGAGCGGGCGCGGACATCGCGTTCGACGAGGATCGCTTCCTGGCACGCCAGCACGCGCGGATCGAGCGCGGCGCCGATGGTTCCATCAAGGTCCTGCCGATCGACAACCTGAACGGCGTGTTCCGCAAGACCGACGCGCCGGTCGATCTCGTCGACGGTATGACGATCCTCGTCGGCCGCGAGGTGTTGCGCTACGAGCGGGTCGATCCCGAGGAGACCAAGGTCCATCCGTTGACCCGGCACGGCGTCTCGCTCTTCGGATCGCCGCCGCGCGAGCCGTGGGGCCGGCTGTTCCAGATCGTTCCGTCGGGCGGGTATCGCGACGTCCGTCACCTCGCGGGCGAGGAGATCGTCCTCGGGCGCGAGGAGGGCGATATCGTGTTTCGCGACGACGCGTTCATGTCGCGCCGCCATGCCGCGGTGACGTGGAATGGAACGCGCGCGCAGATCACCGACCTCGGCAGCTCGAACGGTACGTTCGTGCGCGTCGAAGGCGCGACGCCGCTCAAGCACGGCGATCACGTCCGCATGGGCGATCAGCTGCTACGCATCGAGCTCGGCAGGTGACGTGATTGCCGACGCGAGGGTGATGGATGTCCACTGACGGCAAGCCCGTGCCGGCCGAGCTCGAGCTCGTGATCGCCGGCGCGAGCGATGTCGGCCAGGTGCGCGAGCACAACGAAGACAGCTTCCTGATCGGCGATCTCGATCGCCACGAGACGATCGAGCTGCCTTCCGTCGAGTGGGTCGGCCGCGGTCAGCGCGGCGCGCTCCTCGTCGTGTGCGACGGCATGGGTGGCGTCGAGGGCGGCGAGATCGCGTCCGAGCTCGCTGCCAAGGTGATGTGGCGCGAGATGAAGAACACACCCGCGTCGCCCGATCCGGAGGTCTTCGCGCGCTTGCTGCGGCGCGCGGTGCGGGTCGCGAACCACGACGTCCACGCGATGGCGCGTCGCGAACCCGGCCTCCGCGGCATGGGCACGACGCTGTCGGCAGCGGGCGTGGTCGCCGACCGGTTGATCGTCGCCACCGTTGGTGACTCGCGCGTCTACGTGCTGCGCTCGCAGATGATCATCCAGGTCACGCGCGATCAGTCGCTGCACTCCGCGCTGATCGCCGCCGGTCACAACGAGGACGAAGCCGCGAGCGCCGGCGGCGCGATCCTGCAGGCACTCGGCGTCGGACCCGATGTCGATCCGTCGCTGTCGATCATCGAGCTGCGCCGTGGTGATCGCGTGCTGCTGTGCAGTGATGGCCTGCATGGCCTCGTCGGCGATCCCGCGCTCGCGCTGCTGATGTCGCAGCCGCACACCGTGACCGAGGCCGTACGGCTGCTGGTCGCGGCCGCGCGCGCCGCCGGCGGTACCGACAACATCACGGCGATCGTCTGTCAGGTCGATGGCGAGCGCCTGGTGCCGCCGGCCGACGACGATGACCTCCCGCGGTTTCGCGAGTTCGATCCGCAGCAGGAGGGAGATCCCGCGCTGACGTCGACGTCCTATGTCGCGCGCCGGCTTGCCGCGAAGATCGGCATCCCGACCGCGTCAATCCCGCCGACGATCCCGGCGACCGGCCAGCACGCGGTGATGCACTCGCGGATCGGCATCCGCGTGGCACACGGGACGGCACTTCCGATCGACGAGGTCGACGGACCCGCACGGCGCCGCCTGCGCCGGCCAATGTCGATGGCGTGGTATGTGGTCATCGGCATGGTCGCGTGCGCGCTGGCCTGGTGGCTTGGCGGCCGCTAGCCCTACCTTCGCTTGATGTCGCGGCTTGTGAGTCATGAGTCCGACGAGGAAGTGGTCGTTTTCTTGCGCAAACGCATAGCTGAAGAAAGTGCAGGGAGCCAACGGTCGAGTTCGAAGGCGT
>JACCTC010000347.1 GCA_013812655.1 Deltaproteobacteria bacterium | reverse complement strand
ACGCCTTCGAACTCGACCGTTGGCTCCCTGCACTTTCTTCAGCTATGCGTTTGCGCAAGAAAACGACCACTTCCTCGTCGGACTCATGACTCACAAGCCGCGACATCAAGCGAAGGTAGGGCTAGTGGACGTTGCAAAGCGCTAGTCGCCGCGGCAGGCTCTTCGGGTGCCTGCCGTTTCGCGTTTCGGGATGCTCGGATGTCTGGCGGTGTTCTCGTGCTGGAGTGGGCGGAGCGAGATCGCGACGTCACCAACGGCGTTGGACGCAGCTCCGCATGACGTCACGGGACCGTATTGGTGCTCGATCGACGATGCGGGCTACGAATACCCGCGGTTTCCGTGCGTGATCAAAAAGATCGGCGAGAAGCTGGTGCTAGCGAAGCTCGGCGGCTCACAGCGAATCCGAGGTCATGTCACGTTGGATCGCGAGGGCTTCACATTCATCGGCGAGCTCTACTGTCCGTGGGGCGACTGTACGGAACAGATGCGAGGCCGCTTTCGCCCTTTTTGGAAGGGTGGCTTCAAGGGCACGCTGAATGGTCCGCTCGACCATCGCGAGAATGAGAGCTCGTTGCTCGTCACCTTGCTACCTGCACCGGCGAATGCTTTTGGAGGCAACGGCTACGGCGGCGATGGGTACGGGGATCCGTTTAGTATCGGTGGCGCGAGCTACGGCGGCAGCGGAGATGGGTACTACCGCCTCGACCGGCGGGGACGTCGTCGCCCGTAGTCAAAAGCAGACCGGCGCGGGCGCGCAACGAAGGATGATGTCTTCGGGACAGTTCAGCGAAGCGCACTGATTGACGGCACCGCACAGCTCGCCATCCGCGAGCGGGGCGACGCAGATGTTCGTACCAGACTGACACCACGCATCACCCGCGCAGCTGATGTTGCATGGCATCCCGATCGTCGGCACATCGATACAGAGGCCACGGGCCTCATCGCACTCAGCGTACGGCGAACAGTCGGTACTGGCGGTGCACGCATCGCCGGGAAGTCCCAGTGACACGCACGTTCCGGCCACGCAGCGCAGCCCGATGTCTGCGCAACGTAGGAACGGGCAGCCGTCCCCTGCGTGCCCCACCTCGCGGCACGTGCCAGTAATTCCGCCCCCTACGCAAGCGAGGCCATAGCCGCATTCCAGGTCGCGCTCGCAATCTGAGCCGGCGGGCAAGAGCGAATGGCAGAGCTTGTCCGTTCCGCAGAACGCGCCGTCTTCGCAGTCTCGAGCAGCGCCACAGGTCGCGCCGGGTCCGGACTTAGTGTTCGGTTCGCACACACCGGGGCAGCATTCAGACGTCTCGCAGCTCGGCTTGTTGCACCGTCCGGACCGACAGCCCACGTCGTACACACATGCCTCGCCGTTAGCCCCTGCCCCGGTGAAAACGTCCCCGCAGGCCGCGGGCAGCACACGCGATTCTTGTACGGTCGCGTCACATGTCAGTGTCGAAAGCGCGTCGTAGCAGTGCTTCGCCCGCGCCCCGTCGTACTTGATCTTACCCGCGGCGATGGAGGCATCGAAGTTGGGATCCGGGAGGTTGCGAAAGAACCCAAAGCACACCGCGTGATCAGCGAACAGGCCACAGCGTGTGAGCTGATCGCAACGCGCACGAATTTCTTCCATCCTGCGTTCCGCGAGTGGGATCGATGGTGCGTTATCACCGCATCCGGCGAGCGCACCGAAGATCACGACGAGGAAGCTGCGAGCGACAACCCGATCGAGCACTAAAAAAGCGTACCGCGGATTCTGACATCAGCGCTCGAGCAACTTGCGCTGCGCGCTGTCCCAGCGCCAGACCGGGCCCTTGCCGTGGAGGCGCACGCCGCCACGCCAGTCGTCGATGCCGTGCTCGTGGATCCGATCGAGCGCGCCGGCGAGGGCCTGGCGACCGGTCGCGGTGATCGTGACGCGGACGTCCTTGAACGCATCGGGTGCGGGCGCCGACGTCGGCGCACCATCGACGAAGCCGCAGCGCCCGAGCTCCTTGAGCGTCGTCACCAGCAGACCGTCGGTGAGCGGGTAGCGTGGATCGATCGCCTGCGCCGCCTGCATCAGATCGCCGCCGGTGGCCGCGCCGCGCGCGACCGCCGCGAGGAGCTGGCGCTCGGTGCGCGACAGGCCGCTCGTCGGATCGGGAAACTCCTCGAGCTGACGCTCGAGCGCGCCGGCGAGGAACGGCATCGCCTTGATGCGCCGGCTGAGGAACGGCAGCGCGCGCGGATCGGGGGAGGTCACCGCGATCCACGCCGTGATGGCCTCGTCGATCGCATCGCGCGACAGCGGCGTGCGGCGCGGCCATAGCTCCGCGAGCTGCTCGGGCTTGAGCTGGCCGAGACCCAGAAAATTGGGGACCTCGGGGTGGCGATCGATCGAGACGATGGTCAGCGTGCTCGGCAAGCCGCGGCGCGCGAGCCGCGCGAGCAGCCGGATCAGCGCGAGCTGATCGAAGAGATCGTGCTCGAACCACAGGATGAGCTCCTCGGCCGCCGCCGCTTCGTCGACGCCGCGATCCCACGCGGAGAGCTTGGCGGGGTCATCGGCATAGCCGCGCGACGCCCAGAACTCGCCGCGGATCTTCCAGTGCTCCGCATCGGGGACGTTGAGCACGGGGCCCTGATCGAGTGCGTCCGCCCAGACGACGATCTCGCCGGGCAGGTCCGCGAGCGAGAGCGTGTCGGCGGTGGAGTCGCCATTGCAAACGTGGACGATGCGATCCATGGCCCTGGCGTACCAGCCGGGGTGCCGTCCCCGCAAGGCGGCCGCCCCGGTCACTGAGTGTTCGTGGCGCGGGTAGTCTCGCCGCGCGGCGCGACGAGTGGCCACTTCTCGAGTCTCGCGAGCGCGGTATGATCGCCCGATGTTGTGCCCCACGCCCGAGAGCCGACTCTGCGATGCGCGAGGTCGGCCCTACTTCTTGTGGGATAACGACGTCACGCTCGCCGAGCTGCGAGGCCACCTGGCGGCCGACGATGAGGATCGGCGTGCTTACTGGCTCGCCAAGCTGATGCGACAAGCAAAGCCGGACGACGCGATCGTGCTCGGCGGTGTTCACGAGATGCGGCGACTGTGGCCGCGGATCGCGCACGCGCTCGGCCGCACCCGCGAGTTCTGGGCGTGGTATCTCGACTGGAGCCGATGATCGTCGCGAGCCGATTGAGCGCCTTGCAGGAGCGCATTCTTCGAGAGCTCGCCGGAATGCAGCCCGCGTGGATCCTGTTCGGAGCGGGCGCGCTGGTCGGGTTCTATCTGGGTCATCGCACGACACGCGATCTCGATCTCGCGTTTCGTCCGCGCCTCGAGCTCGGCGAGATCCCACGCGAGGTCGAGGCTCGACTCCGGCGAGTGGGACTCGATGTCGAGCACGTCCAGACGGCAGTCTCGTTCGTGCGCTTTCGCGTGCATGGAGACGGCGAGTCGGTCGAGCTCGATCTCGTCGCCGATCCGACGGCGCCCGTCGAACCGCCCGTCGAGCTTCGCCCGGGCATGCTCGTCGATACGCCGCGCGATCTGTTCGCGCAGAAGCTCTGCGCCCTGTTATCACGCACGGAGCTACGCGACCTCGAAGACATCGGCGCGCTCCTGGACGCCGGCGCGGATCTGTCGCGTGGCTTCGACGATGCGGCGACCCGCGATCGCGGATTCTCGCCGCCGACACTCGCGTGGCTCTTGCAGCAGTTCCCGCTGCAACGGGCAGCAGAGGAAGGCCGAGATGGGACGCGTCTGGCGACCGTCCGCGACCGCTTGCTGGCGGCGCTCAAGTCCTGAGTCCGGACACTCGGACCCCACGGCGGTCCTCACGACCGTCCTCGATCCAGCGCGCGAGCGAGCCCGACTCGCAGCGGTGCCGTGATCAGGGCTTCCGGATGCGGATCGTGGTCGGTGCGATGACGGTGAAGCTGCCGGGGTGCTCGTGATCGTGAGCTGCGATCGCGGCCGCCACGATGTCGGCCTTACGTGCGGCCGAGAGGCCGGCAAGGCGTAGGAGCACGACGCCACACGTCGCCCGTCCGATCCGGAAGACAAGCTCTCCGAAATCATGATCGGCCGTCAACGCGTAGTTGTTCGTTCGCGATCGCGAGCACGCGGCCGTCATCGATGCCCGGCTCGAGCTCTGCCACCGAGAGGACGTCGCCGCCGTCGGCGCGCAAGCGTGCGACGATGGGCGCATCCACGTTCTCGTCGGCGATGAACGTCGTCACGCGGCCGGGTCGATCGGATACACCGCGTCGGCGCGTAGCGCGCCCGCCGCGAACGCGAGCGCCGCCTTGATCGCTTGGGGCGTGAGGTGCGGATGCGCAGCGACGAGCTGGTCCTCACTCTCGCCCGCGGCGAGACGCTCGAGAATCGACTCCACGGTGATCCGCGTCCCTGCGATCACGGGCTTACCCATCATCACTTTCGGGTTCGAGACCACGAGCGCATCGGCCATCGCTGTCATCTTAACGCGATTTCCGCGAGCTGCCGAATGAGATGAAGTGACGGGGAGCGCGTAGACGGCACTGGGCGGCGCTCGTACGCAGTTATCTTCCGCGCTTCTCGAGGCCGTACTTCTTCATCTTATCTATGAGCGTGACGCGGCTGACGCCGAGGCGGCGCGCGGCTTCGGACTGGTTGCCGCTGGTGGCGTCGAGGGCACGCCCGACAAGGCCGCGCTCGAAGGCCTCGACCTGCTCCTTGAGTGACGGGCCGTTGCGGGCGTCGGGTGGCAGGCCGGAGTGCTCGTCCTCGCTCGCCGGCGTGAAGCCGGCTTCGCTCTTTGCCGGGCCGGTGTCGGCGGCTTCGGCGGGTGCGGGAGCATCGGTGGACTCGCCGGTCGCGGCCTGGTAGTCGGCGAGCGTGATCGTCCCGCCCGTCGAGAGGGCGGCGAGCCGCGCGATGGTGTTCTCGAGCTGGCGCACGTTGCCCGGCCAGTCGGCGCGGACGAGGGCATCGACGAGGGCGGGCTCGAGGATGATCGTGCCGAGACCGAAGCGCTCGCCGTAGCGGCGGCCGAACTCGGCGGCGAGGGCGGGGATGTCGTCCTTGTGCTCCCGGAGCGGCGGCACGACGAGCTCGACGACGGCGAGCCGGTAGTAGAGGTCCTCGCGGAACGTGCCGGCCTTCGCCTCGGCGGCGAGATCGCGGTTGGTCGAGGCGACGACGCGGACGTCGACCTTGTCGATGCGGCCCGAGCCGACGGGCTGGATCTCGCCCTCCTGGAGCGCGCGCAAGAGCTTGGCCTGGATCGGCAACGGCAGCTCGCCGACCTCGTCGAGGATCAGGGTGCCGCCGTTGGCCTGGTTGAAGAAGCCGGGCCGCGTCGCGGTCGCGCCGGTGAACGCACCCTTGACGTGTCCGAACAGCTCGGCGTCGGCGAGGTCGGCGGGGAGCGCGGCGCAGTTGAAGCGGACGAGCGGATGCTTCGCGCGCGAGGACTGCGCGTGCAAGAGCTCGGCGACGAACTCCTTGCCGGTGCCGGTCTCGCCGCGGACGAGGACGGTGACGTTGCGGGTCGCGACGCGCGAGGCGGCCTCGAGGAGGCGGCGCATCGGCTTCGACGCGCCGATGATGCGGCGCCCGAGGATCTGCTCGGCGGAGAGCCGGCGGTTGTCGATGCGGAGGCGTCGTGCTTCGAGGGCGCGCTCGATGACGACGGCGATCTCGTCGATGTCGAACGGCTTCGCGAGGTAGTCGTAGGCGCCTTGCTTCATCGCCGCGACCGCGACGCGCTCGCTGCCGTGCGCGGTGAGCAGGAGGACGGGCAGGGCCGGATCGCGCTGGGCGATCGCTGCCATCAGCTCGAGGCCATCCATGCCGGGCATCGACAGATCGGTGACAACGGTATCGGCCTCGTCGAGCTTGGTCAGCGCGTCGGCGCCGGAGCGGCAGCTGATCACGCGGTGGCCGCGCTCGGTCAAGAGCTCGCTCAGCGTGAACAGGACGCCAGGCTCGTCGTCGACGAGCAGGACGGTGGTCACGCGCGCGCCTCGACGACCGCGGCACGCGGTGACGGTTCGGGCGCGGTCACGTGCGTCGCGGGCAGCATGATGGTGACGGTCGTGCCCTTGCCGACCGTCGAGGTGTACGCGAGCGAGCCGCCGTGCTGGGTGATCACGCCCTGCGCGAGCACGACGCCGAGGCCGGTGCCGTTCGCGCGCGTCGTGAAGAACGAGGTGCCGAGCCGATCGAGGTTCTCGGGTGGGATGCCGCGGCCGCTATCGGCGACGTCGAGCAGCACGCCGTGTGCACCGCTGCGAAGCCGCAGCGAGACCGTACCGCCGTTCGGCGTGGCCTCGATCGCGTTCGAGACGAGGTTGATCAGCGCCTCCTTGAGGCGGCGCGGATCGCCATGGACCGCCGGCGCGGCGCCCTCGAGCGACAGCGTGACGCCCGCTTGCACGGCGCGACCATCGAGGACGTCGAGCACGTCCTGCGCGAGCGTCGCGAGCTGGATCGACTCGGGGCGGATGTCCTCGAGCGGGCGCGAGAACGACAGGTACTCGTTCAGGATCGTCTCCATCCGGCTGATCTCCGACGCGACGACGGCGAGCCGTTCCTGCGTGCGCTCGCTCTCCGGCGTGCGGGCGACGAGCTGGCAGAGGCCCTTGATCGACGCGAGCGGGTTCTTGAGCTCGTGGGCGACCTTCGCGCCGACCGACTGCAGCCGTCGCATCTGCGCGCACGCATCGTCGACGCGCTCCTCGCGGAGGTGACCGATCGACTCGCTGGCGCGGCTCGCGACGACCGAGAGCTTGCCGACGAGCATGTGCAGCATGAACAAAAACCAGCCGAGCGAGAGCAAGATCGCGACGGTGTAATGCGCGCTCGGCAGCGCCGGCCCGACGACGTGGACCGGCAGCAAGACCATCGCGATGAGGAGGAGTGCGTTGCTGAACGCGACCCACCGCGAGACCGCCTGCGGGCCGAAGAACAGCAGCGAGACGATCGACGGCAGCACGGTGCCCGGAATGAACGGCGAGTACACGCCACCGGTCAGCGCTGCCGAGCCGACGATGAAGAGCTGCGCGGCGATGCTCATCTGGATGAACGCATGCGCGACCTTCTGCGGGTCGGTGATGCCGCGCATGATGATGCCGTGCGAGCCGAAGAACGCGACGTAGAGCCCGGCGAGCACCGCGATCCGCCAGCTCGGATAGCCCGCATGGAGCAGGATCGCGAACGTCGCGAGCTGGACGATCATCCCGAAGCCCATCGTCTTGCGCGACGTCGTGCGGGCCTCGTTGACGAAGAAGAGGTCGCGCTGCCGGCGCCACGCCGCGTCGAGCGCGGACCCGCGATGGCCGGAAGTCGACGAAGACACGCGCAGTGGGTCTGCGAGCGACGTGCCATCAGAAGCTGCGTCATGGATCGACTGCGACGCCATGCCGCAACTCTGCCGCATTCCAGGGTTCAACGGTTGCTCGACCTCGAAACGTGACCGGGGTGGTCACGTTTCGTGACCGATCGCTGTATGGCCCGCCGACAGATCACGGCCTGCATGTGGGCAGCTCCGGCCCTGGCGTCGTGGCACGGCGGCTGCTTTGGTCGGCCGCATGAGACTTCCGTTGATTCTGGCGCTCGTGCTCGCGGCGACCCCAACGCTTGCCCAGCCGGCGCAACAGGGCGCGCCGGCCGACGCCATGGCGAGCTTCGACAAGGAGCTCGACGCGCTGTTCGCGACGACCGGCCTCACCGCGGACCAGGCCGCGACGCGCGCCGTGAAGGCATCGCCGACGGTGCAGGCGCGGACCGCGGCGATCGATATCGCGATCGCCCAGGCCGAGATGGCCGAGCTCGTCCGCGTGCCGCGGGTGGGCGTCTCGGCGACGTACACCCGGCTCTCGCCGATCGATTCGCTGCTGCTGACGCCCGATCCGAACGGACCGAAGTTCTCGTTCTCCGAGAACAGCTATGCGACGCAGGCCTCGCTCGGGGTCGCGCTCTCGGACTACGTCCTGCGCTATCCCAAGTTGATCGAGGCGGCGCTGCTCGGCGCCGAGGCCGCGCGGATCGGCAAGCGCGGCTCCGAGCTCGACGCCGCGCAGGAGGCCCGCATCATCTACTACGAGTGGGTCCGCAGCCGGCTGCAAGTCCTGATCGCGACCCGTCAGCTGACGCAGGTCCGCGCGACGCTCGGGCAGGTCCGCGCGCTCGCCGACGCCCAGCGGGTCTCGAAGGCCGACCTGATGCGCGTCGAGTCGCAGGAGGCGCAGATCGAGCAGGTCGCCGACCAGCTGCGCTACCTCTCGGAGCTGCGCGAGGAGCAGCTGCGGCTGCTGATCGACGCGACCGCCGGCGAGCCGCTCGCGATCGGTGAGGACATTCGCGCGGACATCCCGCAGCCGGCGACCGGCCGGCTCGACGACCTGATGGCCAGCGCGGTGAAGCAGCGCCTCGAGTTCCGCGTGCTCGACGTCGGGATCCGCGCGAAGGAGAAGCAGCGCGAGGCCGAGCGCGCGGGGCAGCTGCCGAAGCTGTCGGCATTCGCGAGCGCGGACTACGCACGTCCCAACCAGCGCGTCTTTCCGCAGGTCGACGAGTTCAGATTCACCTGGCAGGCCGGCGTCCAGCTGTCGTGGACGCTCAACGAAGCGCTCGTGACGCGCGCGCAGGATCGCCGGTTCGGTGCCGAGATTCGCGAGCTCCGCGCGGACCGCGACAACCTCCAGCGCGGCACGCGGATCGCGGTGCTCGCCGCGCAGCAGGCGGTCGAGCTCGCGCGGCGGTCGCTCGCGACCTCGCAGAAGGGACTCGCGGCCGCCGAGGAGAGCTACCGCGTACGGCAGGCGTTGCTCGCCGCGCAGCGCGCGACCGCGGTCGAGCTCGTCGATGCCGAGACCGAGCTGACGCGGGCCCGGATCGCATCGCTCAACGCACGCGTCGATCTGCGGGTCGCGCTGGTCCAGCTCGCCCATGCCGTCGGCGCCGACGCGGCCACGCGCTGATTTTCGACGAGCGCGGATGGCGTGACTTCGCGACACCTGTCGGCTTTACGTACAGACCGACCCGCCTAACTAACCGGAGGCCGGTGAGCCGGCGGGGGGATCGACGGTGTCCCCAATGGCAAACGGCGTGCATCATGCGCGGCCATGTACTGGAAGACCGTGGCCACGGTGGCCCTCGCTCTGCTCGCGGCCCTCTCGGCCTGCAAGCAGAAGGAGGACGGCGGATCGACGAAGGCGCCACCTCCCGCGCCGATCAAGCTCGAGGTGATCACGGTCGGCGAGGCACCGGTGCCGCAGCAGATGGTGCTGACCGGGATCATCAAGGCGGACCAGCGCTCCGAGGTCACCGCCGACACCGCCGGCAAGGTCGTCGGCGTCATGGTCGATCGCGGCCAGCGCGTGAAGATGGGGCAGGAGCTCGTGCGGCTCGACGTTCGCACGCAGGCGCTGTCGGCGCGCGAGGCCCAGGCAAACCTCGCGACCGCCCGCGCGCAACGCCAGCTCGCCGAGGAGGAGTGCAAGCGTGCGCAGTCGCTGCTCGACAAGGGCGCGATCACGCGCAGCGAGTACGACCGCCAGACCACGCAGTGCACGTCGGCGCTGCAGCAGGTTTCGGCCGCCGAGGCGCGGACCGCGATGATCGCGAAGTCGGTCGCCGACGGCATCGTCCGCGCACCGTTCGAGGGGGTGATCGGCGAGAAGAACGTGACGCCGGGTGACTGGGTCGCGCCGGGCCGGCCGCTGTTCACGCTGATCGATGACGACCCGCTCAGGATCGAGCTGTCGGTGCCCGAGGCGGCGGTCCGCGCGATCAAACCCGACCAGCGCGTCGAGCTCACTGCGGTCGCGGACCCCGAGAAGACGTATGGCGCGACGATCACCCGGCTCGGCGCCGAGATCGGTCGGACGCGCTCGCTGATGGTCGAGGCCACGCTCGACAAGGGCGCCGAGCTGGTGCCCGGGATGTTCGCCGAGGCCAAGGTCACGATCGGCCAGGTCATTCGGCCGGTGCTGCCGGCGAGCGCGGTCGTCAAGCGCGGGAAGACCTGGCACGCGTTCGTCGTCGTCAACGGCGAGGCGCAGGACCGCATCGTCCAGCTCGGCACGCCGCCAGCGCCGGGGCAGGTCTCGATCGTCCAGGGCGTGGCGAAGGGCGACAAGGTCGTCGCGAAGATCACCGAGCAAGTCGTCGACGGCGTCCGCGTGGCGCTCTAGCCCGAGGAGAGGACGAGGAGACGACCATGCAGTGGCTATCCCTGATCTCGGTTCGCCGACCGGTCTTCGCGACCGTGCTGATCCTCGTGCTCGTCGTGGTCGGCGCGGTTGGCTACGGCCGGCTCGGCGTCGACAAGTTCCCGAAGATCGACTTTCCGCTGATCACGATCGTCACGCCGTACCAGGGCGCGTCGCCGCTCGCCGTCGAGAGTGACGTCAGCCAGAAGATCGAGGAAGCGGTCAACACGGTGAACGGCCTCGACACGTTGACCTCGGTGTCCACCGAGGGCGTCTCGCTCGTGATCGCGCAGTTCGGCCTCGAGGTCGATCCCGATCAGGCGGCGCAGGACATCACCGAGCACATCGCGGGCGTGCTCCGCCACCTGCCGCCCGGCTCGCGACCCGAGGTCCGCAAGGCGGATCCCGACGCGGCGCCGGTGCTCGTGCTATCGGTCAAGGCCCCGCCGGGCACCTCGGCGCGCGACCGCACGCGGTTCGCGGACAAGCAGGTCAAGCAGCGGATCGAGCGGCTCGCCGGCGTCGGCCAGGTCGTGATCCTCGGCGGTCAGGAGCGCCAGATCAACGTGCACCTCGACGCGATCCGGCTCGCCGCGGTCGGCGTCTCCGCGCTCGAGGTCCACAAAGCGATCTCGAGCGGCAACGTCAACGTGCCGGGCGGCCGCATCGAGAGCGGGCCGACCAACACCACGCTCCGCGTCGAGGGACGCGCGCTCCAGGCGGAACAGATCGGCGACATCGTCGTGCGCCAGATGGGCGAGCACCCGGTGCGCGTTCGCGACGTCGCCGAGGTCGTCGACTCCGAGGAGGACGCCGAGACCGCCGCGTCGCGCAACGGCACGCCGGCGATCGCGCTGTCGGTGCGCAAGCAGTCGGGCACGAACACGGTCGCGGTTGTCGACTCGATCCGCGAGGCGGTCACCGAGCTGCAGGCCAAGATGCCACCGGGCTACTCGGTCGATGTCGTCCGCGACAACTCCGAGCAGATCCGGACGTCCGCGGAGCAGGTCCTCGAGCACCTCGTGATCGGCGCGCTGCTCGCGGCGCTCGTCGTGCTGCTGTTTCTCGGTAGCTTGCGCTCGACGCTGATCGCTGCGATCTCGATCCCGGTCTCGATCGTCTCGACGTTCGGGCTGATGATGGTCGCCGGCTTCACGCTGAACCTCATGACGCTGCTCGCGCTCGCGCTCGCGGTCGGCATCGTGATCGACGACGCGATCGTCGTGCTCGAGAACATCTACCGCTTCATCGAGGAGAAGAAGATGAAGCCGTTTCCGGCCGCGATCGCCGCGACCAAGGAGATCGGGCTCGCGGTGCTCGCGACGACGCTGTCGCTGATGGCGGTGTTTCTGCCGGTCGCGTTCATGAGCGGCATCGTCGGGCGCTTCCTGTTCAGCTTCGGGATGACGATGGCGTTCGCGATCGGCGTGTCGATGATCGTCGCGTTCACGCTGACACCGATGATGGCCGCACGCATGCTGGCGCCGCCGCCACCCGCGGGCGAGGAGCGCCGCCGGTCGTGGCTCGAGCGCGGCAGCGACTTCGTATACCGGCCGATCGAGCGGCTGTACTCTGCGGTGCTCGCGTTCTGCCTCCGTCACCGCTGGGTCGTCGGTCTCGCGATCGTCGGCTCGTGCGCGACGATGGTGCCGCTGGCCAAGCAGGTCGGTGGGGACTTCTTGCCGCCGAACGACGAGGCGCAGTTCGAGGTGTACATCCAGACGCCGGAGGGCACGACGCTCGAGGCGACGACGCTGATCGCCGAGCGGCTCGCGCGCAAGATCCGGCAGTACCGCGAGGTCGACAGCACGCTCGTCACGATCGCGGACAGCGATCAGCGGCAGTCGAACGTCGGCCGGATCTACGTGCGGCTCACCGACCCGCGCGATCGGGTCAGGCATCAGAACGACGTCATGGAGGTCGTGCGCAACGAGGTGCTGCCGGACGTGCCGGTCGGCACCCGCGTTGCCGCGCAGCAGGTCAACGACTTCTCGATCGGCGGCCAGAACGCAATTGTCTCGTACGTGATCAGCGGACCGGAGCTCGACAAGCTCGAGCGCTACGGCAAGCGCGTCCTCGACACCATGAAGAAGGTCCCGGGCGTCGTCGATCTCGACTCGAGTCTCCTCGATCCCGTCCAGGAGGTGACCGTCCGGCCGGATCTCGATCGCGCCGCGATGCTCGGCGTCGATCCGGGTGCGATCACCGCGACCCTCGCCGTGCTGGTCGGCGGCGTCGAGGCCTCGACGTTCGAGGACCGCGGCGATCAATACCCGATCTATCTGCGTGCGGCCGAACGGTTCCGCGACGATCCGTCCGCGCTGTCGTTGATCGCGGTGCCCTCGTCGACCCTTGGCCAGGTGCCGCTGTCGGACGTGGTCGAGCTCGGCTCCGGGCTCGCGACCTCGAAGATCACCCGCCAGAGCCGCGAGCGTGCCGTCACGATCACCATGAACGTGTCACCGGGACACTCGGAGTCTACCGTGGTCGCGGCGCTCGTCCAGACCATCGAGAACCTCGATATGCCCGCGGGCTACACCGCGGAGCCATTCGGGCGCAGCAAGGAGATGGCGAAGATGCAGGGCGCGTTCATGTTCGCGATCGGCCTCGCCGTCATCTTCATGTACCTCGTACTCGCGGCACAGTTCGAGTCCTGGCTCTACCCGTTCATCATCATGCTGTCGCTGCCGCTGACCGTGCCGTTCGCGATCATCTCGCTCGTGCTGACCGGCGGCTCGCTGAACATCTTCTCGATGCTCGGGCTGATCGTGCTGTTCGCGATGGTCAAGAAGAACGCGATCCTTCAGGTCGATCACGCGAACGGGCTGCGCCGTCAAGGGCTGCCGCGCACCGAAGCCGTGCTCGCCGCGAGCCGTGACCGCTTGCGACCGATCCTGATGACCACGTTCGCGTTCGTCGCCGGCATGCTGCCGCTCGTGCTCAGCCAGGGCATCGGCGCCGGGTTCTCGAAGGCGATGGCGAGCATCGTCGTCGGTGGCCAGACGCTGTCACTGCTGCTCACGCTCGTCGCCGTGCCGGTCATCTACACCTGGTTCGATGACCTCGCACGCGGCGCCCGCAAGCTCGGCGCCCGGCTGCGCCGCAAGGCTCCACCGGATCGCGGCGCGAGCGAGATTGGTGTGGTTGCGATCGATTGAGCGCGTTCACACGTCGCGCGGTGACGAGCTGGAAACAAGTCGGCTCCGGATGCGCGACTTTGCGGCGAAACAGGGTTCCGATCGTGATCGGCATCTGGTATCACGCGACTCCCTTACGAAGCTCGCGCTCGTGACCATGGCGAAAACGACTCGATCCGTAAGCAGCCCCACCACTCGCGACGTCGCGCGTGACCTCCGGGCGCTCCTTCATGTCCCGCAGCATGATCTGCAGTCCCAGCTGGCAAGCCGGCTCGAACGCCTCGGCTTCCCGAGCCTCCGACCCGCGCAGGTTCAGATCCTGTCCGCGATCGGCGTGTTCGGGACCGACGGCACCGCTGGCACCACGGGTGTCCGGTTGTCGGACCTCGTCGCCGAGGTCTCGCTGCCCAAGCAGACGGTCGGCGACCTCCTCGACGAGCTCGAGGAGATCCGCATGGTCGAGCGGTTCCCCGATCCCGATCACGGCGTGATCAAGCGCGTGCGGCTCGGGCCGAAGGGGAAGTCGTGGGCCACCGAGGTCCGGCGCGTCTCCGCGGCGACCGAGGCGAAGTGGGCGACCCGGCTCGGGTCGAAGAAGATGCGTTCGCTGCGTGCCCTTCTCGAGGAGCTGGCGGCGACCGTCGAAGAGCGGCCGGCACGCACGAACGGCGCGCGCCAGCACAAGCGCGGCTGAGCGACGTTGACGTGACCGGCGTCGGCCCGGTGACGATCAGGTGAGGCCGGTCGCGATCACGATCGGGAGATCACGATCAGTTCGCGACTCAGAAGAACGAGTAGATGAACGACGCCTTCATGATGGTGTCGAGCGCCGACGCCTCGGGCACGAACCCCGGCGCGAGGTTCGCGATCGCGAGCGGACCTGGCCGGTGGTCATAGCGGACTTCGATCGAGGTCTGGACCTGCAGGCCCTTGCCGATCTTGGCGGCAATCGCGATCCGGCTGTTGATCCGCGTGTCCTTGCCGATGCCGCCATCCTTGCCCGTTGTCGGCTCGGTCTGGAGGTCCTCCTTGTTGAGGTTCGTGAGGGCCTCGAGCGAGGCATCGAGGTTCGCGCCCTCGGTCATCTCCGCCTTGTAACCGAGGAACCCGCGCGCTGAATGGATGGCCAGGCTCTTGCCAGTCACCAGATCCTCGTTCGAGAAGTCGTACCCGATCTCGGCGACGGCCTCGCTCGTCTTGCTCTTGAAGAGCTGGCGGCTGTAGCCGACCTGGACGCCGAGGACCTTCTCCTTGCCGGCCGGCAGGTCACGGGACGCGAGCGCCGCGACGAACAGCGAGTTGTGCTTGGTGAGGAAGCGGTCGTAGCGCAGCTTCGCGGCCATCGTCTCCGCGGTCGTGGCCTTGATGCTCGTGATCTCCGACTGGTCATCGATCGTGCCGTTGCCGTTGAGGTCGTTCAGCACGCGCGCGCCGGATTGCGCGTAGGTCAGGCTCGCCTCGATCGACAGCTTGTTCGCGCCGGTCTTGCGGTCGGCCTTGAGCCCGCCACTGACCGTCGTGTTCTCGGAGTTGCCGGTCGTGAACACGACGCCGGCCTCGGCCTGGGCGTGCCACTCGACCGTCTTGACCTTCTCGACATCGGCAGCCTTGCCGAACTCGAACTTGTGATCTTTGGGTTGCGCGGCAGCAGGCGCGATGACCGCGGACGTCGCGACGGCGAGGGTCGCGACGAGGACACGAAGGTTCATGGTTACTCCGGGCGAGGGATGGCGCGCAAACGGTACCCGAAACGATGTCGCGATTCGATCAGATCGCCGATCTCCGACTTCATGAGCGCGCGGCGGACGCGGCGGACCAGCTGCTTGACGTGGTTCTCGCTCGGCTCGCGGGTGTCCCACGACAGGTCGGCGATCAGCTCGGAGGAGCGCACGAAGCCACGGACGAGCTCGGGCTGGCTCGTCTCCGCCGCCATCCTGCGGATCATCAGCGCCATCAGCTCGAACTGGGTGGTCGTGAGCTGGACCTGCTTGCCATCGACCTCGACGAGGCCGCCACCGCCGCCCGTCGGTTCGTGGAGCTTGAACGTCATCGTCGGCAACCCGACGTCGGTGCGCTCTTCCTCGTCTTCGATGTCCGCGACGCCGGCCGCAGGCACGATGGCGGCCGACGGACCGGTGCCGGGGCGGATCGTGACCGTCGCCGTGCGGCCGAGCCGGGGTGGCGGCAACCGCGAGACGTCGTCGATGAAGTAGAACGCGATGTGGCCGAACCGGACGCGATCGCAATCCTTGATCGCGAATGGACCGTCGAGCAGCTTGTCGTCGCAATACGACCCGTTCGCCGAGCCGAGATCGCGGACCGTCCAGACATCACCGTCGAGCGTGACGTGCGCGTGGTGCCGCGAGACCGAGGGCTCGAGGATCGCGAGGCCGGCGCCATCGACCTGGCGGCCCACCAGGGTGCGCGGGTCGAGCAGGTGCGGGCGGCCCCACAGATCGAGCAGTGCGGACTTCGTCGGCCGGCCGCCGTGGAACTGCACCTGTTCGGGCATGATCCGGATCGGGCTGGACAGCTCGTCGCGGCACTCGTCGCAGAGCACCCCGATCTCCGCCGGCCGGCTCCGGCATACCGGACACATCACGATGCCATCCTATCACCCGCGCCGCGCGCCGTTGAGCGGGAGGCGGCCAACCAAACCTCCTCCTCACTCCCAAGCCGAGTAGCGCTGACCCTGCATCGGCTCTTCGATGCGCCCGGGCGCGACCACGAGCTTGAACGGGAACGATCGCGTCATGACCGCGTCTGCGGTCGCGGTCATCACCTGGAAGTGGAGATGCGGCGTCGAAGAAAATCCCGTATTCCCCGACAGCGCGAGCGACTCGCCGCGACCGACGCGTTGCCCGGCCTTGACCACGATGCCACTCGGCGCGAGATGCATGTACTCGCCGAGGGTGCCGTCGTCGTGCAGCACGAGCACGAAGTTCGTGCGCTTGTAGTCGAGAAACTCCGGCGTGGTGCCGGAACCCTGCGCGGCATCGTTGTACGCGACCACGACGCCGTCGCGCGCCGCGACCACCGGCGTCGCGACCGGGCAATCGAAGTCGACCGCGTACTCGTTCGAGCCGCGGTGCGAGAACGCACCATGGAAGCCCTGGAGCACCGAGAACGTCAGGCCGGTCGGGTAGGGGAGGCGGTACGCGTAGGGCGTCGGGCTCGCACGCGGGTCTCCGAATTTTGCGCGGAAGTCGAGCGTGCGCGTGTAGCGGCGGCTCTGATCGACGTGATCGAGCTCGGCGAGGATGACGCTCTCGCCGAGGTCGAGCGGCTGCGCTGCCGGCGGCAGCAAGGTCACGCCCTCGAGTGCGGACGCCGGCGTCGCATTGTCGAGGGCGCTGATCGTCCACCGCAGCATCACCGGCACCGCGTAGCGATTGCGCGCGACCTGCGTGATCCGCGAGCCCTGCCGGTACAGCTCGAGCTCGAGCTGGCCGCCCTCGAACCGGAAGTCGATCAGGCGATCGTCGAGGTGCCCGAGACCGGCAGGCTCCGCGACGATCTGCGCCTGCGAGACGTGTGGAGTCGCCTCGCGCGCCGGATACGACGGGGATGGACACCCGGCCGCGAGGCCGGAGAGCACGACCCACCACACGCGCATCGCGCTCAGCGTAGCAGCCCTCAGAGCACCACGGCCGGCGCCGTGCGATAGCGCACCATCGTCCCCGAGAGCCGGTCCCACAGCGCGCGCTTGCCGGCCGCGCGTGCCGAGGCCCACAGCAGCAGGAAGCCGTTCGCGACAGCCAGCGCGATGATCACGAGCTCGCCGAGGTCCCAGATCTGGTAGCCGGCGATGTCGAGCGCCACCGGAATCGCGACCGCGATCCCGGGCAACGCGACGGTGGTGAGCGCGCGCTTTGCCGCTTGACCCCAGCGCGGCCTCCCGTGGGTCACGACATCGACGACCTCGATCTCGAACAACGACTGCCCGAGCGTGCGGCCGAACCGACGCGTGGCGATCCACGCGTAGACACCGTAGAGCGGCAGCACCAGCGGGCCGACCTGGATGTTGCCGACGTTACCGCCGAGCGCCAGCCGCATCACGAACACGCTGATCACGGTGACGATCGACAGCACGATGAAGTCGATCGCAGTCGCGATCGCGCGGACAAACAGCCCGGCGGGCCGCGTGTGGGTCGACGACGCGAGCTCGATCGCGCGCAGCAGCTCGTCGTAGCTCGCGAACCGATCGTCGGCGCGCGCGGCCATCATCTTGCCGATCAGCGCGTCGATCGCGCCGATCTGCGTCCGTGGCAGGCCGCGCCGCGGCACGGTGGGGCGGGTGGCACTCGCGTGCAACGTGAGCAGCTCGTCGACGCTGTCGGCCTGGAACGGCGGCTTGCCGGAGATCAGGTGGTAGAGCGTCGCGCCGAGCGCATAGATGTCGGTCCGGAAGTCGACAGCCTCGCCGCGCGCCTGCTCGGGCGCCATGTAGAGCGGCGTGCCGGCGAGCGAGGTCTGCGCGACCGGGCCTTGCTCGAGCGCGCCCGGATCGCCGGCGGCGAGGCCGAAGTCGAGGACTTTGACCACGCCATGGCCGTCGATCATGAGATTGGACGGCTTGACGTCGCGGTGCGTGAAGCCGCTGCGCTGGGCTTCGCGGAGGCCGAGTGCGGCAGCGCGGATCACGCCGAGTGCGTCCTCGACGGAGAGCGGCCCCTTCGCGATCCGCTCGGCAAGCGTCTCGCCGGCGACGTGCTCCATCGCGAAGTACAGGAGACCTGCTTCCTCGCCGACGAAGTAGATGTGGCCGACGTTCGGGTGTGCGACCCGGGCCTGCGCGCGGGCCTCGCGGACCATGCGATCGCGGCGGCTCGCGTCCTTGGCGAGGGCCTCGGGGAGCACCTTGATCGCGACGGGACGATCGAGCGCGAGATCGGTCGCGAGGTAGACCTCGCCCATGCCACCGGCGCCGATCCGCCGTTCGATCCGGAAGTGTCCGAGCTGCTGGCCGGTCTGCAGGCCTGGTGCGGTGGGCCTCGTCGTCGCGCGGCCCAGCGCGGTCGCGGTCCGCGGCTCGACGGGCGCGACGTCGGCGGGCGCCGCCAGCGTGTCCTCGAGCTCGGGCCTCACACCCCGACCATACGCCAGTTGACTCGCTTCATCTCGGGCACCTTGACTGGCGCGCGCGTTCGCATACCTTCGAGGCGGTGTCGGGGCCTGACCGCAGCTGGACGATCGCGCCGACGCTCCTGTGGTTCTGCGGCGTCGTGTTCGCCGGGCTATGGGTGATCGATGGCGATGTCCAGGCGCTCGCGGATCGCGTGACCTCGCGGCGCGATGCCCACGATCCGCAGCCCGCCGGACCGACGTTCGCGGCGCGGCCGGTCACCGTGGCCGAGGCCAAGGAAGACGACAAGCCGATCGTGCTACCGGTTCCGGACACCGGCGATCGCAGCCGGGTCGGCGCGCTCGCGGACGTCTGCCTCGACGGCACGCCCGACAAGTGCAAGCGCTGGGCGATGGACGGCTTCTACCGCGCGGTCGCCGACAGCAAGGCAGGCAAGCTCGGCCGGGCCGTGCGGGTCTCCTGGTACGGCGACTCGGTTGTCGCGACCGATGCGATCCCGGCGCGGCTGCGGACGCGGCTGCACGGCGAGCTCGGTGATGGTGGTCCTGGGTTCGTGTACGTCGTCCCGCCACACCGGTTCTGCGGGCACGAGGCGATCACGCGCTGGACGACCGGTGAGTGGTCGACCCACGCGATCTCGACGCAGCCGCACTTCGACGGGATCTACGGCGTCGGCGGCAGCACTGCCGAGACCCACGGTGGTCGCGCGACGATCAAGGTCGTCACCGGCACCGTCACCAACGTCGAGCTCTACTACCTCGGTCAGCCGCGCGGCGGCACCGCCGTGATCACCGCGGACGGAGCCGAGATCCTGCGCGCCAGCACGAAGGCCGATGCCAAGCGCGGCGGCCACGCGACCGGAACGGTCCCGGCTGGCGCGAAGAAGCTCGAGATCGCGGCCGAGGGCAAGATCCGGGTCTACGGCCTCGGGCTCGAGAACGCGACCGGCGCGGTCGTCGACAACTTCGGGATCGTCAGCGTCAACGTCAAGAACTTCGCGGCGCGCAACGTCGACGACTTCACGAGCGAGCTCGCGCATCGCAGCGCGGATCTGATGCTCGTCATGATCGGCGCGAACGAGGCGCAGTGGCTCGCGGCCAACGACCGCATGACGAAGGACTACCAGGGCCGCTACGAGAAGGCGATCGCACCGCTGCGCAAGGGCCGCCCGGAGGCCGCGTGCGTCGTGGTCTCGCCGCTCGACCAGGCCGAGGCCAAGGATGGCGGCTATCCATCGCGGCCGGTGATGCCGTTCCTCGTCGAGGCGCAGCGGCGCGCCGCGCACGCGCAGGGCTGTGCGTTCTTCTCGACCTATGACTGGATGGGCGGCAAGGGCGCCGCGGCGAAGTGGTTCAAGCGCGGCTTCATCGGCAGCGACTTCCAGCACCTGCAACGCAAGGGCGCGAACAAGCTCGCCGACGGCGTGTTCGAGACGTTGATGAGCGGCTACCAGCGCTATGCGAAGCCGTAGCGCGCTCGGCGATCCGGCGTGGCTCGCATCATTCGCGATCGCGGTGCTCGCGGGGTGCGGCAGCGGTTGCGACGGCGAGCGCGCGAAGCCGCCGGTGAGGCCACGCGTGCAGACCGGATCGGCGGATGTGGCGACGCCTGTCGCGATCGATGCGGGCGTCGCCGTCGTGCCAGGCTTCCTCGACGTTCCACCGGGCGGACTCGATCATCTGTTCGCCGGGCTTGCCGCCGCCGAGCGCAAGGATCCAGGCGGGCGCGTCGCGATGCTGTTCTTCGGCGACTCGCACACCGCGGGCGATTCGATGACGTCGCGGCTGCGGCACACGTTCCAGAAGCAGTTCGGCGATGCCGGGCGCGGGCTCGTCGCGGCGGGGCGGCCGCCGGCGCGGCACTACTACCAGCGCGACATCAAGTACGGCGCGAGCGGCGCGTGGAAGGCCGCGGTCGGCGGCGCGCGGGACCCCGAGCCGTTCGGCATCGCGGGACTGCGGGTCTACGGCGAGCGCAAGGGCTCGCAGCTCTGGGTCGAGACGTGCGCCGATTGCCCGGCCGGCACCAGCGTCGCGCAGTTCGAGATCCTCTACCTCGCCGCGCCCGATCGCGGGTCGCTGCGGGTGCGCGTCGATGCCGAGCCATGGCAGACGCTCGTGACCAGGACCGCGCCGATCGAGCCGCCGCACCCGGCACGCCACGTGATCGTCGTTCCCGACGGCCCGCACAAGCTGACGCTCGAGCATGCGGGCGGCGGGCTCGTCGAGCTGTTCGGCATCGTCCTCGAGCGCCAGCAGCCCGGCGTGATCGTCGACTCGCTCGGTGTCGTCGGCCGGCGGCTCGGCAGCCTGCGGTCGTGGGACTGGTCGATCATCGGCGAGCAGCTCGCGACCCGCGATCCGCGGCTCGTCGTCCTCCAGTACGGCACGAACGAGTCCGACGATCCGGATCTCGATCTCGAGGCGCTCGCTCGCTATTACGACGAGATGATCCTGAGGATCCGCGCGGCCGCGCCGATGGCCTCGATCGTGATCCTCGGGCCACCTGACGTCGCAACGCGCGAGGGCGGCAAGGGCTGCGACCGGATGAAGCCGGCGCCCAAGGTGGAGCGAGCCAGCGAACGCTGGCGAGCGGGGCCCGACGGCTCGATCATCCCCGAGTGCCAGTGGCGGACGCCCGGCGTGCTCCGCGAGATCATCGCGGTCGAGCATGCGGCGGCGGTGCGCAACCGCGTCGTGTTCTTCGATACGTTCGCCGCGATGGGTGGCGCCGACCGTATGGACGGCTGGTTCCTCGCCGATCCCAAGCTCGCCTACAAGGATCGCGTGCACCTCACCGATCTTGGCTACCAGACCTGGGCCGACGCGCTGTCGGGAGCGGTGCTCGCCGAGTACGACCGCTGGCGTCGCCTGAACCCTTCGCTGTCCCCGCGCTGACATGCTCTTCTCGTCGCCCGATTTTCCGGTCTTCCTGATCGCCGTGTTCTTCCTCTACGCGCTCGCGCGATGGGGTGGCGGTGTTCGCGGGGCGTGGGCGCGGATGGCGGTGATGGTGCTGCTCGGCGACGTCGTGTTCATCCTCGTCGCGAAGGATCCCGACACGCTGTGGGATCCGATCGGCGGCACGCTGCTGCGGCTCGCCGCGAACGATGGCCGCGCGTGGCCGCCCTGGCTCGTCGTGCAGTGGGCGATCGGTGGCTCGGTGGTCGGTGCGGCGTTCCTCGCCGGTCGCCGGTGGGCCGCGTGGATCGCGTCGGATCGCGGGCAACGCACGATCGCGGTCGGCTTCGTGATCGGGCTCTTGCTCGTCGGGACCGTCGTGCTCGCGGCGGAGCAGAACGGCTTCCTCGAGGAGACGACCGCCGCGATCGTCGCGCACGGCCACCTGTTCGTGCTCGCCGTGCTCGGGCTCGGCATCGGTTGCGCCCAGGCCGATCCGGTGAGGCCGCTCGGCCGCATCGTGATCCTGTTCGTCGTGTCGTCGCTCTTCTATCACGGGTGGGCATCGGCGATGCCGGGGCCGTATCGCTACCTCCTCGCGCTGCTGCTCGCGACGATCGCCCTCGATTACTACCTCGGCATCTGGATCGAGCAGACCTCGGATCCGTGGCGGCGCAAGGCGCTCGTCGTCGTCAGCCTGTGCTCGAACCTCGGCGTCCTGGTGTTCTTCAAGTATGCCGACTTCATCACCCAGGACGTACTCGGGCTCGATGTCGGCCGGCTCGAGCTCATCCTGCCGGCCGGCATCTCGTTCCACACGTTCCAGTCGCTGTCCTACACGATCGACGTCTATCGCAAGGAGATGCCGGCGACGAAGTCGATCGTGACGTTCGCGTCGTTCGTGCTGTTCTTCCCGCAGCTCGTCGCCGGCCCTATCGTGCGGGCCTACGAGCTCCTGCCGCAGCTCGAGAACCCGCCGCCACTCGAGCTCCAGCGCGCGACCAACGGCCTGTTCCGGATCGCGATTGGCCTCTTCAAGAAGATCGCGATCGCCGACGCGCTCGGGGTCGCGATCGTCGACCGCGTGTTCGAGGCGCCGGAGCGGTTCTCGTCACTCGAGGTCCTCGTCGGCATCTACGGCTGGGCGCTCCAGATCTACCTCGACTTCTCGGCGTACTCCGATATCGCGATCGGTTCGGCGATGGTGCTCGGCTTCACGCTGCCCGAGAACTTCCGCACGCCGTATCGCTCCGCGAACCTCCAGGAGTTCTGGAGGCGCTGGCACATCAGCCTGTCGACCTGGCTCCGCGACTACCTCTACATCTCGCTCGGTGGCAGCAAGGGGGCGCCGTGGCGCACCTACGTCAACTTGATCCTGACGATGCTGATCGGCGGGCTGTGGCACGGCGCGAGCTGGGCGTTCATCGTGTGGGGCGCGCTGCACGGGTTCGGGCTCGCGGTGACGCGCTTCTTCCAGCGGGCTGCGACCACGGCACGTCGCGCGCTGACGATGGTCGGCGCGTGCGCGGTGCTCGCGATCGCGGGCACGCTCGTCCAGCGGCTCGCGTTCATGGATGCCGGCACGTGGACACACCTCGTGCTCGGCTGGCTGTTCGTGACGCCGCTATGGGCGGTCTCGACCGCGTGGCTTGGCCGCGAGCACCCGGCGACGCCCGAGCCGGCGACCGCACCACGGAGCCTCTTCGCCGCGCTCCGGCTACCCGACGCGCGAACCGTCGAGGCGCTACGCCTCGCGATGTGCGCGAGCGGCGTCGCGTTCTTCGTCGCGCTCGGGTTCGCCGAGACCTGGACGTGGGTCCCGCTCGTACTGCTGACGTGGGCGTTCGCCGGCGCCGCCGATATCGTGGAGCGCGGCCGGCGCGATGCGTGGGCACGGTTCGCGACGATGGCGCGCCGCACGGTCGCGATCGTGCTGGTGTTCCACTACGTGTGTCTCGCGTGGATCTTCTTCCGCGCGACCTCGTTCGACAACGCGCTCGTGATCCTGCGGCAGCTCGCGCGCCTCGAGGCAGATCACGCGAACGTCGTCCCGCTCGTCACGATCGCGCTCACCGTCGGCTTCGCCGGTCACTTCTTCGCCGACGGCAGCTTCCGCTGGCTGCGCGAACGCTTCGTCGCGTTACCGGCGTGGGGGCAGGGCACCGTGCTCGCCGGCGCGGCGTTGCTCTTGCGCGAGCTCGGGCAGACCAAGATCCTGCCGTTCATCTACGTCCAGTTCTGAATCGCAACGGTCGTCCGTCGAGCGGTCAGAACGGCACCGTGCGCTGCAGATCTGATGCGAGCGTCGGGTTCGCCTGACCCGGCTCGACCTGGAACGTGCCCTGGACCATCTGCGCGACGGGTACCGTGCCGCCGATCGGAAACACGGTTCCGTTGTCGACGAGGAACGTCCACATCTCGTAGACGGGTGCTCGCTTCGCCGTGATCTTCCAGCGCTCGATGCTGGTATCGGCCTCGTCGGGGTCGCGTCGTAGCTTCTTGAAGAATGCTGGCACGGTGCGGAAGTTGCCGCCGAGATACTTGCTCGCGGCAACGAGAAATTGCTTCCGGTCGTCCCGCGGCAACCTCGAGATCGCGGCCTCCTCGTACACCCGCTCGCGCTTGAAGACGTACCGCTCCGGCGGTTGGGTCCGCGGCCCCTCCAGGTTTTTCAGGAAGTCTGCAGTCTCGCGGCGCACCTGGTGGTTCATGATCTCCCGGCACGCGAGAACATGAACGCGCAGTCGTTCGATCGTCCGCTCGTCCCCTGCGCCGCGCAGCGCGTCGACCTGGCTGGAGAGGAACGTCACGAGCGGGCGCTTCGCCGTGTTCCTGCCCATCGCCTTGTCGAAGCGGCCGTAGCCGTTGACGAAGAACTCCCAGACGTAGAAGTTCGTCGATTTCGAGCTCCACGAGCCATGACGGAGCTTCGCGAGTACCCACGCGAACCACTGCTCGTAGGTCTTGAACTGCGGTCGGGCCGGCATCGGCTCACATCGGCGGCGGGTTCGCGAGGCAGGCCTGGAGCTCGGCGCTCTCGGTCCAGCCGCACTTGCCGTCGGACTGGCGCGCGCACGTGGCCTTCTGGTAGCAGGCGTACTCGGCCTTGAACTCGCAGGTCGTGACCATCTCGTTGCCGGGCTCGGTGCACACCGTGCTGCTGCAGCCGCTTGTCGCGCAGGCGCCGCCGGGTGCGGGCTCGGCGCTGCCGGGACCGGTCTCGCCGCCCGTGGTGGCCGGCGCTGTGGACTTGCCGCCGCACGCGGCGACGATCGCGAAGATCGAGGACAGGAGGAGGTTGCGCATGCGCGGACGATACCTCCGAGCTACTTCTTGTTCACGGCGAACAGCAGATTGTCGTATCCGGCCTGCTTCGCGGTCGCGATGACGCGGTTGATGACGCTGCTCGGCGTCGCCGCGTCGGCCTGCAGGATCAGCGTGCCGCCTGGCTTGTGTGGCGGCAGCGCTTTGGTCAGCGCGACCAGCTCGCCTGACCCGGCGGCCTCGTCCACCGTCGCGATCACCGTCGAGGTGTCGCCCGCGTTCAAGATCACCTGCTCGCGCGTGATGACGAGCACCGGGACAGAGCCGAGCGCAGGGGGGACGGCATTTGGGGGCGCCGGCGCGGTGACGTGGGCCGGATCGTACGCGATCGTCGATACCGGGCACTCGTCGGGACCCGACGGCGCCGGGCTCGCGAGCGGCACGGAGAGGTCCGCCGGCGCGCTGAGCCCGACGTTTCTGAGCCCGACCTTCATCGCCACGTCCATCACCAGGATGACGTCGCGATACCGCACGGCGGCCTCACTGGCGACCTCGACCGCCGGCTCGCACGCCGCGGTCTTCTGCTTGCCGAGCTCGCGCTCGAGCCATGCAACATCGAGCTCACCAGCGTTGCGGTCCGCGAAGCACCGCGCGGTGGCGGCCGTTCCGGTCGCGATCGACGTCCCCGACGTGGAGATGAAGATCGCGACGCTGCCGCAGTTGGGATCGCTCGCACGCGGCGTTCCGGGCCGCGGTGTGATGTCGATCGACGACACCATCTTCGCGATCACTTCCTTGCACTCCGCCTCGTGCGCGAGCGTGTAGCTCGGCAGCAAGCAGCGGCGCAGCTCGGGTGGCGACATCCGGCAGGTCTTCCCATGATCGAACGACCCGACAGGACCGATGCTCGGCGCCATCGATGGCATTGCCGCGACGACCTTGGCGACGCGCTCGCAGTCGTCGCCGGTCGGCGCGATGCATTGCTCGATCGTCTTCGCGACCCTGACGGGATCTTGTGGATAGCGCTTGCTCAGCTCCGCCATCGCGCTCGCAGGCTTGTCGCGTACGAGGGCGCAATCATCGCTCTGCTTCGCGCCACGGTTACACGCGACGATCCCGAGGAGCAGCACGTGACGGTACATCCCCCAGCCTATCTCGCCGCGCACGCACGACACCTCGCGGACGCCGGTTTCAGAGCACGTCGGGGCGATTCGTCGCGAGCCAGCCCGCGAGCGTCGCGCACAGACCGAGCACGAGCTCGGGTGCTCGGCGCGACGCGGCCGCGAACGCCTCGCGGTCGATCTCGAGGACCTCGACGGTGCCGTCGGCGACCACGGTCGCGGCGCGCGGCGCCCGGGTCAGCACCGCGAGCTCGCCGACGACACCACCGGCCTCGACGCGCCGCGCGGGCCCGT
>JACCTC010000322.1 GCA_013812655.1 Deltaproteobacteria bacterium | reverse complement strand
CTTCGGATCCTTCGCGAGCCGCGCGCCGCTGATGTCGATCGATGCCGCACCGGCGAGCTTCGCCTGCGTCCGTCGCAGGTGCTCGGTGTCGCCGCGCATCGACGCCATCCAGGTGTGGCCGCCGATGAAGCGATGCGACGCGATGCGGCCGGCCTTCGCGCCGAGCTCGTCGGCGGTCGCCGGCTCGCGCTCCATGTGGCAGTCGATGCAGGTCTGCTTGGCGACCTGATCGATTCGCGCCATGCCGTTGCCGGTGTACGCGGAGCTTCGCCAGAAGCCCGGCTCGTCGAGGCCCGACAGGTGGACGGGGATGTTCATGTCGGGAGAGATGAAGCCGCGATGGCAGCTGACGCACAGCTCGGTGTCGACCTTCGTCGTGACCTGCTGCTTGTGGCGTGCGATCGACGGCACGTCGCCGAGCACGGGCGCGTCGATCGGCGCGCGCGACCACACGTAGCTGCCGTTGCCGTCTTTTGTCGTCGACTGCACGCCGTGGCACAGCCGGCAGGTCACGCCCGAGTGCGAGCGCAGATCGGTCGGCGGGATCGGAGCGTCGGCAGTCATCAGGCCATCGACCATCAGCGGCATGTCATGACAGCCGCCGCAGTGCTTGCTCTCCTGCTTGCCGACCTGGTGGCGAAACGTCTCGATGTTCGCGCGATAGATCGGGTTTCCGAACGATGCGAACGAGTGCGCGCTGGTCGCCCACTGCGCGGCCGCGTCGGGATGACACGTCGCGCAGCTATCGACGTCGGCGAGCATCGAGCCGTCGCTGATCTCGTCGGTGGTGCCGGGCCGCGTGCGATCGATCGCGACGAGGCTCGGCCCGTGCTCGCCCGGGATGCTCGGCAGCCGCACGGCGATCCGGCCGGCGCCCTGGCCTCCTACCTGGCCAGCATTCGGCGCGACGACCGCGTGGCCATCGACCGGGCGGACGGCAGCGTCCTGGCTGCCGCAGCCGATCACGAGCAGCGTCCCGATCGCGAGCACGGCGCGCATGGTGACTAGGCCTTCCTCCGATTCGCGAGCAGCGTGCCGAGGCCGAGCAGCGCGAGCGCGCCCAGCATGCCGGCGCCGAAGCTCATCGCCTTGGTGGTCGGCGGCGTCGCGAACTTGGTGTTCGTCGGCGCGGGCGCCGGCTGCTGCGCGCGCCGGTAGCCGATCTCCCAGAGGTCGCGCTTGATCACGCTCGCGAGCTGCAGCTTGCCGCGCGGTGCGAAGGCGGTCTTCTGCGCCATCTGCACGCCGATGTGGTTGCCGTCGGGCGGCCCGCCCCACACGCCACGCTGCGGGTTCGCGCACTTGATCGGGCCGGTCCACCAGTAGCGGATCGCGTAGCGCGCCTGGAAGTAGTTCTGCGCGGACGGCACCGCCGCGTACTCGAGCCCCTGCTTGCTCCACACCTCGCGCCCGCCGGTGATCGGCTTGGCGGTGCGAAACCGCAGGTCGTCCTTCATGTCGCTCTTGCCGTAGCGCGCGTGGAGCCGGGTCAGCACGTAGTGGCCCTGCGCGAGCCGGCCACCGACGATGTCACCGCCGAGCGTCATCATGTCGGCGTCCTGCGGGATCTCGGGCGGACACGGATCGCACTTGCCCAGCTGCGGCGCTGCGGTCCACGCGTACTCGGTGACGACCGCGCCGGGATTCGCCTCGATGGTCTTGTCGAACAGCGCGGCGTAAAACTCGCCGAACCGCGTCTTGACCGCGGGACGCACGTCGAAGTTCGTCGGGATCACGACGTTCTTGTAGTTCGCGACCTCGTAGCGCTTGTCGGGCGACACGATGTTGACGATCAGGTCCTGCTTGCCCGACGAGTTCGCCATGCCGAGGCGGATCGGCAGCGAGAACTCCTCGGTGTCGTAGTGAAAGCGGAGCGGCGACAGCGCGGCGCGACCGTCCTCGAGCTTCACCTTCTTCGGATCGACCTTGGCGACGAAGAACTTCGATCCCGCCTCGACGTACGGCCGCAGCAGCGGCTCGGCGCCAGCCGGGATCTTGTACTTGTTCTGGCGCAGCCAGGTCTCGAGGCCCGCAGCCTCGGTGGCCGACAGGATCAGCACCTGGTACTCGCCGACGTCGAACTTCGCCTCGATCTTGACCGTCTCCTTCTTCCCGACAGCATCGTCGCGTGACATCCCGGCCGACGGCGCCATGCTCGGCGGGCTCGACATCCGGTACCGGCGGCGATCGACCGGCTGCGGACACGGATCCTGCTCCCAGTACTCGACGAGGCGCGGCGAGCCGAGCGCATCGATCCGATCGAAGACATAGCGCGGCAGCGTCTTGACCTCGGACTCCTTCAGCACGACCGGCACGGGCACGACCATCGCGAAATCCTCGAGTGGACCGCGATAGTCGTTCTGCATCGACAGCACCGTCCGCGTCCCGTCGCGCATCAGCACGACATTGGTCGCGTCGTTGAACATCTTCTTGTCCGAGCCGCTGACGTAGAAACCGCAGAACGCGTGGGCGCTCCCGGCTGTGACCGCCAGCGCGACGGCTGCCGCGCTCACCGTGATCCCGATTCGCTTCATGTGGTCTCCAAGGACTGGCCTCCTGCTTCAACGCCCTGGCGTGAGACCCGGTCTACGCCGCCTCAGGACAAGCGCGAGCACGGCTCCCAGGCCCAGCAAACCGGCGACATTGCTCGCGCCGCCGGTCGCGCATCCACAACCCTGCGGCTTGCCGCGAAAGCCCGCGCCGCCCGGCAACGGCTGCCCGGCCTTGACCCCAATCTCCGGGATGTCCTGCGCGACGAGGTCGGGCAGCTTGACCTTGCCGCGTGGCGCGAACGCGGTGTTCGTCGCCGGGATCGGGCCCGTGGCCTCGGCGATCTGCGAGCCATCCGGCGGCCCGCCCCAGCGCCCGCGCACCGGGCTCTTGCACGCGATCGCGCCGGTCCACGGGTGGCGAATGGCGTAGCGGCCCTGGAAGTTGTTCACGCCGTCGGGGCGCGATCGCTCCTCGAGCTTCTGCTGGGCGTCGCGCATTTCGCGGCCACCGACGATCGGCGTCGCTGCCCTGAACACCAGATCATCCGGCGCGCCGTCCTTGCCGTAGCGCGCGTGCAGCCGGGTCAGCACGAAGCCGTAGCCGGCGCCCTCGGCGAGGACGTCGGCGCCGAGCGTCGCGAAGTCAGAGCCGTCGAGTGTCGGGCCCGGACACGGATCGCAGGTCGACGCATCCCACGCGTACTCGGTGACGACCGCGCCGGGATTCTGTTCGATCGTCCGATCAAAGAGCGCTGCGTAGAACTCGCCGAACCGCTTGCGGACGTCGTCCTTGACGTCGAGGTTCGTCGGGATCGTGACGTTCTTGTAGTTCGCGACCTCGTAGCGCTGGTTCGGCGCGAGGATGTTGACGATCAGGTCCTGCTTGTCCTTCGCATTCGCGAGGCCGAGCCGGATCGGCAGCGAGAACTCGTCGGTGTCGTAGTGAAAGCGCAGCGGCGACAGCATCGCCTGGCCGTTCTCGAACCGGACCTTCTTGGGGTTAACCTTCGCGACGAAGAACTTCGAGCCCGCCTCGACGTACGGCCGCAGAAGCTGCTCGGCGCCCGCCGGGATCTTGTAGCGCTGGTCGCGCAGGTAGCGATCGAGCCCGGTCGACTCGGTCGCCGACAGGATCACGATGTCGTACTCGCCAACGGTGAACTGCGCCTCGATCTTGACGCCGTAGCTCGCGCCGCTATCGGCGGACGCCATCTCGCTGACCGGCGCGGCCGACATCATCATCCGCGGGTCGTGGGGCCAATGCGGCTGACACGGGTCCTGTTCCCAGTACTCGACGAGCCGCGGCGCGCTCATCGCATCGACCTTCGCGAACACCTCCTGGGTCAGCGTCTTGACGTCGGTCTCCTTCAGCACGACGGGCACCGGGATGACCATCGCGAAATCGGTCGGCGGTCCCTGGTAGTTGTTCTGCATCGCGAGCACGGTGCGCGTGCCGTGACGCATCATCACGACCTGCGTCGCGTTGTTGAACATCTCGCCGCCGGCGCCGTTGATGTAGAAGCCGCAGAACGCCCGGGCCGGCGTCGGTGCGGCGAGCACGCCCGCGGCGAGCACGGCCGCGATTCCTAGTTTTCGCATCGGATACCTTCCTTGATCACGAGTTGACATTGGTGGCGACGCGGGGCCGGCGACGTCGCCGCAGGAGCAAGCTGACCCCGACCAGCAACGCCACGCCGAGCAGGTCATTACGCTTCGTCGTCGCGCATCCGCAGCCCGACTTCTTCTTCGGCGCATCGCTCGGCGTCGGCACCACGGCGCCGCCCGCGCCTGACCCTGTCGTCGGCGCGGGAACCTTTGCAGCTGCTGACGCACCAGCGCGCAGATCGATCTCCGGGACGTCCTGGAGCACGGCCGATGCGAGCTGGACCTCGCCGCGCGGCGCGTACGCGAGATCGACCGCGGGCTTGATCGAGGTGCCCTGCCAGCCCGGCCGCTGCGTGATCTGGTGCGGCGGGCCGCCCCACACGCCGCGCCGCGGATCCTTGCAGGTGATCGGGCCCGTCCACTTGTAGCGGATCGCGTAGCGACCCTGGAAGTTGTTGTGCGGCGCCGGCTGCGCGCCCTCCTCGAGCTTGCCGTTCGCGACGACGAATTCGCGCCCGCCGACGATCGCCTGCGCCTCCTTGAACCGCAGATCGTCGGTGAGCTCCTTGCCATAGCGCGCGTGCAGGCGCGTCAGCACGAAGTCCGCGCGCCGGTAGGCGACGGGTTGCTCGCGCGTGCCCTCGAGGACATCGGCGCCGAGCGTGTGGAAGTCCCGCGGATCGAGCGCGGGGCCCGGACACGGATCGCAGGTCGTCGCCTGCCACGCGTACTCGGTGACCACGGCGCCGGGGTTCTTCTCGATCGTGCGATCGAACAGCGCGGTGTAGAACGCGCCGAACTTGTCCTTCATGGCGGGCGTCACGTCGATGTTCGTCGGGATCGTGACGTTCTTGTAGTTCGCGACCTCGTAGCGCTGGTTCGGCGCGAGGATGTTGACGATCAGATCCTGGGTGCCCGCAGAGTTCGCGAGCCCGAGCCGGATCGGCAGCGCGAACTCCTCGCTGTCGTAGTGAAAGCGCAGCGGCGACAGCTCGGCGCGCTTGTCGTTGCCCTCGCCGATCCACTTGACCTTCGAGACATCGACCTTGGCGACGAAGAACTTCATGCCGCTCTCGACGTACGGCCTCAGCAGCGGCTCGGCGCCCGGCGGGATGGTGTACTTCTCCTGGCGCAGCCAGGTCTCGAGGCCGGTCGAATCCTTCGCCGACAGGATCAACACCTGGTACTCGCCGACCGTGAACTTCGCCTCGATCGTGACACCGAGGTCGGCGCCACCACGCGCCGCACCGGTCGCGACCATGGTCGGTGCTGGCATGGAGCTCGCCCGGGACTCGTGATGGTCGAACGTCACGCACGGGTCCTGCTCCCAGTACTCGACGAGCCGAGGCGCGCCCATCTGCTCGACCTTGCCGAACACGTCCTTGGTCAGCGTCTTGACGTCTGCTTCCTTCAGCACGACCGGCACCGGCACGACCATCGCGAACGCCTCGGGCGGCCCCTTGTAGTTGTTCTGCATCGACAGCACCGTGCGGGTGCCGCTGCGCATGAGCACGACCTGCGTCGCATCGTTGAACAGCTGCTGGTTTCCGCCCGCGACATAGAAGCCGCAGAACGCGTGCGCGGTGACAGGCGCCGCGATGGCGACCGACATGGCCGCGAGCATGGGGACGAGTTTCATGGTGACAGGATAGACAACCTCCCCGGCGGGGTCCTTGGCGCCACCCCTGTGATTCTCGCAGCCTGTCGCTTCAAACGTCACTCGTGGCACCTGTGGTTGGCGCGGCGGCCGCGCTACGATGACGGCAAGGTCCGGGGGCCGGACTACGTGAACGCTCCGTGAGCAAGCCGCAACGAGATCATGGAGAGGTGCGCGCACCGGCGGACTTCGTGCCGCCAGCCGAGTTCGATGATTACGTGATCGTGCGCGAGCTCGGCCGCGGTCAGATGGGCCAGGTCTATCTCGCGGAGGATGCACTGCTCGCGCGACCGGTCGCGATCAAGTTCATCGCCGGCGTCGATCCGGATCTCGAGGCGCGCCAGCGGTTTCTCCTCGAGGCGCGGGCGGCGGCGCGGATCCAGCATCCGAACGTTGTCGGCGTCTATCGGGTCGGCGAGCTCGGCGATCGGCCCTACATCGTCAGCGAGCTCGTGCGCGGCAAGTCGATCGCGGATCTGCCGCGGCCGATGCCGTGGGAAGCGGCCCTCGACATCGCGATCGAGCTCGCGCGCGGGTTGGCCGCGGCGCACCGGCGCGGCGTCGTGCACTGCGACATCAAGCCCGCGAACGCGATGCTGACCGACGACGGCGTCGCGAAGCTCGTCGATTTCGGGCTCGCGCGCGTGGTCGCCGATGGGGGCGACGAAGGTACGAGCGGACCGCTCGTCGGGACGCCGGACTACCTCGCGCCCGAGGTCTGGACCGGCCGCACGCCGAGCCGGCGCTCCGACGTGTACTCGTTCGGTGCGCTCGTGTTCGCGCTGATCGCCGGGACCCCGCCGTTCGCCGACGTCTTGCCGCAGCACCTCGCGGCAACGGTCGTCGCGAAGTCGGCGCCGGATCTCGCCGTCCGCGTGCCCGGTGTCGATCCGCGGCTCGCACGCCTGATCGCGCGCTGCCTCGAGCGTGATCCGGAGGCGCGGTTCGCGAGCGGCGAGGAGCTCCGCGAGGCGCTCGAGCAGCTGCATCCATCACGCGCCCACGCCGTGCGGCGCGACGAGAATCCATATCGTGGGCTGCGCCCGTTCGAGGCCAGCCATCGCGGCCTGTTCTTCGGCCGCGGCCTCGAGATCGGCGCGCTCGTCGACCGGCTGCGCACCGAGGCGATCGTGATCGTCACCGGCGACTCCGGCGTGGGCAAGTCGTCGCTGTGCCGCGCCGGCGTCGTACCCGCCGTGATCGAGGGCGCGCTCGGCGGGGGCCGCAGCTGGGATGCGCTGACCATGATTCCCGGCCGCCATCCGCTCGCGGCGCTCGCCGCGGCGATCGGCGATCCGACGCTCGTCGGCCGCTTGCTCGAGGATCCCGAGGACCTCCCCCGCGAGCTGCAACGGCGCGCCGGCGATCGCGGCGAAAACAAGGGGATCGTGCTGTTCATCGATCAGATGGAGGAGCTCGTCACCGTCGGCGATCCGGTCGAGGTCGCGGCGCTCGATGCCGGGCTCGCACGGATCAGTGAAGGCGTCCCCGGGATCCGGCTCGTCACGACGGTGCGCGCGGACTTTCTCTCGCGGATCGCGATGCTGCCGCGGCTCGGTCGCGAGCTGTCGCGCCTGCTCTACTTCGTCAGCCCGCTGCCGCCCGAGCGGATCCGCGACGTCGTGACCGGCCCCGCGCACGCGACCGGAGTCGAGTTCGAGTCGCCTGCGCTGATCAGCTCGCTCGTCGACGCGACTGCCGAGGCCGGCAGCGGCGGCCTGCCGCTCCTGTCGTTCGCGCTTGCCGAGCTGTGGGAGCGTCGCGATCTCGAGCGCAACCTCGTCACCCAGGCAGCGCTCGACGCGATGGGCGGCGTCTCCGGCGCCCTCGCCCGCCACGGCGACTCGGTGATCGCCGGGATGGCAGCGAGCCAGCGCGCGAACGTCCGCCGCGTGCTGCTCCGGCTCGTCACGTCGCTCGGCACCCGCGTGCGGCGCACCGAGGCCGAGCTGCGCGTCAGCGAGGGCACGCGTGCCGCGCTCGATGCCCTGGTCGCCGGTCGCTTGCTCGTGGTCCACCACGGCGACGAGGGCACGACCTACGAGCTCGCGCACGAGGTCCTCGTCCATGGCTGGGGCACGTTGCGCGAGTGGCTCGACAACGACGCCGAGGATCGTGCACGCCGCGAGCGGCTCGCGACCGCCAGCGAGGAGTGGATGAAGCACGGGCGGCGCGGCGACCTGACGTGGCGTGGTCCACGCCTCGCCGAGGCGGTCACGCTCGACGCGACCGATCTGACCGACGTCGAGCGCGCCTTCATCGCGGCATCCGTGCGCGGCACGCGGCGTCGCCGGTGGGTCGTGCGGATCGCGATCGCGGGTGTCCTGTCGATGCTCGTCGTCGTCTACGGCGTGCAGCGTCACCTCGCGGGGCAGCGGCTCGCGCGCGCGGTCGCCATCGAGGTCGACGCAGCGGGAAGCGTGCTCGCCGAGGCGCGGCTCGTGGCTCGGCAGGCGCGCGAGCTCGCGGCCGCAGCCTACGCAAAGTTC
>JACCTC010000298.1 GCA_013812655.1 Deltaproteobacteria bacterium | reverse complement strand
ATCGTCGGCAGCGTCGTGCTCGAGCCCGCCCGCAGCGCGACCGGAGAGCACAGCTTTCGCGAGGGCGCGTGGAGCGCGACGATCACGGGCACCGCGAGCTACCCGCTCTTGATCGATCGCGAGGATTAGGAAGCGCTCGCCGGCTGGATCAGATCGATCTTGTTGCCGTAGAGATCGAGGAACACCCCGACGGTGCCGTACGGCTCATCGCGTGGGCCCGACACGAACGTGACGCCGCGGGCGGTGAGCCGTGCGTGATCGCGCGCGAAGTCGTCGGTGTGCACGAACAGGAACACCCGGCCGCCGGTCTGATCGCCGATCCGCGCGCGCTGCTCGTCGGTGACCGCGCGGGCGAGCAGGAGGCCCGGTCCGACGCGCACCCACCGCTTGGCGTTGCCGAGGTCGGTGTCCTCGAGGAGCGGCATGCCGAGGATCTCGACGTAGAACGCGATCGCCTCGTCGTAGTCACGCACGATCAGCGCGGTCTGGACGACCTGCATCACGAACCGAACACGCCACGCGCGACGTTGCGATGGAACCAGTGGGCCGCCTGCTCGTCGTCGGGTGCGAACCGCCCGCGCGGCGCGAACCCGGAGCGCAGGCCGCGGCTGACGTGCGCGAGCGTGTCGACGTCCTCGGCATCGACCTGCGCGGACAGCCAGCGACGGTCGCGATCGGCGTGTTTCTCGCGATCGATCGCCCACTGGTGCCACACGAACCGCGTCGCCTCGGGGCGGCCGGGGATCGGCTGGTAGACGTTGACCGAGAGACCCCAGGGATAGAAGTTCAGCGCGAGGTTCGGGAACACGAACCACCACAGCGCGAACACCCGGCGGCCGGCGCGATCGTGGAAGCGCTCGGGCAGCCACGCGGGATCGAAGCCATCGGCCGGCTTCGACGCGTAGACCCACTGGAGCACCGAGTGCTCGTAGATCTCGGTCGTGTAGCTCGCGAGCTCGATCGCGTCGGCGAGGCCATGCGGCGCGCGATGGACGTAACCGATGTGGAACGGGTCGAGGAAGTTCCACGCATGCTGCTTCCAGTTGCCGGCGACGTCGCGAGTCTCGGCGGACGTCCGCTCGACGGCAGCGGGCATCTTCGCGAGCGACGCATCGATCTCGGCGAACACCGATGGCAGCGCGGCGGTGCCCGAGATGGAGGGAGCCAGCGAATGCTGGCGAGCGGGGTCAACCCCGAGGTTCGCGAACACCATGCGGCGCCAGATCGCGATCGGCAGCGAGGTCAGGTGATCGCAGTCGCGCGGAAAGTCGGGGAGCTTCGTGAACCCGGGCTGCGAGACGAAGCGGCCGGTGCAGTCGAAGCGGCGGCCGTGCTGCGCGCACACCAGCGTCGGGCCGCGACTCGCGCCGAGCACCAAGGGATGCCAGGCGTGCGTGCAGGTGTTGGGGAACGCGCGTAGCACGTCGTCGTCCCAGCCGCGCTGCAAGTAAAGCGGGCGGCCGAGCAGCGAGACCGGGACGCGGGTGCCGCGCGCGGTGACCTGCTCGTCGAGCGGGCGTGGATCGTCGCCGTGATCGGGCAGCAGCTGCCAGCTCGTGCAAAACAGCGTGTCGAGCTCGCGCTGCGCGAACTCGCCGTCGACGAACGCCGCGGCGGGCAGCGTCTCGGCACGGCGGATGTCGTCGTCGACGCGACACTGCTCGGCGGTCAGCGGCATGGTGCGCAGCATAAGTCAGAGCAGCGCGCTGAAGATGAGGCCGAGACCCGCGATCGCGACGTACCAGACGAGCGTGCGCAGCACCGGGATCCCGACGACGTAGATCGGCCAGTAGGCGAGGCGGGCCCAGAAGAACAGGTGCGCGCCGAGGTCGACCCGATCGGTGTGGCGGCCGCCAAGGTGCGCGACCGCGACCAGGCCGATGAACAGCGGCAGGCTCTCGAGCATGTTGCGGCCGGCGCGATCGGCGCGCTCCGCGAACGCGGGCGGCGGTGGCACGTCATGACGGTTGCCGAACGCGACCTTCATGCCCGCCGGGGTCCATGCCCGCGCCTTGAGCACGCTCGCCGAGAACACCATGATCCAGGTGAGCACGATGGCGTACGCCACGAGCTGCAAGTCGATCGTCATCGGCGGACGGTACTACGCTGCCGTGGCCGTTCAGCGGCTACGACTGCAGCGCGGCGTCTTGGGCTCGCCCCCCGCGCATCAGCACCGAGCGGATGCGAAGCGTGCCGTGTCGTCGCGACGCAGCGTGTACTCCGGGCTCGCGCCGCCCACCGAGTTTCCAGTCATCGCGCATGCTGCTTGACGCGTGTCACTTTGTGTCACATGGTGTATCACATCGTGACACGCAAGAAGGCACCGACCGATCCGCCCGACGACGAGCCCGAGAAGAAGGAGCGCGTGCTCCATACGCGGGTTCCCGAGAGTCTCGAGACGCACCTCCGGGAGCGCGCAGAGGATCTCGGGATCTCGGTGTCGAACCTCGTACGTAACGTGCTCGGGCACGCGTTCGGGCTGGTCGGCGATGTCGTCGCCGATAGCCACGCGATCGCGAAGGCTGCGCGCGGAGGTACGCGCCAGCCTGCGGCGACGCCGGCGGCGGCACCGGTCGCGTCGATCGATGATGTCCTCGGCTGGCAGCCGATCGTGCTCGGCAAGAACGCCGTGTGCGCGCGCTGCAACGCGCTACTGCCGAAGGGTCGCGATGCCGCGATCGGTGTCGGTACGAGCCTGGTCATCTGTCCCCCTTGTCTCGAGGAGCTCCGCGCATGACCCAGTCAACCTCTCAGTCCCTGGCCGAGCTCCGAGCCGCGTTCGGCGAGCTGGTCGCGCCGCTCCGCGAGACCGCGATCGAGGCCGGGCGGCTCGTCCAGCACCTCGGAGCGCGGCTGGACACGCTGTCGCTCGACATCGCGCGTGATGTCGGCGCGGTGAGCCGTGACGCGCAGGCGTTTGCCGGCGCCGCGCGCGATCAGGCAACCACGCTCGTGCGGGCGACCCCGCGTGCCGCGAAGCTCGCGCAGGTCGGTGCCGGTCTGCTCGCGCGCCATCGCTGGATGCGACTCGTGACAGCAGCCCGCGGCGATCTCGCGCTGCGCGACGTCGATCATCGCGAGCTGGCGCGGCGCACCACGGCTGCAGCGGCGCAGCTGCGTGGTGGGATCGCGAAGCTCGGCCAGCTCGCGTCGTGCCGTCCGGATCTCGTGGGTCCGATCTGGGCAAGCGAGCTCGCGGCGCTCCAGGATGGCGTGCCGGCCGTCGACGCCGCGGCGATCCGCGCACGTATCGAGCACGAGCTCGGGCGCCCGCTCGATGCAGTGTTCGCGACGTTCGACGACACACCGCTCGCCGCCGCGTCGCTCGCGCAGGTCCACGCCGCCACGTTGCTCGACGGCACGCCCGTCGCAGTGAAGGTGCAGGTCCCGGGTATCGAGGACGTGATCGAGGCCGACATCGCGGCACTACGGACGATCGCGGGCGCCCTCGGTGACGTGCCGGGCATCGATCTCGCGACGCTCGCCGACGAGCTCGCCCGTGCCCTCGCGACCGAGCTCGACTACGCGGCCGAAGCCGCGGCGCTGGAGCGGTTTGCTCGCGCCGGCTCGGCGGTGACGTCGCCACTGCCGATCGCGCACGCCTCGTCGGCGCGGGTGCTGACGATGACGCGGATCGATGGTGAGCGCCTGATCACCGCGCTCGACGCGATGCCCGCCGAGCTTCGCGATCGCGTACTCGGCGAGCTCGTGGCCGAGGTCGCCGCGCAGGTGCTCGTGCGTGGCCAGGTCCATGCGGACCCGCATCCCGGCAACTTCCTGGTGACGCCCGACGGCAAGCTCGCGCTCCTCGACTTCGGCTGCACGCTCGAGCTCGCACCCGCCGAGCGCGCTGCCTATGCGCGACTCGTCCTCGCGATCGCGGGCGCGAACCACGACGCCGCCGCGCGCGAGCTCGCGAGCCTTGGCTTCGTCTGTGACGCCCCCGCGCAGCTCGTCGCGGTCACCGCGTCGCTGGTCGGCGCGATGCGTCCGGGCACTGCGGTCAGCGAGCTCGACTGGGAGGCTGCATTCGCCGAGCAGATCGCGCAGGCCCGGCAGCTCGGCGGGCTCGTGATCCCGCGCTCGTTCGTGCTGCTCGGGCGGGTCCTCGCGACGGTCGCCGGCCTGCTCGCGAAGTACCGGCCACAGATCCACATCTATCCCCTGATCGCGCGCCACCTCGGCGATGCGATCGGGTAGCGACGAAACACCGCGGCGCGGCATCCGACCTGCGTGATCGGACGTACTGCCGGTCGCGCAGTTCTCCCGTTGTCAGACGTTATGCTCGGCAGCGTGAAGCTCTCGCGCGGCCTCGTCTACATGGCAGCGAGCGCGCTTGGCTTCTCGGCGATGTCGGTGCTCGTCAAGCTCGCGAGCCCACGCATCCCGACCGGCGAGATCGTGCTCGCGCGCGCGATCGTCACGCTCGTCATCTCATGGGTCATGTTGCAGCGCGCGGGCCTCATCCCGTGGGGCACGAACCGGCGCGGGCTGATCTTCCGTGGCTTCCTCGGGTTTGGCGGGCTCGCCGGTTACTACGCCGCGCTCGCGCTGCTGCCGCTCGCTGACGCGACGACGATCCAGCAGATCGTACCGCTGCTCACCGCGTTCCTCGCGTGGCGCGTGCTCGGCGAGCGCGTTGGCTGGGCGACCGCATTCGCCCTCGCATGCGGCATCGCCGGCGTCCTGGTGATCGTCCACCCGAGTGGTGCCGGCACCGATCCGCGCGGCGTCGCGATCGCGCTGGGCGCCGCGGTGTGCTCCGCGATCGCCTATGTCACCGTGCGTCAGCTCTCGAAGCGCGAGCATCCGCTCGTGATCGTCTTCTACTTCCCGCTCGTCGCGACGCCGCTCGCGATCCCGTGGGCGCTCGCCGACTGGGTCACGCCATCGCCGCTCGATGTCGTGCTCCTGCTCGCGATCGGGATCACCACGCAGGTCGGCCAGGTGTTCTTGACCATGGGGCTCGCGATCGAGCGCGTCGGTCGCGCCACCGTCGTCGGCTACCTGCAGATCGTGTTCGCGATCCTCTGGCAGCTTGCCATCTTCGGTGACTTCCCGACTCTCGCCACGCTCGGCGGCGCCGCCCTCATCATCGGGGGCACGCTCGTGGTGTCTAGGTTCGGCGGCGACGCTCGCCCACTCGCAACGCCCACGCCAGCATCCACGCCACCAGTGCCACCAGCGTGATGCTCGCGATCACGTCCGAAGCCCAGTGCTCGTTGACCGCCATCCGCGCCGCCATCACGAACCCGACGATCGCAAGCAGCGGTCGCGTGCGTGGCGCCACCACGGCGAGCGGGATCACGATGCTCGCGAACAGCACGACGTGCCCCGACGGAAATCCGATCCCGTCACGCCAGAACGTGCCGTCGCCGCCGTGCGCCATCCACTCGTTCGGCCGCAGCCGACCGGTCGCACCCTTGATGTGAAAGCTCAGGAACCGACACACCACGTGTGTGCCAGCCATCAGCATCCAGACCGGCGCATGCACGCGCCAGCGCGGCACCGCCATCACCACCAGCATCCCGGCGACCAGCGCCACCGACGAGAACAGCCGCAACACCGGCAGGCCGACCGTCCACTCGAGCACCTCGATGCCGCGATCCCACAGCGTGCTCGGCTCGAACTCGACGATCCACAGCGCGAGCGGCCGGTCGATCGCCACCACGCAGATCGCAGCCAGCACCGCGCTCACCACCGCCGCCACGAACAGCGGGTCAGATGCGATCAGCACGACTCGCGATCGCGGACCGCTGCTGACTGCTTCCGGGCGCGGTACCACGCGAGGCACGTTACGTGACTTCAACCTCCCGCGCGCGCGAACAGCAAAGTCGAGTTCGGGTAGCCTGTCCTCAGCGGTGGCGTCGGCTGCTCGCGGGTGCTGACGACGAGGAGTGACCGCGCGAGCCGCTGCTGCTTGACGATGGACGATCGTACGAAGGCCGCGACGGCGATGACGATGGACGATCGTACGAGGGCCGCGACGGCGATGACGATGGACGATCGTAGGAGGGGCGCGAGGGAGGTGACGATGGACGATCGTAGGAGGGGCGCGAGGGAGGTGACGAGGGACGATCGTACGAGGGGCGCGAGGGAGGTGACGATGGGCGATCGTAGGATGGCCGCGTCGGGCGATCGTTCGTAGGGCGATCGTAGGTCGGTCGCGTCGGGCGATCGTACGCCGGGCGATCGTACGCAGGGCGATCGTAGGTCGGACGCGTCGGGCGATCGTAGGTCGGGCGCGTGGTCTCGGATGCCGGGCGACCGTAGGCGTCACGGATGGGGCGAGCGATGGGGCGATCGATGGCAGGGCGCACCGTTGGCTGACCCGCGGTTGCGGGAGCCCACGCACGACCGCCGCGCGCATCGAGCCGCGCGCGCATGAGACCCGCGGCACGGATCGGCGAGACGGTGGCGCGGACGGGTGGGCGTGCGACGGTGGTGGTGACGCGCAGTCCCTCGGCGGGGTTCGCGATCAACCGGCCGCGGATGCGGCGGCCGAAGTCACGCTCGGCGGTGAAGCGCCAGTCCGAGGCGCCGCTGCGATGATCGCGGATGCGTGGGCCGCGCGAGCCGGCGCGGTGATCGCGATGGTGCGGACGTGCCGGTCGCCAGCCAACGTAACCGGCGCCGTGACGCCACTCGACCCACGCCGGGCTCCACGTGTAGTCGGCGACCCAGCCCCAGTAACCATCGCACCACGCCCACTGGCCGTAGTGGAACGGCAGCCATCCCCAGTCCCAGTCGCAGCTGTACGTCCAGCCGTAGTCGGTCCACACCCAGGTTCCGCAGGTCTCGTACGGTGTGAAATCCACGCCCACCACCGTGGTGTACGGGCGCCAGACGCGGCCGTACTCGGGGTCCTCGACCCACTCGCCGTAGGGTTGCAGGGTCGCGTCGATCTCGGCATCGGTGACAGTACCGAGGACGTAACCGGGATCCTGCGGATCAGAGGACGGCTCGATCGCGGCATCGCCGTAAGCGCCCGCTTCGAAGCCATAACCGGGATCGATCTCACCACCTGGCGGACCGTGCACGACCATCGGCTCGGGTCGGAAATCAGGCGTGGTGGACGCCGGGGCGTACTCGCGGTAACAGGCGCTCGCGAGGAGCGCGATGACGGCAGCGACTGGCAGGCCACGCATGACACGAGCATCGTGCAGCCGGCATGCCTAACCACGCGTCTTCACATTCGTTCATGTCCGGGAACAAGGCCCGGGGCCTCGACGGTTTGAGGCCGCGCAGCAGCTTGACACCACTGCTAAGGGGGTTTAAGAAACCCCAGCGATTCCGCGCCTATGGCGCGTACGAAGAGAGGCGTAATGATCCGCGCATCGAATCTCTCGAAGTTCTACGGCGGCAAACGCGCACTGGGGCCCGTGTCGTTCGAGATCAAGGACGGCGAGACCGTCGGCTTTCTCGGGCTCAACGGCGCCGGCAAGACGACCGCGCTCCGCATCCTCGCCTGCGATCTCCGGCCCTCGGCCGGCACGATCGAGGTCGGTGGTGTCGACGCGGTGGCCGAGCCACACGAGGTCCGCAAGCGCATCGGGTTTCTCCCGGAGAACCCGCCGCTCTACACGGACATGAACATCGTCGACTACCTCGGCTTCGCGGGCGAGCTGCGCGGGATGTCACGTGCCGAGGTCAGGAAGCGGCTGCCCGACGTCCTGGACATCACCGCACTCGGTGATGTCTCGCAGGATCCGATCGGCACGCTCTCCCATGGCTACCGGCAGCGCGTCGGTGTCGCCCAGGCGATCATCCACCAGCCGAAGTTCCTGATCCTCGACGAGCCGACTCGCGGCCTCGATCCCGTGCAGATCGTCGAGATGCGCAACCTGATCCACGATCTCAAGCAGAACCACACGGTCCTGATCTCGAGCCACATCCTCACCGAGATCAGCCAGACCTGCGATCGGCTGCTCGTGCTCGGCCGCGGCAAGATCCTCGGCGTCGGTAGCGAGGGCGAGCTCGCCGCGCACGAGGGCGAGATCCGCCAGATCACGGTCACGATCCGCGCGCCGAAGAACCCGGCCGATCCGTATCGCGGCGATGCGCCGAAGGACAAGGAACCGTCCGCGCCGCTCGATCCCAAGGCCGACATCGTCAAGGTGCTGAACGCGGTTGCCGGCGTGAAGAGCGTCGCCGAGCCGTACGAGCAGGGCGGCGGCTGGCTGTTCGCGCTCGAGACGACCCAGGACTGCCGCGCCGACGTCAGCCGCGCGGTCGTCGACGCCAAGCTCGATCTTCTGAAGCTCGACTACTCGCGCAGCGAGCTCGAGAACACGTTCATCCGACTCGTTGGAGGAGCCGATGCGAGCAACTAGCATCATTTACCGCCGCGAGCTCGGCGCATATCTACGGTCGCCCTTTGCCTGGGTGATCGCGGCCGTGCTGCTGCTCGTCGACGGCATCCTGTTTCAGGGCTACGCGCTCCAGGGCGAGCAGCTCTCGGCAATCGTACTCGAGCGCTTCTTCTACTTCTCGAGCGGCGTCGCCCTCGCGGCCGGCCTCCTGCTCTCGTTCCGGTTGATCTCCGAGGAGCGCCAGACCCACTCGCTCGTGCTGCTCAACACCTCTCCGGTGCGCGATACCGAGATCATCGTCGGCAAGTTCCTCGCGGCGTTGACGTTCCTCGCGATCCTGCTGCTGCTCTCGCTCTACATGCCGCTGCTCATCAAGGTGCGCGGCAAGATCTCGGGCGCGCAGATCATGGTCGGGTACCTCGGCCTGTTCCTGCTCGGCTCGGCGGCGCTGTCGATCGGCATCTTCGCGAGCTCGTTCGCGAAGAACCAGCTCGTCGCCGGCGTCTCGGCCCTCGCGATCCTCTTCGTGATGCTGCTGCTCTACCTGTTCGCGAAGAAGCTCGACGGCGGTGTCCGCGAAGTCCTCCAGGAGCTCGACCTCTGGTGGATCCACTTCCAGAACGGCTTCATGCGCGGCGTCCTCAACCTCAAGGACGTCGTCTATTACCTGGCAGTCACATACTTCTTCCTCTTACTCGCGGTGAAGACGCTGGAGGCGAAGCGATGGCAATGAGAACAGCTTCTCCGTGGTGGGCCTCTCTCGCGTTCGGGATCGGCCTCCTCCTCACGTTCATCAGCGAGCGGCTGGTCGCGCATCAAGCGGGCCTCCGCGTCGCGCTCACCGGGCTCGGCATCGGCCTCCTGGTCGCGGTCACGGCGGCCCGACTGTGGACCACGCTCGGGAGCACGGGTGCGCGGCGCAAGGTCGAGCGCACGCTGCTCGTCTGTCACCTCGGCACGCTGCTCGCGCTCGTGCTCTACGCGCTGTCGACCACCTGGGGGCTCGGCGTGCTCGGTGTCGAGGCGAAGTCGGCCGCCCGGGTGTCTGGCGCGCTCACCGTCGTGTGGTCGATCGTGATGCTGGCCTCGGTCGTGCCGGTCCTCATGATCGAGCTCTCGCTCGGCATTCCGCTCCGCACGAACTTCGACATCGACGACACCGATGATGCGGGCGTCGAGTACTACCGGGTCCGAGAGATCGGCTGGTCCGGTCTCACCGTCGCGCTCGCCGCGGCGCTGCTGATGGTCACCTGCCGCGTCACCAAGGAGCGCAACGTCTCGCGCGACGTCAGCTACTTCAAGACGTCGTCGCCCGGCGAGTCGACGAAGAACATCGTGGCCAACGCCACCGAGCCCGTGAAGGTGCACCTGTTCTTCCCCGATCCGAACGAGGTCAAGGAGCAGGTCCTCGACTACTTCGAGACGCTGCGCGCGGCGAGCGGCAAGCTCGAGATCTCGATCGACGACCGCGTCGGCAACGCCGACCTCGCGGGCAAGTACAAGGTGCAGAAGGAGGGCGTGATCGTGCTCGCGCGGGGGACCGGCGAGGCCGAGAAGTTCTTCACGCTCGAGATCGAGACCGACCTCGAGAAGGCGCGCAAGGTCTCGGGCAAGCTGCGGAACCTCGATCGCGAGATCAACGCGCTGCTGATGAAGCTCGTGCGTGACAAGCGCAAGGCGTACCTCGTGAAGGGCCACGGCGAGGTCACCGACTCCGAGTCGGTGCCGCCCGATCTCAAGGGCCGCATCCCCGAGCGCAGCATGACGATGTTCCGCAAGCGGCTCGCGGAGCTCAACTACGAGATCAAGGATCTGACGGTGATGGAGCTCGCGCGCGACGTCCCGGCGGACGCCACGATGGTGCTGCTCATGGGGCCGTCGGTCCCGCTGCAGACCGCCGAGTGGGAAGCGCTCGATCGCTACCTGACGCGTGGTGGTCGCCTGCTGCTCGCGCTCGATCCGAAGGGCGAGCCCAGCATCGGCCCGCTCGCCGGCCGCGTCGGCGTGCGGATGATGCCCGGTGACCTGGTCGACGACCAGGCGTTCATGCCGCAGCGTGGATCGATCACCGATCGCCGCTTCGTGATGACCTCGCAGTTCACGTCGCACGCGACGACGACCGCGATCTCGCGCGGCGGCGAGCTGATCACGATCGAGCCCGGCGCGCTCGAGGATCATCCGTTCTCGTCGCAGGGCGAGGTCCCGAAGAAGACGATCACGATCCGCTCGATGGCGTCGTCGTGGCTCGACTACAACGCGAACTTCACGTTCGACGACAAGGGCCCGAAGCCGGAGCGCAAGGATCGCTACAACCTCGGCGCCGCGATCGAAGGCCCCAAGGTCGGCGGCAAGGACGGCTTCCGCGCCCTCGTGTACTCGGACGTCGATCTGTTCGCCGACGTGCTCGCGCCCGGCGCGATGGGCCGTGCACAGGTTCGCCTGCTCTCCGGCAACCTGCTCGTCGATTCGATCCGGTGGCTCGGCGGCGAGGAAGTGTTCGCCGGCGAGATCGTGTCGGAGGACGACAAGCCGATCCAGCACTCGAAGAACCAGGATGCGGTGTGGTTCACGTTGACGACCGTCGGCGCCCCGCTGCTCGTCCTGACCCTCGGCCTCGTCGGGACCTGGGCCCGCCGGCGCCGTTCGATGAAGAAGGCCGGCCGCGCCGGTGAGGTGAAGCGATGAGAGGAGCCCTGATCCACGGCGTCTTGCTCGCCGTGATGCTCGTGTACGGCTATCGCACGTGGACGCGTGACAAGACGGTCAAACCGGACATCGGCTCGGTCGTGCTCTGGAACAAGGCCGAGAAGCGCATCGTGAAGCTCGAGCGCAAGGGCACCGGTGCCGACGCGTACTGGTGGGGCAGCGACACCACGATCGAGCAGAAGCCGAAGGCTCCCGACGCGGCCGGTAGCGGCAGCGCGGGCAGCA
>JACCTC010000286.1 GCA_013812655.1 Deltaproteobacteria bacterium | reverse complement strand
CGCGCGTCCACGACGGCGACTTCTTCATCCTCCGCCACATCTGGAACAACCTCGATCAGGTCGAGCTGCTCGAGGAGATCGTGAACCCGATCGTCGACTCGTACTACCGCGAGCATCCAGACGAGCGCCGCTTCATCGGTCCGTCGGCGAGCCTCGATGATCTGCTGACCGAGCTTGGCCTCATCCGCGAGCTGCTCACGTCGGGCACCGAGCTCTCGGACATCCAGCTGTTCAGCCAGCTCAAGAACCTGAACGAGATCAAGGTCGCGCTCGCCGCACTCCCCGGCGAGGCCGCGGCCCGGATGATTCGCGAGGTCGACCAGCTGCTCGAGACCGTGTTCGCGTCGTCGAAGTTCGGCCTCTGACGGAAGCTGGCGGCTTGGCTTCAGGCCTTGAAGGGCAGCTCGCCGAGGTAGTCCATCTTGCCGAGGCCGACCCCATTGTGGCGCATGATCGCGTACGCGGTCGTCAGGTGAAAGTGCAGGTTCGGCAGCACGACGTGGTCGAGGTAGTCGCCGGCGCGCAGCGTCTTGCCGCCCATCCAGCTGTGACCGCACTGGCGATCCTCGCAGCCCACGAAGTCCTCGCGCTTGAACGTGCCGAGGTAGTCGACCACCGCACGCACGCGCTGGCGGATCTCGGCGATCGTCTTCTCGGTGTCGGGGTGAACCGGCGGCTCCTTGGCGGTCATCTTCGCGACCGCGAACTTCGCCTGGTCGCAGGCCGACTGGAGCTGCCGGATGAACGGATACTGCTCGGGCGACAACCGCGCCTGCATCAGGATCTCCGGGTCGAACTTGCGCTGTTCGGCCGAGGCGACAGCCTTGTCGAGCCAGCGGTCGACGTTCTTGAGCAGCTTCGTGAAGACGGGGACGGTCGCGTCGTAGAGGTTCATCGCCCGCGAGCCTAGCCCAAGCCCGCGGTCACTTGGGCCGGATCGTGACGATCACGGGTCGATGGTCGGACGTTCCGGCGTCGACGACGTGGGCGTCCGTGGCCACGAAGTGGCTGTCGATCATCACGTGATCGATGTCCATCTTCAGCAGGTCGTGCGTCTTGCCGTGGGTGTGCGTCACGTAGTGCCACGTCGTCGGGCCGGTCGTCGCGACCCGGGTCATCCCGTGGTGCTGCAGGTAATCGATCGCGCGGCCGGACGCGTCCTCGTTGAAGTCACCGGCGACGATCGTCGGCAGCTGGTAGTCCATCTTCTTCCAGTGCGCCTCGATCTCCTTGCGGCGCACCGGGGGCGTCGTCATGAACCCCTTGACCCAGCTCCCGCCGTCGAGACACGGCCGGAGGTGGACGTTGAGGATCTGCAGCGTGCCGAGCGGGCTGTCGATCACGAGGCGCTGCGCGGGAAACCACGCGCCGGTCCGCGCCGGCGGTGACCACAGCTGCTCGTCGGTGATCGGGTGTTTCGAGAGCGTCGCGATGCCGGCCGAGCCATGGCCGGTGATGCGGTAGACCCGATACGGATACTGCTTCGCGAACCGCTGTTCGAGTGCGGCGCGCCATTCGCGCGTGATCTCCTGGAGCAGGACGATGTCGACGTCTGCCTGCTCGATCGCATCGAGCGACGTCCGCGGGCTCGGGTTACCGTAGTTGAGGTTGTACGTCATGAGGCGCAGCTCGAGCGCTGGTTCGGCGCGGGCTGCAGGCGAGGTGACGACGACAGCGAGCAGGAGCAGCGCGAGCAGCGGAAGTAGACGCACGGTCATGCAGGATGACCGAGATCTCGGCGCACGCCAGCGCTGCCGCGAGCATGCGCAGGACCGAGAAATTCGCAAAGCGCGCCAACCGCCCGCGCGGGCTCGGGTGATAGCCTGCCGTCCGTGCCGATTCCCGTGGAGCGTCGACGCAGCTTCCTGGCGCGCCAGGTCGCGACGATGGCGCTGTCACACGTCCAGGTCGACACCCCGATGGCGATCGTGCGAGCGGCGGCGTGGAGCAACTCGCTCATGCGGATGGGCGTGCATCTCCCGCTGTTCGTGATCCACGACATCGGCGTGATGCTGTCGATGACCCGTGGCGCGGGCGGTTACACGCTGCGCGCGCGCGAGGCGCAGCTCGCTCGCATCCAGGTGCCGCCGGGCATGAAGCCGCAGCTCGATCAGTACCGGCGCTTGCTCGAGAACATCAGCGCGTCCGAGGTCACCGAACGGCTCGCCGGGCTGCGGCTGCGCGACGAGATGGTCGCCGTGCTGCTGTCGCGCATCCTCGGCGACACCTACAACCGCTGGCGCGACCGCAGCAAGAGCACCGGCGCCGAGACGCTGCCACTCGACCTCGGCATCCTCGGCGAGATCGACTACGCCGATCACTTCCGCGACTTCGACGCGCGCGGGCTGTGGGCGTTCCTCGAGCACCTGGTCACGCAGTCGATGCACGTCTACACCCAGGTCGAGCTGATCGATCTCGACACCGTGCGGCTCCTCGGCTTGTTCAAGGAGGACAGCGCGTCGGGCAGCGAGGCGCTCGGCGGCGCGATCGATCTCGTCGATCTGTTCGCCGCGCTCGGGTCGCCCGAGGCGAACGACGTCGCGAACTTCTCGCTCGACCTCTTGCCAAGCGTGCTCGAGACCCGCCGCTCGACGGGCAGCCAGACGTTCGCCGTCGACGGTTACGCCTCGATCGAGCGCAAGGGCAACATCGACTCGCTCGTGCTGTCGGAGCTCGCGTACGACCGCGAGATCTTCGAGCAGAAGGTCGTCGATGCCGAGCTCCTGTACTACGGCCGCGAGAAGCAGCGCGAGGACGAGCGCCGGCTCCAGTACATGCTGATCGACTGCTCGGCGTCGATGCGAGGGCAGCGCCAGGTCTTCGCGCGCGGCCTCGCCCTCGCGCTGATCAAGAAGCTCACCCTCGAAGGCGACGAGATCTGGGTGCGGTTCTTCGACTCGCGGCTGCACGAGACGATCAAGATCGGGCGCTCGGGGCAGGTGCCGGTGCCATATCTGTTGAGCTTCCGCAGCGAGCGTGGCCGCAACTACGGCAAGGTCTTTCGCCAGCTCCTCGTCGAGGTCACCCGGCTGCGCCGGGAGCAGAAGCGCCGCGTCGTGCTCTACACGATCACCCACGGCCAGTGTCACATCGAGCCCGAGATCGTGACCGCGCTGAAGCAGCAAGCGTTCCTGTACGGCGTCGTCGTGCTGCCGTCGAGCGATCACCTCCCCGAGTTCGTGTCGCTCCTCGATCGCTCGCAGATCGTCTCGGGCGACGTGCTGACGAATCGCGCCGAGCGCCAGCGCCGCGCGCTCGATATCGTCGGCGATGCGACCAGCGTCAAGAAGGTCGCGCAGCCGTCGGCGGCACCGCCGACCACCGATCCGGCGACCAGCCGCAAGCTGAAGGCGATGAAGTAGCCCATGGCCCGGCGGACGTTCAACTCGATCGAGTCGACGGCCGATCAGGCCGAGGCGCTCGTCCAGCAGGGCAAGTGGGGCGACGCCGAGCGTCACTACCGCGAGCTGATCGGTCAGACCCACGTCATCAACTACGAGTACGACGACTGGTTGCGCCGGCTCGGCGAGATCTATCGCCACCTCGGCCGCGCCCGCGAGGCCGCGTTCGTCTACCTCTACCTCCACTACTTCGATCAGGCCCGTGCGCAGCTCGTCGGTGACGAGCACATCGGCATGCGCGCCCGGCTCGCCGAGCTCGACAAGAAGCAGGCCGAGGCGGCGCAGCTCTACCAGCAGGCCAAGCTGCCGGTGCATGCGGCCGTCGCGTTCGAGCGCGCGAAGCAGTACCCCGACGCCACGACGGCGTGGAAGGCGCTGCTCCACGCACCCGGCCTCGGCCAGCGGCCGTACGAGGCGGCGCTCGTCCACTTCAACTATGGCCTCGCGGCGGTCCGGCTCGAGGCAACTTCCGGCGAGGCGCGGCGCGCGCTGATCGAGAGCCAGCGCAAGCTCGAGCAGGTCGCCGACGACTTCGAGCAGGTCGGCGAGCTCGAGCGCGCCTTCGATTGCTTCCAGATCCTGCTCAAGCTCGGCAAGGAGAGCTCGCAGTTCGAGAACCTCGCCGAGGGCTACGTCAACTGCATCCGCGTGCTGCGCGACGACAACCTCAAGTTCTACGTCCTCCAGTACTACGAGGACTTCATCAAGCTCGCGCTCGAGCGCGGCGAGCTGCACGCGGCGGCGACGCTCTACCAGGAGGCCGCGGCGTTCGCGGCGCGCGCGGGCCTGCCGTACGATCGGCACTACCAGCACAAGAGCGCGCTGACGTGGATGCGCTGCGCCGACAAGTTCGTCGAGACGGGCGTCCCGGTGCAGATGACCGAGAACGCGCTGCTCGCCGCGGCCTCGCAGCATTCGGCAGTCGGCGACTACCCGTCGGTGCGCGAGTGCTTCGACAAGCTCGCCGGGCTCGAGCTACCGGACCGCGCGAAGAAGCGATTCGCCGCGATCGCGCTGCGCTACAAGGGGCTCGCGTCGCCGCCCGTCGAGCTGCCGGGGTTGCCCGACTACCTGAAGCAGCAGCACGCCTACGCCGACATCTGGTTCGTCGACCTGCTCGAGTGGGAGATGGATGGCGATCCGTTCGCGGTCGCGGCATCGATCGTCGGCGACCTCCGCTATCCGAACGGCATCCGCCGGCGCGCGCTTGTCGTGCTGCTGACGCTCGCGGACGCTCAGGCACGCAAGGCCGACGGCGAGACCGAGACCCTGGTGCACGTCGCCGAGCTCCTCGGCGAGCTCCAGTCGTACGCTGCGCTGTCGCCGCTCGAGAAGCTGTTCGCGTCGCCGGACCCGGTGATCCGGCGCGCGGCCGTCAAGGCGCTGCGCTTCCTCTACTTCAAGCGGTCGTTCGTGATCGTGCGCAAGGCGCTGTCGGATCCCGATGCTCAGGTGCGCGAGGCGGCGCTCGTCGCGATCGGCGGGCTGCACTTTCCCCACGCGTTCAATCCGCTCGCGCGGATCTATCGCGAGAGCAACGATCCGCGCGTCCGCACAGCGGCGCTTCAGTCGATCGGCAAGATCCAGACGGTCGAGGCCGGCGAGTTCCTCGTCATGGTGCTGCGCCAGGAGACCGGCAACCTGCGCGAGGCCGCGTATGCCGCGCTCGCACAGATGGACAACGCCGACGTGCTGCCGATCCTCCGGCAACATCACGAGATCGAGACGAACCCACAAGTACGCGAGACGCTCGGCGAGCTGCTGCGCCGACATTGAGCTGCAAACGTGCACACGCGAAACCCGAAATTCCCCGAGCGGAATCTCGGCAAGATCTGCGATGCGTTCTGGCAACATGCTCCTCTTCGATGGGTGATCCAGACCTCGTGGTCAGTGCGGTGGAGCCGCCACTGCGCCAAGTCCGCGTCGCGCCGGCGCGGCGCCGTCATCGACTGCTGACCGGCACGTCCGGCATGCTGCTGTTCGTCTGCATGTTCCTGCCGGCGATCGAAGGCTGCAGCCAGCCCATCGTGCCGCTCGATGTCCCGCCGTTCTGGGTGCCGTATCTCTACGGCGGCGTGTTCGCGGCGGTCGCGCTTGCCCGCACGCGACGCGGCTTCGTCGGCAGCGCGATAGTGCTGCGCGGTCTGGCCTGGCTCGTCGTCATGGCGGGGTTCGCGATGGTCGTCGTGTCGGCGCCCATCGGTGCGATCGAGGCCGGCCTCGGCCTGTTGATGCTCGGCGCGATCGGGCTGACCGGCTCGTCGGAGCGTCGCCTCGCGATCACCGGCGTCGTGATCGGCGCGCTCAGCACCGCGTGGTTCGCGCTGTGGTGCATGACGCCCGACGCACTTCACGGCGTGTACCTGTCGTTCGCGAGCTCGCTCGGGCTGTTCATCGGCAGCCTCGTGTGGCTGATCGAGGTCGCGTTCGCACCCGAGCCGCGCCTGCCGCCGGCCATGCTCCGCCGACCCCCGCCCCGCCGACCCCCGCTTTGACGACGGTGATACCATCGACGCGATGAAGGTTTTTCTCCTGGCCTTGGTGGTCTGCGCGGCGTGTGACACGAAGGCCACCGCGTCGGACCCCCAGGGTGGTGGTGGTGCGCGGACCGAGCAGAAGTCGCGCGAGTACGAGACCTGCGGCGCGAGCATGCACTGCCAGGATAATTTGCGGTGCTTCGACCAGGTCTGCCGGCGCACGGCGCGATCGGCGGTCGGTGACTTCTACGCGGCCCTCGGTTTCGCGGCCCGTGCGCGCGGCGAGCACGATGCCGCGATCGCGGCGTATGCCCAGGCGATCGGTCAGTACGAGGCCGAGAAGGTCGCGGGTGGCGTGCCGCCGGATGTCGATTGCGCGTACGGCACGACGCTCGCCGCCGCGACCGGCAAGAAGGAGAACGCCGAGCTCGCGGCGCGCGTGCTCCACCGCTGCGTGCTCGCGGTGCCGGTCGGCAGCGGGCTGCGGGAACGCGCGCTCCAGACCCTGGCGACGCTCGCCGAGGCCGGGCTCGACCCGATCCTGCTCGGTGCGCCGAAAACCGCCGATCTCTACCTCACCAGGGCACCGGCGGCCCCCGCCAGCGACAAGGTCGTCGTCACGGTCGCGGCCACCCCGCAGCCGACGAAGTCGTTCGCGACGATCCAGGAGAAGCTGACCGGTCCCGACCTGCGCGCCGGGCTCGTCGCGTGCTGGGAAGCGCACTACGCGGCGACCAAGAAGGAAGCGCTTGCCGTGACCGTTCCGGTGCGTTCGAGCTTCGTGCAGTCCGAGTACGAGGACGATCCCGGCATGTTCGTCCTCAAGTTCGAGCCGCTGGCCGCCGGCGCGCCTCCAGGTGATGGTTGCGTCCGCCAGGTGGTCGAGCCCGCGCTCAAGGCGCTCAAGCCGCCCGAGAGCTTCAACACGAAGCTCGCGATCACGATCAAGTAGCCTCGATTTCGAGGCGTCATCCCGCCACCCCTGGCCTCCGAAGGAAACTGATCGGCGGACTGGCCGGTTTCCGTGCTAGCTACGGCCGGTGGAAACCACGCCGGCACCCACGGACGCCCCCAGCGACGTCCGCCCCCGAGCGATGACGCCCGACCTCCGGGCGATGACGATCGACGAGGCGGAGCTGTTTGCCGTCGCGCAGGGCTGGCCGCGCTTCCGGGGCGAGCAGATCTGGCGCTGGGTCCACGAGAAGCGCGTGCGCAGCTTCGACGAGATGACGAACCTCGGCGCCGCGACGCGCGCGCGGCTTCACGAGGTCGCGACGATCGGTTGCCTGACGGTCGCCGAGGTCCAGACCTCGCGCGATGGCACCCGCAAGCTGCGGCTCGTGACCCGCGATGGTCAGTCGATCGAGAGCGTGCTGATCCCGGCGGGCGACAAGACCACGCAGTGCATCTCGTCGCAGGTCGGCTGCGCGGTGGACTGCCAGTTCTGCGCGACCGCGAAGATGGGCCTGAAGCGGAACCTCGACGCCGGCGAGATCGTCGACCAGGTCTATCTCGGGCAGCGCCTGCTCGCCGAGGTCGATCCAGATCGCCGGATCTCGAACATCGTCTACATGGGGATGGGCGAGCCGCTCCATAACTACGACAACCTGGTCACCTCGCTGCGAATCCTCACGCACGACAAGGGTGCGGGGCTTGGCCAGCGGCGGATCACGGTGTCGACGTCGGGCCTCGTGCCCAAGCTCGAGAAGCTCGGTAACGAGACCGTGCGGCCGAACCTCGCGGTCTCGCTGAACGCCCCGAACGATCAGATCCGCGACGCGATCATGCCGATCAATCGCAAGTGGAACATCGCGAAGCTGCTCGGCGCGCTCAAGGCGTATCCGCTCGAGCAGCGCCGCCGCATCACGTTCGAGTACGTGCTGCTCGCGGGCGTCAACGATTCGCTCGCCGATGCGGCGCAACTCGCGAAGCTGCTGCGCACCATCAAGTGCAAGGTCAACATCATCCCGTACAACCCGCACCCCGAGGCGTCGTACGCGCGCCCCACACCGGCCGCGGTCGAGGCCTTCCAGAACGAGTGCAAGCGCCTCGGCCTGTCGACCTACCTCCGTATGCCGCGCGGCGATGACATCGATGCTGCCTGCGGGCAGCTCGCGAACCGCGTGAACGGCTCGCCCGTCGTGCCGTTGCGGATCAAGCGCACTGGTCTCCCACCCCCGCCGCCTGTCGAATGAACCGCCGACCACTTGGCTACCTCGACGGCGTCGGTGCCGGCGTCGCGACGATCGCGATCGCGATCGCCTGCTATCTCGCCGCGGCGAGCTTCCGGCTCCGCCGTGTGTACGAAGACTTCGGCGAGATCCAGATGCCGGCGTCGACCCATATCGTGCTCTCTGCGCAGTGGGTCTACGGCATGCCGCTCGCGCTGCTCGTCGCCCTGATCGCGCTCCACATCCGTCGCCCGCGCTGGGGCCTCGTCGTGCTCGCGGTGGTCGCGATCGCCGTCAACGTGTTCTGGTATGTCTCCGCGTGGGCGCCGGTCTTCGGGCTCGCCGGCAACGTCAGCTCGCAGTAGCCGCGCGGCTCAGCGGGCCATCAGCGACTTCGCCCACGCGTCGAGCTTCGCGCGGTTCGCGCCCTTGCCGACGCGCAGCACGTAGCTCGCGCGATCGCGCGGCAGCTCCTCGACGAGCCGCGCGGGCGTCAGCGTCGACCACAGCGTGAACCACTGGCTGCGGCCCTGGAGCCAGCTCGCGAGCGTCGAGTCGATCCTGACCTGGTAGAGGGTCTTGCCCGCGCGATCGCGAAACGACAGCGTCGCCTGGAGCACGTCCGGCGGCGGATCCATGCCGAGCTGCTTCGCGAACGCGCGGGCCGGCGAGGCCTTCGTGCGGTCGTCGGCCGTGCCCGCCAGCAGCGCGATCACGTGCTTCGCGGCGGGCGTGTCGCCGAACAGCGGGACGACTTCCTTCGCGTCGCTTCCAGTGGCTACTGTCCCAGCGGCTGCGCGGCGTCGCGAGCAGCGCCTTGATCTGGGCGGTCGCGTCCTTCGTGAGCAGGGGTGTCTTGCGTTTTGCCATCGGTATCGCCGGGATCCATCCGACCGCGGGCATCCCTGCCGACACAAGAGCCCGGTCGGGAATCATGTGCGCTCGGCCGTGCGTTCACCGGATGTGGTCGCCGCGTTCCCAGCTCGCCTGCAGTACGCTCGCACCGTGACTGCGGAGTCTCGACCACCGGGCAGAGCCGTACTCCGGCTCGCGGGCGTCTTGACCCAGCTGATCGGCGCGACCTGCCTCCTCCTCGGCACGATCGCATTCGTGCTCGTGCAGCAGAACGCGAGCAGTGGCGCGCCCTACGTGGCCGCGTGGTGCGTCGCGGCGCTCGTTGGCCTGGTGTTCGGAGGGCTGATGGCGCGCGGCGGGTTGATCAGCGTGCTCGCGAGCGCCGTCCTCGATGCCGGCTTCGGGATCGTGCTGCTCGCACTCGATCACGCCGTCCTGCGCGGACTGGTGCGCGTGTTGCCGGCTTCCGACGTCGACATGATCGCGAACATCCTCGTCGGCTTCGGTGGCGCGATGGTCGCCTCGGCAATCCTCTGCGTCGTCGCGATCCCGCAGGCCCTGCGCTACGGCCGCTGGTTGCAAGGCGACCGTGAACAGCTCTCGGAGCCGCGGCACATGGCGCCCGTCGAGCTCCCGCTGGCGGGCTCGACTGCCAGGGGGTGGGCGCCGCCGACGACGAAGCTCTCGGTGTGGGCCATGCCGGCGGCCTCGCGCGCCGAGACCCGGTCGCGTCGCCGGCTGTACATCGCGCTCGCCGGGTTCGCGATCGGCCTCGGCGGCGGCATCGGCATCCTGGTGTCGTCGACGGCGTCGCGCGGTGCGAAGCCGGCGGTG